>CAZGFQ010000033.1:0-17029 GCA_964525185.1 uncultured bacterium
TTCACCAGAATTAGTTCCAAGACGCCAAGGTATATTGTACGATATTCAAAAAATTATTCATAAGGATTAGTAACAACATGCATATTAACAATTTTATATTGTTTATTTTTACATCAACTATTTTGATTTCAGAAGACTTTCAATCTATTAAGTCTCAGTATTTAGGAATAGATGGAGTTCCATCTCATGAAACATTTTTACGAGCTCATGGAATAGAGCAACAAAAATCAAAAGTAAAATATACACCCTTTTTTTCAGTAAGCTTTTCTACAAATGATATTTTGAATAATGCAGGAACTAAAATGCCAAATAAATTGGCAACACCATTCAATGTAGATGTGTTTCTAAAAAGGAGTAATACATATATTTCAACAAATAGAGTAAAACAAATTTGGGATGGAAGAGTTTATGAGAGTAATAATTCTATAATTGTTGGGGGATATTCATCAAAATATAATGAGCAGCCTGTAGGCAAAATCAATAATAAAGGCTTCTTTATGCCAAGTGATGGCAATAAAATATCCGAAAATTTTCCAATTTTGGCCATACCATCAGGTCAAATATTATTTGATCCATTTGAGCATCAATTATTACAAGTTCAACCGAGTCAATATAATCAACACAAAGAGTTTTCTCGTTCATTTCTTCCATTCGATCTTTATTCAAAAGCAGGTTCACCCATTGAATTAGGAAAATTTAGCTTATCATTTAATCATTCAAAAAAATCAACAGTTCTCAACTTTAATATCAATAATAATACATATGAAATCGCGAATGGACAATTAAATGAATCTTCGATTGTTAAACGAGTAGAAGGGTACCAACCCTTATTAATCGACGGAGCGACACAGCCTGAATCTGGACATGTTATTACTTTTGTATTTGAAGGAGTTTTCAACAAAAATATAAAATTGGAAAATGACAATTTAATTTTAGCAAATTATAAAGTTCAAAATAAAGTAGTTGAAGACGTGCAAAATAATATTCTGCACATTGACGGTAATTTTGATGAGTGGCGAAATATTAAAGGTATTAGTGATCCTGAAGGTGACTTCATTTCTTATCTATTTCCCAATCCCGATACGGATATTCTAGATTTTAAAGTTGCGAATGATGACACACATTTATATTTCTATTCTCGTGTGGTTGGTGCTCATGGGCGAACGGGAGAAAAAGGGCGTTATTATTGGTATACTTATATTGATGTGGATACAAATACGCATACTGGCTATCTTCCAACGCGAGATGATAATTGCTATTTTGGAATACCCATTGGCGATGATTGTGAAGCACAATTCGAGTTTATTGGAAATAAATTTATCAAAACATTTTTTGGCTTTACAGGTATTGGTGGGGAAAAAGAAGCTTTAGAAGGAATGTTAACCTTAGGCCCATCCAATTATTCTTCTAAAGATCGAAACGGAAAAAAGCGACAAAACTATAAAGTTGAATATGTACATATGGATGGGAATCGAACAATAACCCACGATTATACAGAAGGTTCTAGTGAAGATATAAATATTGCTTTATCACCCGATGGATCTGAAGTAGAAATGCGTGTAGAATTAAAAGGGTTTCTTGTAAATACGGATGGGGAACCAATTTTACAAAAGGGGCAAACTATTCATATTGCTGTTGGCGCTGAAGCATCCAGCGATTATTATAATGCTAATAAATGGGGCGCGGATTCGAGCCCTGTTATTTATGGTTATAAAATTAAATAATTAAATTTTTATTGAATTTATTCAGACGAAAGAATAATTCTCTTTTCTAGCCTACTTTTTTCTGCACCAAATGACATTAAGTGACTTTCAACGGCGGCTTCAAGTGATGAACTAAATAAGGTAGAATCATTGGCTCGTACCGCTAACAGGAATTGTTTCATGAGTCCAAAATCTCCGCCGCCATGCCCCATTTCATCTTCTTCTGATTTTTTCCACACAATTTCTTTGGAGTGATTTCTAAAGTTGCTCAATGTAATGGTATTAAAATCTCCAATAATTTCACCCATTGTTCCCATGATTCGCGTGCGTCGTTCACCATCCGTAAAAGCCGACATGGTAAAGGATGCTTTTACATCATTCTCGAATTCCATACTGACTACTTGATGATCGACGACATCATTATCGGATTGATACACACATCGACCATAGGGGCCTTCTTGTAATGCTTTTTTCCGCCCTTCTTTAGATAAATCATTGGCAATGACAGAAACTGGCCATCCTGTTAACTCCATATTCATATATAATTTTAATGCAGAATAGGGACATTCATTTTCCACGGCACAATCTGAAATGCATCTATCGGTACTTCCTTCGGGTGCGTTTTCTTTTGTGAAATGCCTTAATGACCCAATGGAATAAATACTTTTATAAGATGAATTTGCAAACCAACTTACTAGGTCAATGTCATGTATGGATTTTGCAATTATCATTGGAGATGATTCGTCTAATCGGCGCCAATTACCTCGTACATAAGAATGGGCCATATGCCAATAATTAACAGGTTCTAAATGTTCAATATTCACCACATCACCAATAATTCCAGAATCAATTAGTTCTTTCATTTTTAAATAATGGGATGTGAACCTCAGGACATGACATAAACCAATAATTTTTTCATATCCTTGGGCTTTTTGATTAAATGTAATGCAATCATCTTCTGTGGTTGCCAAGGGTTTTTCCAGTAATATATGGTATCCTTTTTCCATGGCAGCCAAAGCCGGCTCCACGTGCATCTGATCTTGGGTCGTAATAATGGCAATATCTGCTAATCTTGGTTGATCAAAAATTGATTCCCAGGAATTATAACATTGTGAATCATCGAGATGATAAAGTTGAATGAATGTATCTCGTTTTTCCGGATTCGGGTCTGCAACACCCACAATTTTCATTTCATGTGGGAATGATAAACTGTAACTGGCGTAAGTCTTTCCGCGATTTCCTGCCCCGACGATGATTGCACTCTTTTGATCCATAATTATTTCTTTTATTGGTGGATAGAATTTGTGAACTTTACTATCAATATTATAGTATGAACATGAAACAATTCAAAACTTATTTTCTATTATTAATCATCATTACCGGTTCATTATTAGGACAAGTATCAAAAATGCCTTGGGCTACGTATTGGAGCGAATCTGGGAAAAGAGTTCTAACAGATAAAACCAATCAAAAATTATTAGGATATTCGGCTATAACAGCACTCGCGGTGACCCAAATCGATATGTCTATAAAAGATTATATCCAAGCTAATAAAGTGCTCTCTGATCCCGTTTCGCGTTTTGGGGATAAATACGGGGGTGATTGGGCACATTGGGTATTATGGTCATCGATTCTTACAACATCAGTCATGGATAATAATAGTTCGAGTGACATATTTTCCAAAATGCAATTTTCCACTTTCGCCATGTTAACAAATGGGTTGATTACGGTTGGGATGAAACGTGCTTTTGGTCGAGAAAGACCGAATGGTGATTGTTGTGAGTCATTTCCTTCGGGACATACATCACATAGTTATACCATTGCAGCCATTGCTCATGAACTCTATGGGAATCAAGTGGGTGCATTAGCCTATAGTCTTGCGACTATAGTAGCTGTAAGCCGAATGAATGATAATAAACATTATTTAAGTGATGTGATTTTTGGAGCTGCATTGGGGACTTCAATTGGTCGAGCTTTTTCGTTACAATACCATGAAAAAATATTTGGAGATGCAGAAATTGGTATTTCTCCACAAATGACATTTCGATTGACATACCCCATTAAATAGTGTGAAAAAAATACTATTCTTGGTTGCTTTAATTATGTTTACATCGTGTGAAGATGTAAATCCAGTCAATGAACCTTTGCCGCCGGTTGGCTACTATAACTATTCCCTCATTGAATGGTCCGCTGGTTTAGGATTACTCGATTTAATTAACAAAAAACCAGATGTTCCAATTTCCATAAACCTTTATCCGGATATTATTTATAAAGAAACTCCAGAAAAGCAGCTAAAATTAGATATTCTTAAAAAGAATGGAAATACAGAGCTAGCTCCTGTTATCATATTTATTCACGGTGGTAGCTGGAAGTATGGTGGAAAAGAAGATTACTTATTTTATTTAATTGAATTTGCTGAAAGGGGATATGTAACAGCAACATTATCTTATCGATTATCACAAGAAGCCCCTTTCCCGGCTGCCGTTGAAGATATAAATTGTGGTATTCGTTGGATTAAGGATCATGGGTTGGAATATGGGATTGACACGAATAAAGCTGTTCTTGTTGGCGGGTCTGCCGGTGGTCATTTAGCCATGATGGCAGGATATACAGATCAATATGAATCCTGTGGATCTATTGGTGATATTCAAGGAATTGTAAATATTTATGGACCCTGTGATTTAACAACGGATTTTGCCTTGAGTAATTCCGCCTTAACTGATTTTATTGGGCAGAATTATAATGAAAATCCAATGCCATATAAAGACGCGTCTCCATTAACTCATATTTCGAGCGATGATCCACCAACAATTACATTTCATGGAACGATTGATAAAGTAGTGCCTGTAAGCCAAGCTGATACGTTAGATCAAAGATTGAGACGAGTCGGTGTATCTCATGAATATCACAGATTAAAGGGGTGGCCACACACGATGGATTTAGCTGTTCCTGTAAATGTATATATGCAATTTTATATGGCGAAATTTTTTAAAAAAGTTATTCCATTTAACAATGAATGAAGGGAAATATGAAATTCACACACATTTTTTTAATGTTACTCTTAGGGATAATGTCCTGCTCTAATAAAGAGAAAACAAAGAATACAATGAATTTGGTAGGTTCAAACTGGGCAGAAAAATTAGGTTTTCCAAAAGGAAGTCGCGTTGTTATTTTACACGCAGATGACATTGGCATGTGCCAAGAAGCAAATGAAGCTGCTGAATCTTATTTATTGAATAATCAGATCCAATCTGCAGCAGTGATGGTTCCGTGTCCATGGTTTAATGATTTTTCAGAATGGTCTATCAAACATCCATCTTTCGATGTTGGCCTTCATTTAACTTTAACCGCCGAATGGAAAACATATCGTTGGGGGTCTGTCTCAAATGTGAGGGATGTACCTGGGTTAATTGATGATGATGGTTATTTATATCATGAAGTGCAGGGAGTTGTTATGCATGCTTCAGCGGAAGAAGTTGAAACAGAAATAAGAGCTCAAATTGGTCGTGCCATCGAAAGTGGTATGTCTCCAAGCCATTTAGACACACATATGGGAACCCTTTATGGATCTGCAAAATTTGCAAAAGCATTTTTCAAAGTAGCGATGGAATATAATATTCCAGCAAATGTAATCAACTTTACGCCAGAAATTGTTGAGAAATTTAGGAATCAAGGTTATCCAATTTCTGATGAAATGATTTTGTATGGCCAAGAGTATACATTACCGAAGTTAGATGACTTTTATTCTGTACCGGCGGGCAAGAATTATGAAGATAAAAAGAATAAATTTTACCAATTAATTCAATCACTTAAACCTGGCTTATCTGAAATAATTTTTCATCCATCCGTTGAAACAAATGGTTTGAAAAAAATTACAAACTCTTGGCAACAACGCGTTTGGGAGGCTGAAATGTTTTCCGACCCTGATGTTATTCAATTTATGAAAAATGAAGGTCTCGTATTTACAAATTGGAAAGAAATTATGAATCGATTCGAGGGAAAAGTAACATCATGAATATTCTTAAAAGAATTTTATTATTTTTAGGAATCTTCCTTCTATTTGGATGTGGATTTATTTTAAATAATTTGTCAGATAGACACCCAAATTATTCAATCAATTTATCCATAAAAGATGACCAATCTCATGCTATTAAAGCTGGGTTCGCAAAGGTGCCTATCACACCTTCAGGATTTGATACATGGAATGATGTTGATAATAATGCGCGATATGAGCCCCAGAAAGGTGATACATACAATGATTTAAACAGGAATGGAACTTTTGACCCCGTTTGGATTGCAGGATTCCATAATCAAAGACCGGCACAAGGTGTTCATGATGATATTTGGGCAAGGGTGATGGTATTGGAAACAGGAGATACTCGCTTAGCGATTGTTGGGTTAGATGCAGTTGGGTTTCTCCATGATGAAGTGGTTGATATTCGAAAATCATTGTCAGAATCACTAAAATTAGATTATTGTATTATTGCAAGCACGCATAATCATGAAGGACCGGATTTGGTAGGAATATGGGGAGAAAGTTTTTTATCGTCTGGTGTTAATCCTGAATTTATGGCTGATGTAAAAGCGAAAACAAAAATGGCTATTGAAACAGCAGTCGATCAATTACGGCCAGCTAAACTTAGGTTTGCTCAAGATTTAGTAAATGGGTCCACTTTTGTAATGGATACTCGTAAACCAGAAGAATTAGATTCGGGTCTTCGAATTATTCAAGCAATGGATATAGACGCAGATACCACGCTGGGCTCACTCATTTCTTGGGGGAATCATCCTGAAACTTTGTGGAGTGAAAATTTACAAATTAGTTCCGATTTCCCACATTATATCAGAGAAGCAGTTGAAAAAGGGATTCATCGCGATGGAAAGACGATTGCTGAAGGCATTGGGGGAACGGCAGTTTATATAAGTAGTTCTGTTGGCGGATTAATGACTACGCGTCCGTCTTTTGCGATTCCCGATATGTTTACAGGTGAAATGCTAACGGGCGCTACCTTTGAAAAAACAGAAGCTCAGGGGCAAAATATAGGCTATTTATTGTTAAATGCACTCAAGGGGAGCGAAGCAGTAGATATTACTGAAAGTTCTATTTCAATTATGGCTAAAACCATTTCTTTACCATTGGATAATAATAATTTCAAATTGGGGTTTGCGTTAGGGGTTATTAAGCATGGCACAACGAGTTGGATGCAAGTTAGAACTGAAGTTGCAGCTTTTAAAATTGGACCCGCAAGTTTTCTTTCTATCCCTGGAGAAATATATCCTGAAATTGTAAATGGGGGAGTTGTATCCCCACCGGGCCAAGATTATAAAATTTCCCCAATTGAAGTTCCCTATTTAAGATCTATCATGGATGGAAAATTTAAATTTGTTTTAGGGTTAGCCAATGATGAAATTGGGTATATTATTCCGAAAAGTGAATGGGATGAAAAACCACCTTATTTATATAATGCAGATCATTCACCTTATGGTGAAGTCAATTCTATTGGGCCTGAAACTGGACCCTTGATTTACCATCATTTAGTGAGCCTAATTGAAAATTTAAAATGACTTTAATCCCCACTAAAAGATCTAGTGGTTTGGCCGCCATATATGGAAGCGTCGTCTATTTTATAATGTCGCACATTTCAATTTTGTTTTATGCGGGCGGTACACCGTGGGATAGAACAACGTCTGGATATCATTATTGGGAAAACTTTTTAAGTGATTTAGGGGAAACAGTTGCAAAAAATGGCGAACCTAATTTATCATCCATGATATTGATGAATAGTTCAATTATAATTTTTGGAATATCCTTAACAATCTTCTATTTGAATTATTCATCCTTTACAAAAATTAAATGGATTGGTTGGATGGCAGCAGGGTCCGGTATTTTTTCTAGTATTGGATTAATTATGGTAGGGGGCGCACCGAGCAATACATTGAAATCAATTCATTTACTTGGCGTTTATATGTGGGCTCTCGGATTACTTATTGCAATTATATTAACTCTTTTTTCAAATACGCACATTATTCCTAAAGGGCTAACAGTGTTTTCAGGCATTTTAATGGTTTTATTGGCCTTTCATATGTATCAAGGAATAACGAATGTACGTGGGTTGCCTATTACAATTATTCAAAAAATAGTTTTTAATCTGAATGTGTTTTGGTACATGGCGATGGGATGGGGTTTAAGTAAAGAAGAACCTTTGTCTCTAGACTAAATGAAAAAATAATTTATTTTACAATAGCGAGTGTACCCTTTTGGACTTGGCCTAGACTTTCATCAGTCAATGATTCAACCATCCAAAAATAGATTCCACTTACCACATTTCCAGAAAAGGTAATACTTTCTTGTCTCCATGCAGATTCGGCAGAAGATTCTTTTAAATGTTTTCGTTCGAGCACTAAATCTCCCGAAGCTGTATAGACCCGAATGATACATTTACGAGGTAAATTGATAAATCGTAGTTTATATGGATCTCCTGCATCCGGGTACATGTGGAGATGATCAGCGAAATCCAATCGATATGGATTAGGGACAACGCGGATCGGTTCGGACATTTGATCAAATGCTGGATTTGAAGCTTGAAAGGGTGTAACAGCTATTACGTTTTTTTGTTCAGGCGAAGACATACCACTTTCCAAAGGTGGAATAGGTCCTAAATCATTACCATTTTTGTCATACCAATGATCATGTCCAGAATCATACGTATGAACACTGTAATAATAATTATACCCTGAAAATGATGTTGTATCCGTAAATGAATACATTCCTTTTGATGCATCATAAAAAGTTGAATCACCTACAGGAATATCTAGCAAAAACTCCCATGGACCATTATGCCAAAAATGAGATGGAGGCCAAGATTTATAAATACGATATCCTCGAACATCTTTAGCTTCATCACCTTCATAGTCGGGATCCAAAGCATCTTCTGCATCATCTTTCCAATTAACAACCACTTCTCCAAGTCGCGAATTCCCAAACCAAATATCTACATCCGGCGGAGCATCAGGAATATCAAATGAATTTTCGTAAGCAAACTTTGCTCGCTCAAAATTTCTAAATAGGGATCTTTCTCCAAGTGTATGCTCAGAAATAGCCTCTGGCGTTAACGACCATGTGATTTCATCTTCGTTAAGCCAATCAGCGCCAGATCCACCCACAAAAGCAATAACAATTTTTGCCTTTTGCCCTGGCTCTAAATGGTAAGGCCCAAAAACCAACGCATGTTCTCCTAAATCATCTACAATGGGAGTATGGGTAATATCACTCTCATCTGGATCAATCATTGCTTCATACATTTCTCTATCATTATGTTGCAAAGGATTGGGATCCTTATAATCCAATTCATCAATATTTCCCGATTGCCACCATTTAGTTATGTTAGGTTGTAAAGCAGATTCTGGATGAACAAAATCGCCTTCAGGTAGATAATCAATGATGCCTAACCCAATATATTGATATGCAAGGAGTTGATTTTCTACTTGTCCTTGAAATTCATTTTCATGGACATTTGCCACTTCTAATTTGTAAGGTTGCGCTGTGTCATCCCAATTTGTTCCGAGCCAGTCGCCGTCTCTTTGGTAGGCCATAATATGATTTTGATAGTCTGATTTATATTCTGGAAGGTCAGGACTAAATGTATCTGATTGGGTATAAAAGAAAACATCATCTTGAGTTTGCTTCCGGTTTACGCGCCAATCGCTCCAACCCATTTGGTAGCCATCCGCCCATCCATGTGCGGCTGAATTCACATTTAAGCCTGTTTTAAAAGCAAAGTAAACAGGATCAAGCACATCGGTTCCTTTATTCTCAAAAATAATTTCTTGTAAAATGAAATCATCATAATCGGGATAGCTCCATGCATATGCTTTTCGTGTGCCTTGTATACCAGACTTAGTCGTCCATTGGCTTATAATAATTTCTTCTGGATATTCATCATTTATAATATAATCGTGATATCGGTAATTATGGATTTCTATTGGTTCATTTCCAATGATATGCCGATGGTCTGGAGAATAATTGCTTCGCTGTGAGTTCGGCCAAGACGAATCACCTAACGTGGATTCTAATGCATTATCAATATCATATGTGTCTGAGTCAATATCATAAGATAAACCTCTTGGTCCTGAGCAAGAAACGAGCGTATCAGAATCTTGATTTACAGCTAAGACCCAAATGCCTTGTCCTTTAGAATTTTGAGAAATGGTAACTCGTGGTGGATCTATAATGTGCGGATCTCCATTTAAATAAGCTTCTACATCTGCAAAATATTCCACAAAATCAGTGAATGATCGTGCAATATTCCCAGGATAGGATAGACTTTCTTGGCTATGGCTTGTAGAATTGTTCCTATCTCCACCGCCCTCTAAACCGTTACTTCTAAATGCCGACCACATTTTCCCACGTGTACTTATTCGGGGGCGATATCCCCCCATCATATCCAGTTGGGCGACTAGAGTCATATGAATAGATAGAATAAAGATTAGGGTCTTCATTGCACAATAATGTTAACCAGCTCTTGAATTAATTGCACGAAATATTGGCCATTATTTGGTCCAAACCAATTCATGATGAAAGTTTCATATTCCTTTAAGTCATACCAACAATCTTTGGTAATATATCCAATATAGCCCCCATTAAAACTGGTGACTAATAGGTTTATATTCCCATCGATCCCATTTTTTATTTCAGGAATTAATTCACCTGAAAAGTCACAAGGCGTTCCCGAAAAAACAATATTCCCTAATCTTAAAGCAGTAATAAAGTGTGGAGATTCTTCCGTAAGCCAATGAAATACCCAGGGTCTAAAACGCCAATTTTCTGATAGTCTCCAATGAGCATTACGGAGTGGTATATTCATTAAAGTCATACCAATTGAGTTTGATTGGGAAAGTTGAATTGCATTATGTTGAACTTTTTGTTTTAACATGGAAGCTAGCCAAGTTGTTCTTTTATGCTGCCCATGTCCACCGCTTTCAGGCCGATGACTCCCAACACCACCAGCTGCAAAAGCTGCAAAATCAATTCCCGATATAGATTCAAGCGAGTCCACTAATTGACCGGGATAATCTCTTGAATATTTTAATTCATCACTTGATAAACATGTCGCATGAGCTGAAAAGGTGGTTAATAGGGCTGATTCTCCGTTTTGCTTTTTGAATTTTATGACACGAAACCATGGATCAATAATTCCTTTATCTCCAACGAGACGATTTGTAACCAATTCTGAAGCTTCATATTGAGCATATCCAATAGAAGAAGGGGAAGTGTTTCGTTCTGCTTTTTGAATCACATCTATAATATGACTGGTTAATTGATTTACACTATTTTGATCGTAATCTCCTGCGAATAATTCACCGACAAAACTATTTCCCCATCCGCCCGTAGATGAGTGAGTATGAGTTGCAGTTAAATAAACGTTATTTATATTGTACCCAATAGAGGGTAAACGTTCCATTAATTGACGAGTAACAGTCGGCGGAACAATAAGGGCATCCAAAGTAATAAAAGCAATTTTTGTTGTTTCATTTTTAAATACAAAACCACGCACCCATAAAGAATCATGAGTGCCAATAGCTAATGAGCCTTTTCGACTTCCATAGCCAGATAAAGGGGTTAATTGATCAGGCGTAATATTTACTTTTGCCCATCCAATTTCAATAGATTGGTTTGATAATGGTTTTAGGGATGTATGAAGGCTATCTAATCTATTTTCAGCTATTTGAAAATAATCAGAATCTAGGAAATGAGTTCTGTCTACGGGCTGAATAATTAGAACTGATAGCAATAAAATAAAACCAATAGCTCCACCAACCCATTTCATTATTTTCCACATTTAATTTAGTTTAATCCATATTCCAGATAGTTAAATTTTTCAAATTCATTTTTTGGTCCATTAATAGGACAGCTGCTATAAATGCGACGGCAAACATAATAATATTCCCAATAAGCCCTGTGTAATATAAATCAAATGGTACATTCAACCAGTTAGGTACCAATCCGCGTTTGGCGAGAATTGTCCATATAGTAAATAAGGTTGTTACAATCAGTCCAATCCAAACAGATTTTGCATTTCCTTTTTTTGTAAAAAAACCAAGTAAATAAAGCCCCAATAAACCACCACCTGTTATGGATGATAAAATCGTAGCTGTATCTTGAAGTGTTTTTGTATCTGATGCATTTAGAATAAGAGCTCCACACATCATAAAGATTGCTGCTCCTCCAGCAATCATCCACGCCATTTGTAAATAATGTTTATCATTTTCATCTTTTTTAATATGTCGGCGGTAGATGTCGACGATGCCCACTGTCGAAATAGCATTAATACTTGAATCTAACGATGACATTGCTGCGGCGAGTGCTGCTGCAATCACTAAGCCAGTTAAACCAGGAGGGAGGAAGTTTAGTATGAAATATGGGAAAACTTGCTCAGCTTTACGAAGGCCATTAAGCATTTCCGTGGCTTCAATGGTTGGGAATACTTGGAAGAAAACGTAAAGAGATGTGCCAATAAACATATAGAAGGCCCAAATGGGTAAACTGGATACGACACAAACAAACATTGCTTTTCGTGCTTCAAAGGTGCTTTTAGCGGCAGCGTAACGCTGTACAGTATTTTGATTTGCACTGTATTCTGTCAGCCAACTGGTAAGACCTACTAAAAAGAGCATAGTACCGGTTTTAGCTGTCAATGAAAACCCCCATCCAATGGAACGAAATCCAGATGATGTCATTTCAGATAAGGATAATTTGCCATCGGCAATTGCGACTGAAAAGATTTGGGCTAGCCCTCCGGGTAAATGACTGACAATAACGCCAAGCGTTAGAAAACCACCGAGTACTAAGACAATTGTTTGAATCACATCCGTCCAAATCACAGCATTAATTCCGCCAATGACAGTATAGAAAGCTACAAAAATGCCACTAATTAATATACTTGTAACAATTGAGAATCCTGTTATTTCATGCATCAATAATGAGACAAGATATAGAATTAAACTGATTCGAACAAGTTGGGCCACGATAAATGTAACTCCGCCATATACTCTTACGGACGGACCAAATCGATCTTCTAAATATTCGTATGCAGAAGTGATTTTCCCCCGTCGAAAGAAAGGAAGAAAGAAATAAGCAGCAATAAGTACACCCAATGGCATGGACCAAGTAGTAATGAATCGAATCCACGTAGTTTTATAGGCATCTGCAGGATATGATAGGAAAGTAATAGAACTAATGGATGTTCCAACAAGGCTTAATCCAACAATAACCCCGGAAAACGATCGACCTCCAACAAAATATTCTTCTGTTGAAATATTTTTCTTTGAAAAATAATAGCCCATTCCGGCTACGAGGGATAAATACCCTATTAGGACGGTTAAATCAATCCAATGGAGTGTCATAAAAAAGTTCCTAAATCATTCATTAAGTGATTAAAATGTTTGATATGGTTATGCACCATTAATATAGTATATACAAGCCTGATGGAATACGTTAAAATGAACCGCCGATTGATAACCGGAATGGAGGATCAAAATATTCAGAAAAATTGGAATAGGCCATATCTATAAAAATCTTTTTTCTGCCAGTTTTCACATTTAAACCAATCCCTGCTGTCCAATCCTCTGTATCATAATAGAACTTATATCCACCGCGAATTGATAGGATATTTAATAATTGCAATTCTGAACCAACATGGTACCTGTCTCTATAATCGGTAGCGAAGGCGCTTTCTGCAGATACAATTAATCGAACTGGAGATCCTTGTTCTCCAATAATACTCATCGCTGTATTTACATTAAAATAGAGAGGGAGTTTAAAATTGTCAGATAAATATTTTGCTTCAGGGCCAAAGTTTTTCATAATCATGGCAATGGATAAATCCTTAAAACCTGAATAGTAATATGTTGCGAAATCTATAGCGATACCATGAGCTTTGTCTGAATCAATCCATTCTTCGATCCATTGTCCTTTAAAACCGAATGATAATTGATCCGTTAACTTAATGGCATAGGCTAAGCCAATCGAAACATCGCCAACAGAAATCATTCTACCCGTACCCGTAGGTTCTAATACAGTCGTTTCTTCAAATTCTTCTGGTGCAAATTGAACAATACTTAGGCCAATAACAGATCTTTTACCGAATGGTTTGGCAATAGCGCCTGAATAAAGCTTTGAACCGACAATCCAATTTGTAACACCAAAGCTAAAATCAAATTGATTAATATGTGTCAATCCTGCAGGATTATAAAAAATGGCAGTTATATCATCTGCAACAGCTGTAAAGGCATCGCCCATTCCAGCCGCTCTTGCGGATGGGCTTATTTTCAAGAATGAAAACCCAGATTTCCCAACCCGTTTAAATTCTTTTTCCTGCCCTTGAATATTATGAGTTGTGAAAGTACATAAAAGAATGATTGTGAAATAGAGTCTTTTTTTCATAGTGATTTACTTTACAACAGCTAAAGTTCCTTTTTGAATTTGCCCCATACTTTCAGAAGTCATTGATTCAACAACCCAAAAATAGATTCCACTTACAATTCGCCCAGAGAAAGTCACTGTCTCTTGTCTCCATGATGTTTCTGCAGCAAAATCTTTATCATGTACTTTTTCTAAAACTAAATCCCCCGAAGCACTATACACTCGAATGATGCAGTGACGAGGAAGATTAATAAATCTTAATTTATACGGATCAGCTACGTCTGGATACATATGTAACGGATCTTTAAAATCCATTCTGTAAGGATTGGGTACAACCATAATTTTTTCACTCATTTCATCAAAATATGAATGGGATGGCTGATAAGGTGATTTTGCAATCATATTTTTTTGTTCTGGAGAAGCCATTCCGCTTTCGAGGGGAGGAATAGACCCATGAGAAACGCCAAATCGGTCCACCCAATCATCATGTCCAGAATCCACAGTTCGAACGCTATAATAATAATTATACCCAGCGAAAGATTGGTCATCTGTATAGGAATATTTTCCTGTACTTGCGTCAAAGTATTGAGTATCACCCACAGCAATTTCAGCTAGAAATTCCCAAGGCCCCCAATGCCAATCAAAAGAAGGTGGCCAAGATCGATATATTCTATAAGCAACAACATCTTGAGCTTCATTACCTTCATAATCCGGATCACGAGCCGTATCTGCAACCGCATCCCAATTGATAATCATTTCTCCGAGCAAACTATTACCAAACGAAAAATCGACATCTGGTGGAGGATCTGGTAAATCGAACCCTAAATCATAAGCTTGTTGCGCCTTTTTGAAGTTTCTAACTACGGAATGTTCTCCAAGAAAAAGCTCATCACGTGCTTCATCAGTCGTTGACCAGGTGAATTCATCTTCATTTTGCCAATCAGCGCCTGAACCGCCTACATAGGCCATAACTATTTTTGCTTTTTCTCCAGGAGATAGGGAATAAGGACCATAGACGAAAGCGTGAGAGCCAAGTGTGGATGAATCAGGATTATCACTGATGGACCCTTCATCACTATGAATCATCATATCAAACATTTCTTTAGGTGTATGTTTTTCGTGAGCAGGTTCATCATACTCAAAATCATCTAAATCACCATTATACCACCACCGAAATGCGTATGGCTCATCACCAGATTCAGGAGAAACATATATTTCATCAGGGTCATTTACAAAAGGTGGCATAACATCAATTTGCCCACAGGCAATATAGGGAAAAGCCATTAATTGGTTTTGGTGCTGCCCTTGATATTCATTGTACGCATTCATGCGGGCACTTTCTTCCTTGAATGGTGCGCCTGTATCATCCCAAGGAGTAGTTAACCAATCATCATCTCGTTGATATGCTAAATTTAAACCTTTATAAACCATTGTACTTTCGGGGTTATCTGCAACATAGTTTAGTGCTTTTGTGTATAAAAACCAGTCATCTTGGGTCGATAATCCATTATGTCTCCAATCACCCCAACCTTGACCGTAGCCTGATGCCCATTGGGAGCCCATACTACTTACACTAAAACTATTCATGACGGCAAAATACGTTTCTTCTAGGTTTTTGCTTCCTGTATTTTCAAAAATAATTTCTTCAATAATAAAATCATCATACTCTTGGTAACTCCAAGCATAAGCTTTTTTTGTTACTGTAACATCCATACCCGTTTCCCATTGACTGATAATGATTTCTTCAGGATATTCATCATTGGGGATGTATTTACCGTATCGGTAATTATGTATTTCAACCGCTTCGCTGCCAGATATATTTGTATGGTAGTAAGAATAATTACTTTGTTGCATATTTGGACCTGTCGTGTCTCCTAAGAAATGCTCAGGCACATCTGGTGAGGTAATAGGATACCGGTCATCGTCAATATCATCAGTAACGCCTCTTGGGCCACTATGCGAAACCATCGTATCGCCATCAGCCACTGTTAATATCCAAACACCGCTCCCTTTGGAGTTTTGAGAATTTGTGACTCGAGAAACATCGATTAAATTAGGATCGCCGTTTAAATATGCTTCTACATCTAACCAATATTCCATGAAATCATTCATGGCTCGGGCAGCATTACCTGGATATTCTAATCCTACTTGATCGTTATTTGAATAATGAGCGCGATTTCCGCCACCCATGAGTCCATTACTCCTATAAGTTGTCCAGAGTTTCCCACGGGTTAGGAACCGAGGTTGATAGCTCGAAACCATATCTTGTCCAACCATGATACTTGCTAGTGCAAGAAACAAAAGTATGTTTTTATTATTTTTCATTTAATCTTCTAAAATGAAGCTCTTATCCCAATTCTCATTTCTCTTGGTTTGCCATAATATCTGGAATTCACACCTGAGTCACCATATAATAAATATTCTTCATTATCTGGCCTCGGCGTTTCAAGCCCCCATCTTAAAAAATCACTTGAAGCGCTTGTTATATCTTTTTGATTGAATACATTTTCTATTTCCGCATAGAGAGTAGTGGCTGCATTTCCCTTACTTAAAATTTGTTTTTCAATACTTAAATCCGTTCGAGATATCATAGGATTATGTCGCCATTCAAATGGTTTCCCAATCGGTGAATATTCGAATGCAGATCCAGTTGACATCCGATAAATCAAATTCACAGTTATATTACCAAATAAATTATAGGGTCCTAAATTTTTTGGAGACACTACAAATACGCGCGCTTTACCATAACTTCTAATATCCGAATCTGGTTTAGGTTCTTCCTCAGTTCCATCCCAAAATTCAACATAATACAATCCTGTTGTATCATACTCCTGCATATCAAGACCGAGTGTAATGAGAGAATCAATAAATTGATTAGCTTTAGCAGCATATCCTTTTCTTAAGA
>CAZGFQ010000033.1:17129-21433 GCA_964525185.1 uncultured bacterium
GTAATGAGAGAATCAATAAATTGATTAGCTTTAGCAGCATATCCTTTTCTTAAGAAAGAAAAGATAGATTTAGGAGATTCAGTACCGTCGTCGTTTACACTATAATCCATCCACCATTTACTATCCATTACAAATTGAGAATCGGGTACCCAAAATTGGCTACCCGCTCCAGCAGCTCCTTGTTTTGCCCATTGAAGATTATAGGATATATTGAAGCCTAAATATTTTTGAAATTGCTTTTTGAGACTAAATTCAAATCCCTGTACATCTTCGTGGATACCATTTCCGGCACGATGAGTGAATTGAAAGTCAAACATATTTTTTGCAGGGTCCCACCATTGTAATTGAACAGCTCCAGGACTCGACACTTGATTGTTAGAACTCTTATAAAAGGTTGATAGGGATATCACATAATCTTGATAAAAATTCCAATCAAACCCTAACTCAAAACTAATCGTCTTTTCAAAACCAAGAGAAGGTGTGCCAAAATAGCTATCTTCCATTTGATTATAAATTTCAGAGGCATCAATGGTATCATTGCCATTTAAGTCTATATCTGGGTTTCCATAATTATCCCAAGCCTCAGTGAATAAAGTAAAAAAACTAGGCTGCTGATATATATGTCCATAAAAAAAGTGTATCATGGATCGTTCTGTAATTGGATGAGCAACACCAATTCTAGGACTCCAAACTGTTTTTGGTTCAATCGTTTCCATTAAGCCAAAGGATCTTAAAGTATCAAGGTTAAATCGTGTAAATGAATTAAGAAAATGATCTGAGGCTGTAAATGCATTTGTAATGGGCCAATCAGTATTCGGGTCGAATTTATCCATTCGTACCCCAGCGTTTAATACGAGTCCTTTATACTCCATTTTGTCTTGGATATACCAAGCTAAACTTTTTGGTTGAATGGCTGATTTAACCGTATGGTCTTTACCAATATATTCTAATCGACGATTATTTTGGTAATCGCTATACACAAATGACCACACATTATAATCCGTATAGTCAAAACCAGTTTTAATCAAATTATGGCTGGTTAATTGTGACGAAAAATCAAATTTTACGCCTAAACGTTCACGCTGACCTTCTCTATATGATATAACATCTCTAGGTAAATTAAACCATCCATCTGCATCTTTTCTAATATCTGTTGTTGAATCCGGGATATCATAAGGTGATTCTGATGTTAAAGATTTAGATATTCTTAACTCATAAAAGGTAGTAGGAGTAATTAAGTGGTTCAAGGATAAATATTCCATTCTATTGGTAGTAACTGTTTTTCCAGCAGAAGATTCATTCATAGGGAGGAAAACATTTTTTCCAGAATCTCCCATGCCACGGATACCACCAACACTTGCACCAGAGTTAAAGCTCCACCCATTAGAATAAACACCACCTAGTTTGAAACTAATTTTTGGATGAAGATTAAAAGCGAGTTTCCATGTTCCCTCAAAATTATCTGATGAATGGGTAAGCGGGCTTATTCCGTACACGGCTGATTTACTTGTTCTACCGCCCGTATAAAAAGAAACTCTTTTTTTAATGATAGGTCCAGAAAAATTCCATTGATATGTTTGTCCGCTATTCTCCCAATAAGGAACAATGACATGAATTTGTTCTCCTGTTAAACTATCTATTTCGTTAACCCATGTTGGATTATCCCACTCCATATGATCTCTGTGAGTAGGGGACTTATAATAGTTTGGCCCCCAGTGATGATTGCCAGGGAATTGGTTTGTCATTTCAAAATTACCATGAAAAGTATCTTCACCTTCGCGAGTAATAATATTTACAACTCCAGCTTGAGCGTTTCCATATTCTGCACTTAAACCACCTGTAATGATTGAAATAGATTCAATATCATATTTCCCAACACCCGTATAATTGTTTAGGCTCAATCCATCATTGGAAATCATTTTAACACCATCAACATAATAGACAACATCGGCAGAAATACTATTCATATCGCCACCACGAATACGACCACTACCATGAATATCCATACCTGGTTCAAGAGAAATCAAGTCCGAAACACTTTTTACCATGACAGAACGGGATATTTCTTCTGAGGTAATGATATATTCGCTAGATGTCCGATCCAGTTCAACGATGGGTTTATCGGCAACAACTTGTACTTCATTCATACCAATAACTTCTTGGCTAAGTTCAAAATCTATTTGAGTCGTTCTATCTGGACTTACTTTAATATTTGTTTTTGTTATTTTTTCAAATCCTATTACATTGACCGAAACTGAATAAGTTCCGGGGGAAACGGATAAAAATATATATTCACCATTAAGATCAGATGACATACCACGATTTGTTCCTTCTAACATCACGTTTGCACCGGGGAGAGGCTCACCATCGGCATCTGATATTTTACCTTGTATTTTGCCTGTTACGCCTCCAAACAATGAAGTGTTTAGCGCAAAAAAGAAAAGTATGAATGTGAATAGATGTTTCATCGAATATCCAATAAATAGATTTTACAAAAAGAGTCCACCGACTTTGTCGGTGGACTCTTTAAGATTATTTAATAAGAGTGAGTTTCCGAGTTTGGTTAAAACCAGTTGCTTCTATATGATAGAAGTAAATACCGGAAGGCATATGAGATGCATTCCAACTCACTGTATGTGTACCTGATTGAATATTAGCATCAACAAGTGTAGCCACTTCATTGCCTAAAATATCCAATACAGTTAAACGAACTTGGTCGTTATTTGGTACTGTAAATTGAATATTTGTTTCAGGGTTGAATGGGTTTGGATAGTTTTGAGCAAGATGATATTGTCCTGGAGTAGCAACATAATCATCAACGCCTAATTCTGGTTCCATGTTGTAATAAACATCATCAAGACTCACGGTTGCATCAGCATGATCACCCGTAAAAGCCATTATTAGAGAGGCTAAAGGTGCATCAACTTCATCTGTCCCAAAGGTCCATTGGGCATCTTCACTTGGGCTTGAACCGTCAGCGAATGTCCAAATAGATACATCATTTCCAATAGCTTGGACTTTCATCCAAAACCATGTGTCATATTCGGCACCGGGTCCTTCAACAGGGCCGCCATATGCACCCGTTGCAAAGTGGAATGATCCAGCAATTCCTGTTGGGCTTGTAACAGCGGTATATAGATTTATGTCGCTTAAGAATGTTTCACTTGCCGCTACAACAACGTGTAAACCATCGCCTCCACCTTCTAAATCTGGTTCAGGTGATTCGAATTTCATTTTAACATACATGGTGAAATCCTCAGGCGTAATGACCGTTTCTGTATTCAATGATTCATCAATTTGAATCCAGCAAGTTACTTCACCAAATGGATCATCTGTCGCCCACAATGTTAAGGAACCATCTGATATTTCAGCATTTCCCCAACCGGCCCACCAAGCCCAGGTGTAATCACATGTGAAGATACCTTCGCCACTAGGTGTTGCATCCGTGTCGAAAGATTCATGCCATCCTTGCGCCATTGTCATAGACACAAAGAGTAAAGCAGTTATCACTTTTTTCATTTGTACTCCTTTTTTTCTTTTTTGTTTTAGAAATTTATAAATCGTAACCGACCCCAATATCAAAGGATAAAAATTGAATTGGAAATACTTCATATAAGCCCCAGTCTTCAAATGCACGTAAATAACCAATCGTGGCATGATATTCTAGGTTTATAATTAAAGTTATTTTGTCCCCGAGATCGATATCACCACCCACACCAGCTAATGCGCCCCAAGCAACACGTCTATCTGTGATGGTGTCGAGTAAAAAAGTTTGATCCAATGGTGTGGTTGACTGCCCAGGGTAAACAAGGCCGCTTACTTTTTGAGCATAGTTATATAATCCAAACCCATAAGAAAAGAAGGGTGAAATAGATGAACTAAATCCATCGAAACGATGCCATTTTTGTTGAATCTTTAAAATAAAATCGTTCCAGCTCATATTTGCTTCCGCTTCAGGGCTAGAATAAAATTCATAATCAATGAGCCATTGAAATTCTCGATCCTCTATAGAACCATGTGTAAACTTTTGGAAATGTGTCTCGACTAAAACGCGAGTATCGGGATTTGGATTATTATAATAAGTGAGGGTTAACTTAGGGGTTATAGAGTACCAGTTGCTTAAACCGCCTACTGGCATACCTATACCTAACCCTCCAGAAAATCCCCCTTTTGCTATTAATAGGTTACTTACAACTGTACTCAAAAAAATAAATACAAGGTAAATTGACCTTAATTTGTTTTTCACTAGATTTTCTACGCTCCTTGAACAAACAATGTAGCTTTAATTAATAATTTATGTCAAT
>CAZGFQ010000034.1:0-21007 GCA_964525185.1 uncultured bacterium
AACCACCATTCGTTTTACCGTAGAGACGCAGCACGCTATGTCTCTACAAATCTATGATATTAACGGTCGATTGATAGAAACATTGGTGGATGGAATCATTAATCCTGGGAATCATGAAATTCAATGGAATGCATCCAATTATTCCAGCGGTATTTATATCATTCAAGTGTGTTCTGGCGCCTATTATAATACACAAAAGATCATTTCGTTAAAATAAATAGAAATTGCCTGTGGAAATGCCGGCAAGTAAATTCCCGGGCTTTAATAGTCAAATCATAAATATTTACAGTTAAAAAGGCACATGAATAAAGAACTTACACCCAGATATATAGTCATTGGCGTTATTTTGGCTTGGGCATTATATGCTCTTATCCCTTCGTGGAAATACCAAAATCTCAACGAGAATGAAAAAGAATCTCTTAGAGAATCTGGCCAATTGGCACAATTAGAATCCAAAATTATCCGCCAAGGATTAGATTTAAAAGGTGGAATGTATATTGTCTTAGAGGCAGATATTCCCCTTCTTATGTCAAACTTGGCAAAAAATAAAGATGAACGATTTGAAAAAGTCGTTAAAAATGTTCAGGAAAAACTAAAAGCTCCCGATGCGGAATTCTTTCCATTATTTAAACAGGAAATTGCTTCAACAGGTTTAAAACTTCCACGTTACTATCATGAATTTGGTGGAACCATTGACGATATTTTCGTTCAATTGGAGCAAGAAGCTGACGATGCAATTAATCGTGTTTTAGAAATTCTTCAAAACCGTGTTGATCAATTTGGTGTCTCTGAACCTACCATTCAAAAGCAAGGTAAACATCGCATTGTAGTTGAATTAGCTGGAATCCAAGATCCTGAAAGAGCCAGAGCTCTATTACAAAGTACAGCCTTATTAGAATTCTATCTTGTAAAAGGTCCTGAAATTTCAAATGATATTATTCAACGAATTGATGATAAACTTAAAGGGACAACCGAATTAGATGAATTAGTTACATCAAATGATTCTGCATCAGAAAGTATAACTGAAAAATCAGATGATACGAAAACTGTCAGTGAATTATTTGGTGAAGAAGATGTTAATCCTGAAGAATCTGAAGATAGCCTTTTAGTAGATGATGCTCTATTTGCAGAACGTCCTTTATTATCCTTATTAGTTCCAATGGGAACAGATTATGGCGTAAATGAAAAAAATGTTTATGCTGTTAAAAAAATGCTTCAAAAACCAGAAGTTGAATCCATTATCAAAACAGCTGGTGGGCAATTCATGTTTGGAAATGATATTGAAAAACCTGCAGGAGCTGAAGGTCAGTCTGGGTTTTACCGCCTGTATTATTTAAAAAATACATCTGAACTCACGGGTGGCGTGGTAGAAGAAGCTAAAGCTAACTTAGGGTCTCTAGGCGGTGGATCAGCTGGGCAGCCTGTTGTTTCATTAACGATGAATTCCGAAGGGGCAAGAACATGGGCTAGAGTTACAGGAGCCAATGTTGGACAAAGAATTGCCATTGTATTGGATAAAAAAGTTCACATGGCACCTAACATTCGAGAGAAAATTCCCAGTGGTCGTACTCAAATTGAAGGATTTGCAAATATCAATGAAGCGAAAGATATTGGCATTATTCTAAGAGCAGGTGCATTACCTGCTCCTGTTAACATTATTGAAGAGCGTATTGTTGGCCCATCTCTTGGTGCTGATTCAATTTCACAGGGGACAAGATCTGTAATAATTGGACTTGCTTTAGTTCTTATCTTTATGGTTTTCTATTATAAGGGTTCTGGAGGAATTGCAGACTTTGCTTTAATATGGAATATTTTATTGGTCCTTGCTGTGCTTGCTTCTCTTAAAGCGACATTAACATTACCAGGAATTGCAGGCTTAATTTTAACAGTCGGTATGTCTATTGATGCAAATGTCATTATTTTTGAACGGATTCGGGAGGAACTTAGAAAAGGTAAAACGCCAAAGACAGCCATTGATGCTGGCTATGATCGTGCATTAACGACAATTGTTGATGCGAATGTAACAACTGTTATAGCTGCTTTAGTCTTATATCAATTTGGTACTGGACCCATTAAAGGATTTGCCACAGTATTGTTTTGGGGAATCTTAATCAGTATGTTTACAGCTGTTTTTGTTACCCGAACCATTTTTAATTCACTATCTGCTCGCGGGCGGATGAATAGCTTGAGTATTTAATTATGAGATTTATCAAAGACACACATATTGATTTTATGAGCCAAGCTCGGTTATCCGGGTTTATTTCACTCTTTCTAATCGCAGCCGGAATCATTTCTCTCGGCCTTAATGGAGGTCCAAAACTTGGAATTGACTTTAATGGCGGTACCATGATTGCGGTGAACTATACTGAAACGGTTAATATTGAAGAAGTGCGTTCTGCACTAGCAAATGTTTCTCTTGATGGACAACTTTTCGACTTTAGTAAAGCAGAAATAAAACACTTTGGAGATGATTCCAATGTTGCTGTTCGTATCGCAACATTAGATAATGAGCCAGAAAACTTTTCTCAAAAAGTTGTTGGATTTATGAGAAGCATTTTCCCTGATAAAGTGCCAGAAAATGAGACAGATTTTATTCTATCCATCGAAAAGGTAGGTCCAAAAGTCGGTGCAGAATTAAGTGGAGATGCTATGATGGCTGTTTTTTCGGCTCTTGTACTCATTTTAATCTACATTTCAATTCGGTTTGAGTTTACATTCGCAGTTGGCGCTATTGCAGCCCTAGCCCATGATATTATGATTACATTAGGCTTTTTCTCCATTTTAGGGTATGAAGTAACCTTAGCAGTAATTGCTGCATTCTTAACAATTGTTGGTTATTCATTGAATGATACAATCGTTATTTTTGATCGTATACGCGAAAACCTAAAACTGAATAAACGGGCAAATTATACAGATGTTATTAACCAAAGTATCAATGAATCATTGAGTCGTACCATTGTAACATCATTAACAACATTTTTTGTTGTCGTTATCCTTTTCCTATTCGGTGGAGAAGTTATTCACAATTTAGCATTTGCTCTAATTATTGGTGTCATTGTAGGTACATACTCCAGTATTTTTGTTGCAAGTCCTATTGTTATTCGGATGCATGACAATAAACAAGATTAATACGTTTAATTAAAGTTTTAATAAAAAAACCCGCAGCAGTGCGGGTTTTTTATTTCATTCATATTTCTAATTAATTCCGAAAAATCGTTTCTTCTCTACTAAACCATTTAACACAAAACCAAATGGATAAACCGGCTAATAAGAAAAGAGACCCATATACTTCAGCCATTAATATGGGATCAATAATTCCTGCTACAAGATCCTTAGCTGCAAGTGACACATTTAAAACAGGGATTAATGCAGTTGTATGATTTAATTCAATGCCCGGAAGTGTACCAATAATTGCAGGAAAAATGATAATTATATTCAAGGGAGCAACGATACTTTGTGCTTCTTTAAATGATTTAGCATAAATGGATAAGCTTAATATAATTGCGCTAAAAAATGCAGATACGGGTACAACCAATCCCATAATCATTAGAAATACTTTTAAGCTTAAAACATCTTGAATGACTTGAAGTATTTCTACGGGAATATCCGGAAATTGCTGTACAGCTAAATATAATCCACCAATAGCAATAAATGATGTTGCAATGGCTGCAGTTAATACTACGAGAAATTTCCCCATTACAATATCGAATCGGGATGCGGGAGAAGATAAAATTGTTTCAAGTGTACCTCTCTCCTTTTCTCCTGCACCTAAATCTAATCCAGGATACATGGCACCCATAAACCCAAAAATAATGAATATATATGGTAAGAATCCACCAGCTGCTTTTCCAATTTTTTCCTGGGAAGATGATACATCAATTCTGTCCACTTCAAAAGCATCTACAATATCTAAATCTAAATTCAATTTTTCCATTCGGTCAGAAATGATAATTCGCTCTCGTCGTTCAATAATGTGTTCCACGCGTTTCTTTGTCATACCCATGGAATCTGATCCTTTAAAATATATTTTTATATTCGCTTTCTTGTTTTGCCCTAACGCTAGATTATAATTCGATGGCACTTCAATAACCGCATCAATGAATTCTTCTTGGATATAGTGTTGAATACTATCTTTTTGAAGCGAAGGTATCATAACTATTTGTTCCGAAGACACAAATTCCTGATAAAGATTCGGGGCATACTCTTTTCCCATAAAATGCAATTTCAATTGTTTTTCTTGTGCTTTTTTCATTTGCATCATCTGAACTTTTGAAACAACTGTTATAAGTGCGGGTGTTAATAGAAGCGGAAATACAATCATCATCATGATGGTTCGTCTATCGCGTAGAATATCTTTTAATTCTTTTTTAAAAATGATCCAAATTTTCATTTTAGTTGCCCTCGACTCGAAATACAAATTCATCTTCAAATGTTGGTTGAGTCATTTCTGACTTAAACTGCTCTAAACTACCATTAAAAAATAATTTACCTTTATATATGATAGCTAAATCATCACAAACTTGATTTAATTCTCCCATACGGTGCGTAGAAAATAAAACTGTTTTCCCATCATCTTTACACGACCTAATTAATTTCATAATAGCTCGTGAAGTCATAACATCAAGCCCAGATGTTGGTTCATCAAACACCATCACTTCTGGATCATGAATTATGGTTCTGGCAATGGACGTTTTCTGTTTCATGCCTGTGCTTAATCGAGCAATGCGTCTATTCGCAAAATCGTGCATATCTAAAATAGTGAAAAGGTTTTCCTTTCTCTCCAGAAATTTTTTCTTTTTCATTCCATGCAATTCTGCCATGTATTGTACCATTTCATTGGGTGTTAATCGATCATATAAAGCAGTTTGACCCGTCATGAATCCAATCTTATTTCGCACGTGTTGATTATGATTGACCGTATCATATCCACATACGCTAATTGAACCTTTTGTAGGTTTTAACATAGTAGCAACCATTCTAAGTGTCGTCGTTTTACCCGCTCCATTTGGACCTATGAGCCCAAATATTTTCCCAGGTTTACAACTAATTGAAATATCGTTTACAGCTTGAATTGTTTTTTTATCCGCAAACGATTCACCCAATTCTCTTCGGTGTTGTTTTGTTAATTTAAATTCTTTAGATAAAGATTTTATTTCAATCAAAGAATAAACTCCTTCTCGTCTATAAAGTGAAACTAAATTTACCGCCTTCTAAACGTATGAAACTTAAGATAATATCATTATATACATTTCTTTGTGTCATTTGGGGCACAACATGGATTGTATTAAAAATTAGCCTAAATGAAGGAACACCGCCCATATTTGGTGTGGCAGTTCGATTTATGATTGCTGCACTCATTCTATGGCTGATTCTATTTTATCGAAAAGAAAAATTACCCATGTCAAAAATAGCATGGTCTTTATACCTTCAATTTGCCATTTTCAATTTTGTTATATCTTATAGTTTAACATACATATCAACTCAATTTGTTTTTTCAAGTGTTTCATCTGTGATGTGGGCTGGATTTCCCCTTGTTGTAGCATTTATATCTCATTTCGTGTTAGCTGATGAAAAATTATCCTTTCAAAAAATGGGGACTATTTTAATTGGCACTACAGGTGCCCTTATATTATTGAGTGAAAGTTCTGGACTAGGTGGCAATAATGTACCATTAGGTATTGCCGGTCTTGCGTTAGCAGTCCTGATTGCGGCTTGGCCAAATGTGTATTTAAAAAAACATCATAAAATATTATCAACCGTTCAATTAAATGTAGTAAGCCAATCAATTGCTGGAATTTTATTAATGATAATATCATTTATTTTTGAAGCAGACATGACTATGAATTGGAGTCCTTATAATATTTTTGCGATTGGGTATTTAACCTTATTTGGAACAGTCATTACTTGGCTTATTTATGTTTGGCTATTTTCTCATTTAACTATGCCACAAATTTCTTATGTTGCTTTTTTCCCTCCTGTAATTGCTACAACATTGGGGTGGATATTTTTAAATGAAGTATTAACACTATCAGCCATAATTGGAGCAACTATGATTGTTTCCGGTGCTGTTATTATTCATTGGATTAATCCGTCAAAATCTTGATTATTTTCTTAAGTTTCGATGATGCTTACTCTTATTCAATATAAGTCTCCAATTGGAATTATCGGTCTACTGTATTCACAAAAAGGAATTCGTAGAATTCTGTTTGAAAATGAATTGCCTTTCCAATCAAAGCTAAAATCAATTTATCCAAATGAATCCATTGAATTGAGTAAAGAAAAAAGCCACCCATACCAAGAACAGATTTTAGACTATTTGAATGGGCATAGAAAAATATTTGATTTACCATTAGATTTCCAAGCACCGCCCTTTTACACCAAAGCATTAAAAGAAGTGGCAAAAATTCCATATGGTAAAACATCATCCTATAAGGAAATCGCCCAAAAATGTAATAACCCAAATGCGGTTCGTGCAGTAGGGAGTGCGAATGCGAATAATCCCATTCCGCTCATTATTCCATGTCACCGAGTTTTAACTCATCAAGGAACATTAGGTGGATTCGGTGGAGGATTAAAGATAAAGCAATTTTTATTAGACCTAGAATCGCAATAACTTTAGACTATGCCAAATCCACTATTACAAAATTTCAAATCTAAAATATTTGCAGGAATTGCAGCCCTTTTCCCCATTTACCTCACTTATTTTGTTTTAAAATTCTTATTAGATATTTTAAGCCAAATGTCCCTACCTATGCTGAGAAAAATTGGTTTAGATGAAATACCTGGTTTAGGTATTCTACTCACACTTGCTCTCATATATTTATTAGGCGTTACCGTTTCTAATTTTTTAGGTAGAAAACTTTTTGGTTTAGGAGAAAGAATCCTAAAACGTGTTCCAATTGTTAATACGATTTATAGTACTTTAAAACAAATCACTGAAACATTCACAGGAAAAACAGCGGACGCTTTTCAAGGCGCTGTCTATATTCAATATCCCAGAGTAGGGTTATGGACCATGGCTTTTATTAGCGGAGAATCAGAAACAGAAAATGGACAATTACATTACCATTTATTTGTACCAACAACCCCGAATCCTACATCTGGTTTTTTCCTTATGATTCCAGCCAAAGATACCATTCCAACAGGTATGACAGTAGAAGAAGGATTAAAAACCATTATATCTGGCGGAATGTTAGCTCCAGATAAAAATCCACTTCCTGACACTGAATAGAATTCATACATCATGACATTTTTAATTTTATTACTGATTGCAAGTTACATTGCAGGATCATTCCCAACGAGTATACTTACAGGAAAATATTTAAAAAATATTGATATACGGCAGCATGGAAGTGGGAATGCCGGAGCAACAAATGCCTATCGCATCCTTGGGTGGAAACCTGCACTTTTTGTTTTATTCATTGACGGATTAAAAGGCTGGATATCAGTTATAATTTTTGCTGAATTTGGATTCGAATATCAAAATATTCCTGACTTAGGTGCGTTGCAAATTTTATGCGGAATTGCATCTGTTCTAGGCCATACATATTCAATTTTTGCCCAATTCCGTGGCGGAAAAGGAATTGGAACATTAGCCGGTGTCTTAATTGGATTATTTCCTGTCGCATTTCCTATGGCTTTAAGTGTTTTTATAATTACATTAATAATGACTGGCTATGTTTCATTAAGCTCAATACTGGCAGCCTTGTCAATACCTATCATTTTGTTGGGAATACTGCCCTTTTTTCCTTCATTCCAGCCACCACTATCATTACTTGTATTTAGCTTGTTAATACCCTGGTTTGTGATTTATACTCACCGTAAAAATATTTCAAGATTGAAAGAAGGCACAGAATCACGGTTTGGAAAAGTAATGATCTTTAAAAAGAAAAAAGATTAAAAACGGTGACCCATGGCTAAATGAAAGGAAGATTCTATATATTTTCCTTCATAAATTGCCCAGCCATAATCTAACCTTAAGGTACCCATCATTGGCATAGGTATACGCATACCGAATCCTGTCCCAAATAAGGGTATTTGATCCAGAAGTCCATTCAATTTTATTGAGTTTATCCCAACATCAAAGAAGAGTCCTATGTCTAGACCAATTTCATTTCCATACTGCGTGGCATGTTTTGGTATGACTACTTTTCTTAATTCTACTGAACTTTGTATCCAATGATGCCCAAACCTAAATTTTTGTTCTTTAGTTTCATACAATTCTTGATCAGGCATTTTCCAACCTCTAACCGAATATCCACCCCCAATATAATCTAGCCACACCGCATTTTGGTTACCCCAGCTCAATTGGTTCGAAAGATTAATACCTAATATCAATTTTTTTTCACCAGGAATGATTGTGTGAAAAATACTTGACGAATGATTCCAAACAAGACGATTTTTCTCAATAGATTCATGGTCAATTTGCCCATAAAGAGAATTTTTAATTTTTATACCTTTACTTGGATTAGAATACACATCTCTAGAATCATATCCCAGAGACCCAAATAAACTGATATATTTAAATACATCATTGTTAACAGCATCATCATTTGTAAATATTTTTTTCTCTAACTCAACTTCAAAGTTTGTTCTATAATACTTATTAAAATACCGTCCCATTCCAAAGCTGAGAGATGATACTTTTTTTACAACATTAAGAAATAAATGATCATTGGTACTTTTCCCTAATCCGATTTCAGCAGAAACATGGTCTCCAAATACCCATGGGTCATAGAATCGAAAACCATAATTATTTTGTCCACCAATACTTCCGCCTATTTCCAACATTTGGTTACGACCACCAAGGTTTTTTATTACATAGCCACCTGTAACGGACCAACCATACTCTTCAGAGTACATTGGCATGGCTCCTTTCATATTATTCCAGGATTCAGTTACACTAAATTGTAATATAATGGATCCATTTTCTAATGGAATGGATCTCCATTGAACGTCACTAAAAATACCTAAATTGTCAATTCGATCTCGATCCTGAGTTGCTAGAGTACTATCGAGAGATTGATGTATAGAATGGTGTACTTCTCTCTTTACAACATATTCCTTTGTTTTTTTTAAGCCTATAAATTGAATTTCAGAAACAGATTGAGCCGATAAAAATGTAATGAATAGACTAAATAAAAAAAGGCCATATGGCCTTTTTTTAATACTAATAGATGTCATATACAAACCCTTAAAGGTCTATACCTTCCATCATTAAACGTTTCTTATGTTCAATACCTTGTTTACTGTAAACTTCTTCTATGGCTTCTTCTAATTGAGCTCTTATCTTAAGTCCAGACATTTCTACCTTAAGGTTTTTATCATCTAATTTTCTTACTCTAAACCCAGAATTCGAATTGTTATAAATATGCCAAACACCATCAAATTCTCTAGGTGTTCCATACTCCATCAACACTTTGAACTTTATGACATCATCAGAAGTTAATTTTGGGAATCCGCCCTCTTTCAATTTGATTTTTTTGGTAATTTTCTCCAAAATAAAGTGAGAATCACTACTGTTGGTTGTGCTATAGATAAAATCTACATTTACAAAAGAAAGCGTAATTTGCTCATGTGTTAAACGAGCAGTATAGTTAAATGTGACTGATGCACGCTTAATGGGGAGCATGATTCCATCTTTAGTGGTTTTCTTCTCATCTTGATAAACAACTTCTATCGATGAGTCTGGGATAATTGAAATGACAGCAGGAAGATTTGTTCCCCAATTAGCGAGTAATTCATCACGGAAAACCCAGCCGCCAGGAAGCGCCTTTACAGGGATTACCTGTGTTGATTTCCGTGTTACTACAGATTCTTCTTTGGGAACACTTTTTTCGGGTGCGCTTGATTCAGTCACTTCATCTTTCTTTTTAAGCCACTGAGCTTCAAACTCACCTAAGTCAGCTCCTCTTAGATTAGGAGCAAACAAGCATGTCATTATTAATGTGGATACAATTTTCTTTGTCATGAAAATTCCTACCTCGGTTGATTCATGAAATATACAAGCGTGAATTTAAATATATAAAACAAATATTAAACAAAAAAAAAGGCTCTCCGGAGAGAGCCTTTTTTCCGGTAATTGGATTTATTTTTTACGTCCACGAGCCATAGGGGATCGTGCAACATCGCCATTTTTATCAATAAAATAAAGGTAACCGCCTTCACGTGTTACACCAGCATCTGCAACTTTTTCTGCATTGCCTCCGCCTTTACCAGCGCGAGCCATTTGAGAACGCCAAACATTGCCGTCTTTTCCGAGATAATATAAGTATCCACTTTCTTTAGATACACCTGTAGCTTTTACAGTTTCAGCCATTTAAGACCTCCATTTTTTTATTGGTTTGTGGTTAATAGAGAGAAAATTCTTAACCTCTCGACGAGAAGTGTACGATATTCTGTCTGATAGAGTCAAGTTTTTTCTCGTCGAGACTCCGACGAGAGATTTTTCCCTTTTTTTTACCTGTTCAAACATCCGATTTTCGGTAAATTTATTTAGCTGATACCAGTCAATTTTTTTCATTTCTTTCGAAAATATTAATATATGCCCCGGTAGCTCAGCTGGATAGAGCATCTGCCTTCTAAGCAGAGGGTCACAGGTTCGAGTCCTGTCCGGGGTACATATTCATTTTGAGAATATACGTTGAATAGTTACCCCTTTATTGTGTAATTTCAGATTATAAGATAACCTTATCCATTATTTTCTTGTTATGGCAAAAATTAAGGGTCACGTAACTATAAAAACTGAGAACTGTAAGGGGTGCGATTTATGTGTCCATGAATGCCCTCAAGGTTCTCTGCAATTATCAACCGCTCTCAACACGTCCGGATATCCATATGCGGTCCTTGTCAATGATACGTGTACCGGATGTACCAATTGCGCTCTCGTTTGTCCAGAAGCTGTGATAACTGTTTTTCGAGAAGGAAAGAAAAAACCAATCGCAGTATTAACCAATGTAACTGAAAATATAACTGTGGATATTACTTCATGAGCGAAAAACTCTTAATGAAGGGAAATGAAGCATTAGCAGAAGCGGCGATTCGAGCTGGATTAAAAGGCTACTTTGGTTATCCCATTACACCTCAATCAGAATTATTAGAATATTTGTCCCATCATTTAAATAATCGCGGAGGTACCTTTCTACAAGCTGAAAGTGAATTAGCTGCTATTAATATGGTTTATGGTGCAGCTGGAGCTGGTGTACGAACGATGACAAGTACCAGCAGTCCCGGTTACAGTTTAATGCAAGAAGGTGTTTCCTATATAGCCTGCGCAGAAATACCGTGTTTATTAGTAAATGTTGTTCGTGGTGGCCCAGGATTAGGAACCATTCAACCTTCCCAAGGAGATTATTTCCAAGCTGTTAAAGGCGGAGGCCATGGCGATTATAAATTGATTGTGCTTGCCCCGGACAGTGTTCAAGAAATGGCTGACTTTGTTTATTTAGGCTTCGATCTTGCTGATAAATATCTCATGCCAGTACTCATTTTAACAGATGGTGCTTTGGGGCAAATGATGGAACCTGTCACATTTCCTGATTATGATGTTGAAAAAAATAAAGTTGATCATTCTAGCTGGGCAACCACAGGAAAACCTACATCTCGTTCCCAAAATGTGATTACATCACTTCATATAGAAGCAGATAAAATGGAAGATATCAATATACATCTTCAAAAAAAATATAAAACAATTCAAGAAAATGAAGTACGGTACGAAGCCATTAACACAGAAGATGCGGATATTATTATTGTCGCTTTTGGGCTAGTTGCACGCATAGCCCATAAAGCCATGGAGAATGCCAATAAAAAAGGATTAAAAGTAGGTATGGTACGACCCATTACACTCTTCCCTTTCCCGTCTGATATATTATCATCCATGTCCGAAAAGGTGGACCAATTCCTTGTTGTTGAAATGAATGCAGGACAAATGGTGGAAGATGTACAATTAGCTGTAAATGGCAAAATTCCTGTAGACTTTTATGGACGAATGGGCGGTGTTATTCCCCAACCATCCGAAATTGTGGATAAATTAATTCAAATGGATTCATCCAATACTCATTCCAAATAATATGACTGATACCCTCACAGAACCAAAACATATTCAGTGCGAAAATTTAGACCAAATGGATCAAGTATGGACCCGTCCTGAAACACTCATTGATCGAAAGCTTCATTATTGCCCCGGGTGTGGTCATTCAGTCGCCCATCGCCTCATTATGGAAACGATTGCTGAATTAAATATTCAAGAAACAACAATTGGTGTTGCTCCTGTTGGCTGTTCTGTATTTGCCTATCATTACATGGATATTGATATGCAGGAAGCGGCTCATGGTCGCGCTACTGCTGTCGCCACCGGAATTAAACGTGTTCTGCCCGATCGAATTGTTTTTACCTATCAAGGAGATGGTGATTTGGCTGCTATCGGAACTGCTGAAACAATTCATACGATCAATCGTGGTGAAAATATTGTTATTATTTTTGTGAATAATGGTATTTACGGCATGACCGGCGGACAAATGGCGCCTACAACTTTACCTGGATTTGTGACTTCTACATCCCCCAATGGCAGGGATACAAATACGATGGGCTATCCATTAAAATTAGCTGAAATGATATCTGTACTTCCAGGTGCTTATTATGTAACACGACAAGCAGTTCATTCTGCCAAATCTGTTCGAAAAGCAAAAAAAGCCATCTTAAAAGCATTCCAACATCAGATTGATGGAAAAGGGGGAACCAGTTTCGTTGAGATTGTATCCAATTGTCCATCTGGATGGAAAATGACGCCTGTGGAATCCAACCAATATTTAGATGATGAAATATTTGATTTTTATGCGTTAGGTGACATCAAACTTCCTCCGAAGGAATGAACCCATGAATAAAGAAATAGTCATAGCGGGGTTTGGCGGGCAAGGCGTTTTAAGCATGGGAATGACCTTTGCCTATGCAGGAATGGTTGAAAATTTAGAAGTAGCTTGGATGCCAAGTTATGGACCTGAAATGCGTGGCGGTACTGCCAATTGCGTCGTTATTTTATCTGACCAAAAAATTAGTTCTCCTATTATAAATGAATTTGATACTGCTATCATATTAAATCAGCCATCCATGGAAAAATTTGAATCAATGGTAAAACCAAATGGTGAAATACTTTTTGAAGCATCTACCATTCTTTCTCCCCCCACTCGTAACGAAATTCGCCAATATAAATTGCCTGCAAATGCCGCAGCCCAATCCTTAAACAATAAACGAATCATGAATATGATTATTTTAGGCGCCTTCACACAACTCAATCCCATCTTACATGATACATCCATCATGACAGCCTTAAAAAAAGTACTCCCAGAAAGACATCATCATTTACTCCCCATTAACGAAAAAGCATTACATCATGGAAAAAATTTAATAACTGGATTGGAGATTGCATAAAAGGATAACACATGGACATACATTTATTACCCACATTTAAATCAATAGAAGACATTCTAGAATACGCTTTGAATGAAGAAAAGGATGCCACTTCTTTTTATTTAGAAGCATCTAAAAAAACAGATAATCCTGAATTAAAACGATTTTTAATTGGATTGGCTGAAATGGAAGAGCATCATTACACCGTTTTAAAGAATAAACTTGAAGAATGTAAAGCAAACCACTTTTGCACAGATGGAATTTTGTCATCCTTCCATGAAGAAGAAGCACCTTTAGACGCTGTGTAGGAGTTCGTTATCTTTATTCTAGCCATAAATCCGGGTGCCACATCTACTGAAGTTGGGCTGTTTGAATATCAATCGCCTGTTTGGGTTGAATATATTCAACATTCAGTTGACTTAACTTCGAAGCCCTTATCCAAACAACTCAAGGCACGCCTATCCCTTATTATACAAAAGATAGATTCTGATGTGTGCATTGATGCAATAGCCGCACGTGGCGGTCCATTAAAACCACTTATGGGTGGAACGTATTCTATTAACGATTTTATGCTAAATGATTACCGCAATGAAACTTTTTCTAGCCATGCATCTAATCTAGGCGCATTAATGGCTCATGAATTGTCAGATTTAACAGGAGCGCCAGCTTTTATCGTAGACCCTGTAACCACAGATGAATTTATACCGGAAGCACGTATTTCCGGTGTCCCCGGAATTGTAAGAAAAAGTAGAAGTCATGCATTAAACATCAAATATTGTGTACATAAAACAGTAAAATCACTCAATATTCCACTTCATACATCTCGGTTTATTGTGGCTCATTTAGGGTCTGGGTTTTCCATTGCAGCTGTTAGACATTTTAAAATCATTGATGTGAATGATGCATTACTTGGCATGGGTCCTTTTTCCATCGAACGTGCGGGAGCTCTTCCTATTGCTGGATTGTTAGACTTGGTATTTGATAAAAATATAACACAAAAAGAATTGGAATATCTTTTGTCTAAAAAAAGCGGTTTGGCTGGCTATGTTGGAACCTCTGATTTCAAACAGATTGAATCACAATTAGACAATCCAAATATTCAAACAATTTATTCAGCCATGATTCACCAAATCATAAAAGAGATTGGTGCTATGTTTGCTGTTTTAGAAGGGAACATAAACGGACTTATTCTCACAGGTGGATTAGCCCATTCTGAAAAACTCATGACTGATATTTCATCTAAAATTCCATTTACGAAACCTATATTTATTTACCCTGGTTCTTTTGAATTGGAAGCGTTAGTCGCTGGTGTCCTTCCTATTTTATCGGGAAATGAAAAGCCAAAGGATTATATATGATTCAATCATTTGAGCAATTAATCCGTTCACTACCAGTCGAATCACCCAAAAGGTGCGCCGTCATTCATCCTCAATCAGATTATTTACTGGAATGTCTCTCTGATGCTGAAAAAAGGGGTTGGATTACTCCCGTCTTATACCAAGAGAATTCCCCTGAAATATCCGCTCGAAAAGCTGTAACTGATACAGCCAACGGAGAAAACGATTTTATCATGAAAGGGGACATAGATACAGCCACATTACTTAAAGCTGTTCTGGATAAATCATTCAATCTTCGAACAAATCGAATTTTAAGCCACATTGCAGTTGTTGAATCACCCCAATATTCAAAATTAATGCTGATGACTGACGGCGGAATCCATCCAAGTCTCGATAAATCAACCATCATATCCATGATAGAAAATGGATTAATTCTGAGTCACGCTCTTGGCATTCATCATCCAAAAGTGGCTATGTTATCACTGGTAGAAAAAGTAACACCCAAAATTCCAGAAACAATATTAGCACAAGAATTGGTTAATCATTATTCATCAGACTCGCGAATGATAATTGAAGGACCAATCGCATTGGACGTTGCTTTATCCAAAGATGCGGCAGAATCCAAAGGATTACAATCAGACATAGCCGGGCAAACGGATATATTTGTCGGCCCATCCATAACGACAACAAACTTTATGGTTAAAGCATTAATGAGCGTTGGGCAGTCAAAAGGGGGCGGCATTATTTTAGGCGCCAAAGTGCCTATTATCCTTCTTTCAAGATCTGATTCTCCAGAAACAAAACTTCATTCAATTGCCCTCGGGCTAACAGTATTAAAAGGAAATTAAAATGGATATTAAACAAAGAAAAATTTTACTTTTAGGCGGATATGGTTTAGTTGGAACAGCCATTATTCGAAAATTACTTCAATACAAACCAAAAGAAATTATTATTTTATCCTTATTTGAGCATGAAGCTAAATCTGCATGTGATTTATTAGACTCAGAAGCAGGATCAACTATTCTAACACCAGAATGGGGAAATATTTTTATTCGCCATTCATTAAAAGATTTATCCCGGAAAGATATTTTAGGGCAATCGCAAAATAGACAACAATTATTGCATGATGTTATGGATCCTTTTGATGATGGCATTCTATCAACATCTATGTTGGATACTCTTATTTCTAAACATCAACCTCACATTATTATTGATTCAGTGAATTCAGCAACAGGCTTGGCCTATCAGGATATTTACAATGGATATTATTCTTTAAGCAATGAACTAGAGAAAGCCAAATCAACAGAAACACTATCAAATCAATTAGTTGAAGAAATTGAAAAAATGTTAACAACATTATATGTCCCCCAAATAATTCGCCATATTCAGATATTACATCAAAGTATGGTTAATAATAAAACAGGCGTATATATAAAAGTCGGAACAACTGGTACAGGTGGAATGGGATTAAATATTCCATACACACATAGTGAAGAACAGCCCTCACGTGTACTCCTTAGTAAAACATCTTTAGCTGGCGCTCATACACTTCTACTCTTTTTGATGGGACGTACACCCAATGGCCCTATTTGCAAAGAAGTGAAGCCAGCCGCAGCCATTGCCTGGAAAGGCATTGAATATGGTGAAGTAAAAAAACATGGTAAATCGATTCAATTATATGATTGTCCCATTGATCAAGCTGAATCTTTGTCAAATGAATTTTCATTCGAGGGACATTCCAATTGGGTTGATACGGGTGATTCACTGAAATCCGTCTATATTGATACAGGGGAAAATGGCATATTTTCAAGAGGCGAATTCGAAACAATTACATCTGCAGGTCAAATGGAATTTGTTACTCCGGAAGAAATTGCCGATAATATCATATTTGAAATTTTAGGCGACAGCACAGGCCATGATATTATTAATGCCTTGGATAATTCTATAATGGGGCCAACTTACCGTGCAGGTTATATGCGTCACTTTGCTTTGGAAAAGATGGATGAACTCATGCATGAATTTGATTCTGAAAGTATCGCCTTTGAAATTTTAGGACCCCCACGATTATCCAAACTATTATTTGAGGCTCATTTATTAAAGAAAATTTGTGGTGAATTCTCCTGCATTATTGCTGAAGATTTAGATGACTTAGTCCAGAGAGCAGAAAATTATTTAGAAAATAACCCTGGATTAAGATCTGAAATGATTTCCGTTGGATTACCGATTTTAATGGCAGATGGGAAACGAATATTGCGCGGTCCTGTTGTTAAAATCCCAGCCCAATTAGGAAGAAAATCCTTAACAATTCAACCAGATAAAATAAATGAATGGGCCTATGCTGGCTGGATTGATTTGCGAAAAGAAAATATGGCACTTTGGCAAACACGTATTGAGAAAATACTTTCAGATATTGATGATTTACCTCCATCTGATACCAGCTCACGATTTCACCACGGCATTCAATATTGGACAAACGATTCATCTCTCGAAATTGGAAAATTAGCTGCGTGGATTTTCAACCACGAAGATGAAGGAGTACGTATAAAAAGATAGACCTATTCATCAATTATTGAGTCGAATAAATAAGCATAGTATGCAATATTTTATAATTATATGCATATTATTATATTTTTAATTGATTCTTATATCTACATAAAATAAATTGCAGCACGCATGATGCTTCAATTATCAACAGTACACAAAATTTTCACAAAGAATACACCTCCTATTCTTGGAAATGATATACCAAAGATAAACCAAGATTTGCGATGGGTTGGGCTTATCCAACAAGCATCAAAGCTCAAACTTGCAATATTTCCTGATACGAGAACCAATCTAGAATTATTATTAAATGGACAAACTGACCTCAAAACTCGTGCTATTATATATATCGGTATAAGTCGTTATTATAAAGGAGTTGGCAATCTCTCAAAAACAGCTCAAGCTCTAGGACATGCGCATACGCTATTATACTCTATTGAATCATCCGATGCTCACGCCTTTCTATCCATAGAAATGGCTATTCTTTTGTCCATTACTGGCAATATTGAATATGCTCAAATTCTATTAGAAAAAATACCCCAACTAACCCAATCTGAATCATTAATAAAAATGGCTCACTTTAGACAATTAGAAAATATGATGCGCCTTGGTGAAAACAATGTCCTTTCACAACTAAAAGGATCACTTGCCTATTTCCAATCACAGAATGAATTTATTGCACAGGCAAACCATTTTAAAGCAATAGGCAATGCTTACCGTAGGTTAAATGATTATCAATTAGCCATGGAAAGTTATTTAGATGGAATCAAAATTGCTGTTACTCATGGGCATGCACATATCGCCACATCCATAGAACATGATATTGGAATGCTCTATTTTCATATGGGACAACCAGAAAAAGCTATTAAACAATTGCAAGAAGTTGAAGCGGATAGTTTAAATTATTATGTCCAATGCGTCTCTCTTTCAAATATCGGTTTTATTGAATTAAGGATGGGCAATAATAAAAAAGCTATTCACTCTTTCACGAAAGCTCTTTCAATTGCAACTCAACATGGTATTTACCATCGCATGACTGGATTGAACTATTATTTAGGCACTCTTTTTGAAAAAGAAGTGCAACTGGACTTAAGTCGCAATTTTTATATAAATGGATTTGAATCGGCTATGAATATGGTGGAAGATCATTTCCCGTGTACTGGTGATACATTGAAAGCAATTAAAGGTTATCACACTTTTACGGAAAAATATGGACACAATAGTCAAATGGCCGGAAAAGAAAAAACAGATGAGTGGAATTTTTTAGCATCGAAACCACTTGCTGAATCAAAAAGTATTTTTCAAAATAGATTATTGAATCACATGGTTGATTTTCATGGCTCTAAAAGAAATGCCGCGAAACAACTCAAAATGAGTGAAAGATCCATATTTGATGTTTTAAATAAACTGAAATTGCAGGGTCATTCAAATTCTTTTAGCATTATCGATGATCTTATTCAAGTTCACCATCAATTATCTTGGACTGAAATCAATTCCTTGTTTGAGAATGAAATTATCCAACGTGCCTATCAGAATAATGATAAAAATATTCGTCAAAGTTCAAAAAGTTTAAACATCAGTTATGCAGGTGCAGCTAATAAATTAAAAGAAATTAAAAAATCAACTAACCTTGGTATAATAAATAAACAATGAATCGAGATTATATTATGAACACATTTAAAATTATCAGCCTATCTACCATACTAATTTTAGGTATGTGGACTGTTGGGTGTGAAGATAACGCATCATCTGAAATATTATCAATTTCACCTTCAAATGGCAGTCGCGGTGTTGCGAAAACGACAGAAATAAAAGTGGAATTCAGTGAGTCTATGAATGAAATATCTTGCGAATCAAAATTCGCTTTAATCATGGGGAATCTCGAAGAAATGCCTAGCAATTTTGATCACGCTATTTCGGGAATATTTAACTGGGATGAAGGACAGTCAATAATGACTTTCCATCCTGACTCTACATTAATGGATTCGGTCATGTATTCAATTTGCTTGAAAGAAGGAATGGAAATGCACGGCAATGGTAAGGGAATGATGATGTCGGGCATGAGCGGACACGGTTCATCAACAGTTAATGGTATTATTTCAAAATTTGAAACGGTTAAATAATGAAGCAACATAATTATAGCAATAAAAAGGAAACATCAATGAAAAATTGGTTAATTATAGCAATAGGTTTCTTAGGTTTTTTAAATGCTCAAAATCCACTGATTATACCTCCCGCAATGACTGGGAATAATTTTGATCTTACACTTCAAGTAAGTGAAATGGAGTTTTATCCAGGTGTTTTTACAGAAACAATGGGAGTTAGTTTTTCCATTTTGGGCCCAACACTTATTATGGAAAAAGGGGAAGAAGTTTATATCACTTTCGATAATCAGCTTCCAGATACGACCACAATTCATTGGCATGGTATGCATGTTCCTGCGGAATTCGACGGTGGACCTCATACACCTATTCCACCTAATACCATTTGGGACCCCCGTTTCATTATAAAAGATCATGCATCAACTATGTGGTATCATCCTCATTTAATGCATAAAACAAACGAACATGTTCAGATGGGTATTGCAGGATTTGTTATTATAAAAGACGATGAAGAAGCTTTATTGGATTTACCTCGTGAATATGGTGTAGATGATATTCCGCTTGTTTTTCAAACAAAAACCTTAAATGAAAATTATCAAATCGTAACCAATATGGATTCGAGTGGTCTTTCACATATATTAATGTGGTCCCCACTACAAGTGTTGCGAGGCTTATACCACAAAAGAGAATGATAACATGACGAAGACTGACTTCAATTACGGTATCATCCTGTTCCTGGGGTAGTTTAGCCTTCGTCTGTTTCGTTGCCATCGGTAATAGCCGGGTTGTTATTTTCGTTTGTAAACAAGTCGATTATTTGAAATGTTACCAGTGCAACACTTATGACAACAGACCCCAGATTGGTGAGTGTTTTTATTTTGGCTAACATAATAGCTCCTTTTTTAAGTTTAATGAAATAAGCAACTTGCGTAATAGCTGCTACTATAGATTTCTTATACCATATTATGACGGGAAATATTTGAACGGGATTTTTTGGAAATCTGGCGATGGCGGCCGACTATTTTTATAAAATCGGAGCAACCTGAAGTCGAAAATGCTCCATTATGTCCAATGTTGTCTGGGTTTGTCCACTTGTGTCCGGTCAATTAGTTAAAATTTTGGTTTTTTGTTTGTGGGATGATGCGTAGATTTGTGTAGAATTAAAAGGAGAAAAAAATATGGCAAATTCTACAGGTCATAATGATTCTGCAGGGAATGAAATTGGAGGAAAATAATGGGACAAGTATTTAGTTACGACTCTATAGGAACACCTTTAGAAGTATTTCGCGATTTAAGTGAAATATTATATAAATTAGTATGGAACTATGGGATTGTGCACGAGGATAGAGTTAGTAGTATTGAGTATGATACTTTAATAAAAATCATTGAGGCAGATGAGGTGGATATCCCTATAGATGATACGGCAGAAGATTTTTATGGTGAATCTCTCGTAATTTTGGAAGAACTCTTAACATCTGACGATGAGTTTATTAAGACTTATGCTTTAACCACATACATAGAACAGGTAAGTGAAGCACTTTGGCCTGTATAAGTTTAAAAAAAATATAAAAGAGTTTTCGGATCCGTTAGTAAACGAAAATATAAATAGAATAAGGGATGATG
>CAZGFQ010000035.1:0-20684 GCA_964525185.1 uncultured bacterium
ATTATCGATTGCCGATTGTATATGTATTGTTAATTCTGTTAAAACGGAAGGATTCATTGCATTTAATGCATCCGGTCTATCCACGATTACAGTAGCAATGCGATCATGAATTGATGTTTGAATAAAATTCATATTGCCCCCAATTATTTCCAAAAGGTTCTGCTAAATAGAACCATAACAGTAAAAATTTCTAATCGACCCAATAACATGCAAAATGTTAATAACCATTTTCCTAAATCGGGTAATAATGCATAATTATCTGTTGGACCAAATTGAGCTAAGCCTGGGCCAATATTACCCATAGCAGATGCTGCAGCACCAATGGCTGATTCAATATCTACGCCCAGCATTGTTAATAAAATAGATGTTATGACAAAAGCAGTTATAAAAAATAAGAAGAAGCCTAACGTATTTTGAACCACATCTTCACTCACATGGTGTTTTCCTATTCTTACAGGAATTATGGCACGTGAATGGAGCATTCGTCTTGTTTCATGAGTGGCATATTTCCCCAATAACATACACCGTATTACTTTCATTCCGCCACCTGTTGAACCACCCATTCCGCCAACAAACATTAAAACTAATAGTATTATTTGAACAAAATATGGCCACAACTCATAATCGGGAGAACCAAACCCAGTAGTCGTTAAAATAGAAACAGTCTGAAAAATAGATTCTCTTACATTTATTTGCGATAAGGCTCCGCCATGAAAAACGAGAGATAAAAAGATAATAATGGAAATTCCCACAACGATACCCAAATAGGCTAAAAATTCTTTATCTCGAAAATAGCCCTTAACATCTCCTGCAATTGCTTTAAAATGAAGACTAAAATTCACTCCAGCCACGAACATGAAAAATGTAATGATGTAGTGTATGGCGGAATTATCATAGAATCCAATACTGGCATTTTTTGTTGAAAATCCGCCTGTTGGCATTGTTGTCAATGAGTGACAAACAGCATCAAATATTGGCATCCCTGCAATCATAAGCGCAATGACTTCAGCGAGAGTAAAACCAGTATAAACTAGCCATAGGTATTTGGCTGTTTCACGAACGCGTGGTGTAATTTTATCTGCGACAGGTCCTGGTACTTCAGCCTTAAATAACTGAACGCCGCCCACACCTAATAAAGGTAAAATAGCGATATAAAATACAACAATTCCCATTCCACCAATCCATTGAATAAATGAACGCCAAAATAATATTCCATGTGGTAAACTTTCAATCCCATTCGGTAGATGGGGCATCACGTCTGCATTCCCTAAAATAGATGCACCTGTCGTTGTAACGCCAGACATAGATTCAAAAAATGCGTTTGTAAAATCTGGGATAGCTCCACTTAAATAAAAAGGTAACGATCCAGCTATTGCAGTCATAATCCATGAGAATGTAACAATTGCAAACCCATCACGATTTGTTAATGAACGATTCGTACGAGTAAAATACCACATTGGAAGTCCGACAGAAATACACAATGCGGAAGAATAAACAAATCCCCAAAAATCGGATTCGCCATAAAGGGCTGATAATAAGATGGGCACCACCATTGTAATGCCCATAAAAGCTAGGACAGCTCCCAGAATATTTAGGAGTGTTTTGGATTTCATGCCGAAAAGAGTTTTTTGAGTTTTGGTATGGCTTTTGGTTTTGCAAATACTAATGCAATATCATCAACGGTCATTTGCGAATCGCCGCGCGCAAGCATGAGTTTACCGTGATGATTAATCATTCCAACAATACTATCAGCTGGAAAATCTAAATCATGCAATGGTGTGTCCACAACACGTGATCCTTTTTCTGGCTGGAATTCGATTACATCTACATCAATTTCTTCAAAAGTAGTTACACTTGCATTTGAAATATCGCTATGCATTTCTCGTAAAATGGAATTAACGGTTGATAAATTTTTACTAATGACAGACACAATTCCAATTTCTTGAATCGTTGGAATATACTCTGTTTTTGTAACGTGTATAATGGTTTGCCCTGCCCCCATATGATGCGCTAATAGACCCGCAATTAAGTTTGTTTTTTCATTTTCTGTTACTGCAATAAAACTATCCACATCTTGAATATTTTCAGCTTTCAGTAATTCTATATCTGTCCCGTCACTATTTATGACCATAATATCATCAATCGTATGCGCAATAAATTCAGCTTTTTTCCTGTTTTCTTCAATCAATCGAACAGAATATGTTTCTTTTAATTCTTCTGCTAAAGAACGACCAATTTTGCTTCCACCTAATATCATAACTCTTTTTACTTCTCGAGCTTCTTTGCATAACATACCCAACAAGTTCGGTTCATCTTCCGCTTTAACAATAAAATAAACACAATCGCCCATTTCAAACTTGAAGTCTGCCCATGGAACGTGTGTTTCGCCATTTCTTAATACAGCAATAACACCAAATTTATAATGATTATTTTCTAACGCAATTTCGCCCAAAGGACGATTTAAAAAATTGGCACATGTTTTATCCATATGAACACCGAGCATTTTCAACCGGCCGCTTTCAAAATCCATTGCTTGAACAGCATAAGGATGATGGATAAGACGAATAATTTCTTCAGTGGCAGCACGTTCTGGGTGAATTACAAGATCAACACCAAATTTTTCCGGACGTATAATTGAATCGCGTGTAGTGTATTGTTGATTTCGTAAGCGAGCAATAATTTTTCTGGCTCCCAATTCATGAGCTTGCTGGGAAGCAATCAAGTTTACTTCATCTACCCGCGTTAGGCATAATACATAATCCGCGTCACTCACATTTGCTTCAACAAGTGTTTTTGGACTGGCTCCATTCCCTTCTACAACAATTACATCAAGGGTTTCGGATGCACGTCTACATTTTTCAGGGGAAATATCTATTACGGTAATATCAAAATTTTCTTCACTCAGGGCTTTTGCCACATGGAAGCCAACTTCACCACCGCCTATAATAACAATTCTCATCTTTAAACCATCGCTAATAATTGTGAAAAATTACATCTTTTTTGGTTTATAAAAAGCACGAAATCAAGATTCATTTTTTCTGGAAATATCGGCACCAAGTGACCTGAATTTTTCTTCAATCCGTTCATATCCACGATCAATGTGATAAATGCGACTTACTTCTGTTTTACCGTGAGCCATTAATCCACCGTTGATTAAAGATGCACTTGCTCGTATATCCGTAGACATAACAGGCGCTCCAACTAAGTGATCCACGCCTCGAATAATAGCCACATTATTTTCAACATGAATGTTTGCGCCCAATCGATTCAATTCAGGAACATGGCTAAAGCGATCGTGGTACACAGTATCTGTCACTACTGATGATCCGTCTGCTACCATCATTAAAGCTATCCATTGTGCTTGTAAATCGGTGGGGAAACCTGGGAAAACGGCTGTGGTCATATCGACAGGCAATATTTTATCAGGACGAGTCACAGTGACTTCATCGTTCTGAACATTGACTTGCGCCCCCGTTTCTTCTAATTTCAGTAATACAGTTTGTAAATGATTCGGTTCAATTTTTTGAATAGTGACTTCGCCTAAAGCGGCTCCCGCCATAAGAAAGGTCCCAGCTTCTACTCTATCTGGGATGACTTCAATATCAGCTGGCTCAAGATGCGAAACTCCCTTTATTATTAATTCATCAGTTCCAACACCCGTTATATCAGCTCCCATTTTGTTTAAGAAAAGACATAATTGTTCAATTTCTGGTTCTCGTGCAGCATTTTCAATGATTGTTGTTCCATTGGCCGTAACGGCAGCCATTGCAATATTTCCAGTAGCGCCAACACTTGGATATTCAAAACGAATCGTTTTCCCTTGCAGCTTTTTTGATTCTGCTAATATATATCCACTGTCTAATGTGACTTTGGCACCTAATTCTTCCAACCCTTTTAGGTGATAATCAACTGGCCTTGGACCCCATGCGCATCCACCAGGAAGCGATACTTTCACTTCACCAAATCGAGCAATTAATGGACCTAAAACATAAAAAGATGCTCGCATCGTTTTGACTAAATCATAGGGTGCTTCCGGATTATTTACAGACGAGCCATCAATGGTTAATGTGCCTTCGTGAAAAGAAACTTTTGCTCCAATAATTTCCATCAACCGAATCATCGTTCGAGTATCTCTTAAATCTGGGACACGTGTAATTGTAGATATACCATTTCCCATTAAAGCAGCAGCCATAATGGGTAATACTGCATTTTTTGCTCCACTAATTTTGACTGAACCTTCTAATGGTTTTCCGCCATTTATTATTATTTTATCCATTGTATTTTATGTTTTTGAGTTAAAAAATTGATTTAATATTGTTTCACTTTGTTTGTTATTCAAATAGTTTGCTGTAACATAAGTCTGATTTTTATCGACAGATTTACTCACGTGCAAATGAAAGTCAGCCTTCCGTGTAATTTGTGGTAAATGAGAGATACAAAACACCTGTTTATCCGTTGCTAAATCTTTTAAGCAATCAGCAACTTTTTCAGCAGTTTCACCCGATATACCAGTATCAATTTCATCAAATATAAGTGTTTCCACCATATCTTTTTTTTGAAAAACAGTTTTAAATGCCAGCATAATTCTAGATGTTTCACCACCCGATGCAATATGTGTTAATGGCTTTAATTTTTCTCCCGGATTTGCACTTAAGAAAAATTCGACGACATCAACTCCCTTCGGATAACTATTCACATTCTTATTATTGATAGCCACAAAAGAATCCTTTGATGGATTTAATGAAACACGTGATTCAAATTGCGCATGAGGCATATTTAATTTTTCCATTACCGCAATTACATCTTTTGAAAGTTTTTGAGCCATGATAATACGTTTATCATGAAGAGTTGTTGCCTTTTTACAATAATCATCTTCGAGTTTATCAATTTCTTCCTGTAAACTATTCACCGATTGATTTGCTGAATGTAAAGATTGGATTTCTTTCTCTATATCTACTTTTTTATCTAAAACCAATTCCAGCTGGCCACCGTATTTCCTTTTTAATCCTTCTATTGCATGAAGTCGATCTTGCACTTCTGATAATTGGTCTGGATCATGGTCCAAATTCACCAAATAGTCACTAATCCCCGAAGATACATCTTGGACAGAAATGAGTGCACTATCTATTGAGTCTGCTAATTCCCCTAATTGACTATCATATTTACATAATTTTTCAATTTGAGTTTTCACATTTGCTAATTGAATTTGAATAGATTGGGACTCTTGAGAAAGTTGTCCATCCATTGATTGTAACGTGGTTAATATTTCTTCTTGATGAACGATTTTTCGATAAGCATTATCTAAGTCAATATCTTCTCCTAATTCAGGTTTAACGGCTTGAATTTCTTGTAATTGGTACTGAATTAATTCTAATCGATCTTTTCGGTCTTGAGATGATAAAATAGCATTCTTCAATTGTTTTCTTTTCAGGTGTAACCGTTGGAACAAGTCCTGCACTTTTAAACTTTCTGCTTCTAGATTTCCATATCGATCTAAATAATCAATATGAGACTCTTTTCTCAATATAACTTGTTGTTCATGTTGACCATGAAAATCTGCTAAATATTGCGTTTGATTTCGAAAATTATCTATCGGTATAGGTTCATCATTAATAAAAGCTTTTTGGTGACCGTTCGTAGTTATTAATCGTCTAAAATCCCCTTGATCTGATGAGGCTTCAACGACCGCTCTCGACTGGTGGCTACGTACCATAATTTTTGATGTTTTTCCACCGAGCGCCACACTTAACGCCTGTAATAATATCGATTTACCTGAGCCCGTTTCACCGGTGACGACTGTGAGTCCCGAATGAAAAGGTAAATCCATTTCATCAATTATGGCGTAATTTTTTATAGAAAGTTGATTTATCATTCTCTTGTATTCATAATCAATTTTGTTAGGATAACTCCAATTATGATTCCTAAGCTATCTGCAAGTGCATCCCACATACTTGAAAAGCGCCCAGGTGTAAACTGTTGATACCATTCATCAAATACCCCAAATAAACACCCCAAGAAAATAAGACCAATTAAATGGATTCCCCAATCACAAGGGAATGCTTTTATTAAAAGAAATCCTAAAATGCCATATTCAATAGTATGGACAATTTTATCAGCATTCAAAATATCTACTTTAGGATAAGCATTTCCCGGAATACTTGAAGCAATAATTATAATGCCCATATAAAGAACAACTCCAATTCTATACAGTTTCATATCCTTTAATTGTATTTGGGATTTCATCCAGTAAGTCGGATGCTAATAATCCACGATACCCCTTTTTTGATAATAATGAATCAGCCGTTTTTCCATGAATAAATACACCCAATTGTGCAGCATCTTCAAGAGACAATCCTTGAGCGACAAAACTACCAATGATTCCACTTAAAACATCACCTGTTCCTGCACTGGCTAAGCCTGAATGTCCAGAAATATTCATGATGGCTTTATTTTTATGAAACACGGTGGCAGGTACAGATTTAACAACAGCAACACCTGAGAAAGTTTTCATCCATTTTTCAGCATAAAGCATTGGGTCTTTTTGAACTAAACTTAAATCTGTGTTAACTAATTGAGATAATTCGCCCAAATGTGGTGTCATAATTATTGGGCAATTTATATCTGATAATATAGATGCATCTGTATAAATACAACGTAACCCGTCTGCATCTAAAATAACTGGAATTTTGGAATATTCTAATAAGTTCAAAACGAGCTGTTCCGTCTCTTCTTTTGCTCCTAACCCCGGTCCAATAATAACAACATCAGCCCAATCCATTTTTTCTTTAATATGTTCAAAATGGTTAAAACTAAAATATCCCTTCCCATCATCATCCAATGATAATGTCATTCCTTCTAATACATGTTTCTCATATACGGTATTTAAGGAAGATGGAACACACGTTATTGTTAATCCTGCTCCAGTTCTCATTGCAGCCATAGTAGAAAGAATTGCAGCACCTGTCATTCCTTTTGATCCTGCAATAATTAAAACTTTCCCTTGACGATGTTTATACGTATTCCTATTCGGAGGTTTTAAGCATGTATAGGCCGTATCTTCTTGAAACAGGGTCCATTCTCTCCCGGTAAGTTGAGTATCATGTATTTCAGGAAATCCAATATCAGCAATGACGATTTTCCCGCAAAGCGATTTCCCGTCTCCTAAGATCATACCAATTTTTTCATGACCCATTGTAACCGTATAATTAGCATTGACGGCAGTAGGGTTAATTTGGCCCGTATTCGCATCTAGACCCGAAGGAACATCTGCGGATAAAACAATACTTTTGGATTGATTAATCCATTCAATCATAGGAATGTATTCGGAACGAATGGGTAATCGGATACCTGTCCCAAAAACTGCATCAATAATTAAGTCTTGATTCTCAACTAATGGAACATCTTTACCATATGTTATAAATATTTCTTTCTTTTCACATTGTTGGTAAAAGTGAAGTGAATCACCAACTATATTTTGATCATCCGGAATGGCATGAATATGAATTTGATATCCCCAATCGTTTAATTGTAACGCAGCTGCAAACCCATCGCCTCCATTATTCCCTTTTCCGCAAATAATTAATATGGATGGATGATGAATATCTGATAATAATTCTCGTGCAGATTCCGCAATTTTATTCCCTGCATTTCCCATCAGTTTTATACCCGGAATATTAAAATCTTGTATGGATATATGATCTAATTGGCGTGCTTGTTCTTTCGTTAATAAACGAGTCATTTTACTGGGTTATAAAGGGCGAAAGCTATTGCAGTATCAGCAGTATGAGAAATACTTACTTTGCAACGCCCTGGGATGGCGGATAATAATTGGACAATGGGCTCTCCATCTTTTCCTGAAATGATTTCAATCATATTTAATGGGATAATATCTTTATGCCCCGATGAATAAATTGCTTTCTGGATAGATTCTTTTGCTGCAAACCTTCCTGAATAGTGGATTTCAGGATTTGGTTTTGACTGGCAATAGTCGATTTCTGTTAATGTGTACGTTTTATTTTTGAAACGATCTCCATGACGTTTCAAAACATCGTGTATACGATGGACCGAAACAATATCAGTCCCAATGAATGTTTCAGGCACTTCCGTTTAACTTATCTATTATAGAAACCAATTCATAAATGTCATTTAAGTCCCAATCTGCACCTGATACTTTTGTACCAAAAGTATCCCCATATTGTGCAAAAGCAGTTTTCATGCCAATTTGTTGTGCTCCCACAACATCTCTCTCAGGCCAGTCTCCAATCATAATGGTTTTTTCTGCTTCAAGATCCATGCTAGATAAAGCCAACTCAAATGGTTTTGAAGATGGTTTCCGTTCACCACTATCATCAAATGTAACAACAACATCAAAGAAGTGATATAAATTGAGATAATATATACGCATCCATGCTTCTCTACTAGGCGCATCTGAAACAACGGCTAGTTTAATGCCCCTCTTCGCAAGAGCCATTAATGTACGATTCACATTTGGATATACCATTAAATTGGCTTCCCTTGCTCGTCTATATGCTACAATTCCTGCTGCTAAAAATTTATTATCAACTTTGCCAATCGTTTGCTCAAGGAATACGTTAAATACTTTTTGGTTCTCCCAACCAAACTCATTATATATATCAATAATTTGATCGTACGATTTTTCTTCATCCAAGATCATTCCTGCTTCAATCATACCTTTAATGGCAGATTTTACAGCAAATTCTTTCATTTTCATGAAATCTAGTAGCGTATTATCTAAATCAAATACGACACCTTGAATGGTTGATGCTGATGAAATCATTTACTTTTCGTACTTTGCTGGGTTATTTATTTCATCAATTTTTCGTTCAGCTAACTTTCTCCAACTACGATCTTTACGGGCTTCTTCGAAATATTTTTTTGCACGTGTTTTATTCTTTTTACCCATTTCTCCTATACCCATTTCATACCAAGATCCACCGAAGGACTTTTTTAAATCTTTACATTTTAAGGCAGCATTAATTGCATCATCCCATTTCCCAACAACATTATACTGTTCTGCCAACGAAAACCATAAATTATAATTTCTATCATTGATAGATGTGGCAATTTCTAAATTTGAAATTGCTTCTTCAGGGTTATTTTGAGCCACATGCACAAGACCAATTCGCATATATCCATCTGCATATTCAGGGTCAATTTGGATTGCTGTATTTAAAAGACTTAATGCTTCATCATACTTTCCATCGTCCGTATAAATTTTACCCAAATTCCCATAGGCTTTTGTATATCCGGCATTAATATCGATTGCTTTTAAATAGGCTTCTTCAGCTTCTGTTAATTTATTATCGACTTCATACGCTACACCTAGAGTAAACCATGCTTTATCATATTCAGGTTTAAGTTCTATCACTTTTAGAAAATTTTCGATAGCACGGATAGAGTTTCCTTGTTTTTTTTCAATGACTCCTATTTGGAAATAAGCTAAATAGAAGGAATCATCATACTTTAATGCTTGTTGGTAATACGTTAAAGCTTTATCCAAATTCCCAGTTTTATATGCCTTATTTCCATTATTTAAATACTGTTTTGTTATATTATTTAATCCTTTCCGAGCTTTTCTATGCTGTGGATATAATTCTAATGCTTTACCCCAATTTGTAGCAGCGCCATCTAGGTTTTTCTCACGAAACTTTGTTAACCCAATATAAAAGTATGCTTCTGAGAAATAAGGGAAATTCTGTAAGATTTTTTCAAACTCAGTAACAGCCTCTGGGAACTGACCACGCTTAACAGCTTGCGTCCCGTTTTGGATCCCAATTCGAATTCCATCCAATTGTTTAGACCAATCCCGAAAATCTTCATCCATTTGGACTGCTGTGTTGGAATGTTCATTTGCCTTTTTTAAATCGCCTTTATGTATAGCAAGTTTTGAAAGACCAATATGTGCAGGAGCAAAAGAAGGATCAACGCTTAGTGACTGTTTTAGAGAAGCTTCAGCGCCTTCAAAATCTCCAGCAGCCATTTGAGTTTCAGCTGTCTGCAATAATACTTCTGGATCTTGAGCAAATATTAATGTTGTAAGAATAAAGCTAAGGGATAAAATGGTTTTTAATAATTTCATAATTTTACTATTTTTTATTTTTGTCTTTAAGTGAATTCGATTTTTTCGAGCTCGCAAGTTAATACATCTTCATTATCATTTCCACAAGGATTACGTCATGGTTGTGTAAGTTCAGTTTCCATTTTAGATAATCGTTTTTCTAAAGATTTAACCGTATTACTTAATTGGCTTATTTCATTCGTTAATGTTGAATTTTTCTTCGTCAATTCACGATTGACTGATTCCAATTTAGTATTAGAATTGCTAAACTGGTTTTCCATGGATAGAATAAGCTCATTTTGTTGTAAATCCATTTTATCCGCCAAATCTGAAATCGTACTATTTAGGTCAGCTATTGACAAAGTTGTTTGTATCATGAGAGAATCATGTAATTCTAGTTTGGATTGAACGTTATCCATTGTGCGAATCAAATCTGCAAGTGAACCTGTTAATATATCAATATGATTTCTATTATCTTGATTAGATCGTCTTAAATCCCTCATATCATCAATGAGATTTGTAACTGTTCCAGTTAGAATGGTACTTTGATTTCCATGAGTTTTTACTTTTGTCTCTAAAAGTAACACATCATCAGAAAGTGTATATAATGAATCAACTGTTGTTGAAAGCGTTGAAGCGATTGATACTTGCTTCCTATTAGATTGGTCAACCACATTTTCCAGCTTTGCCAATGCTTTTGATTTTGTTTTTAACGTGCTATTCAATCTTAAAAAGTCAATTTCAAACTCATATTGAATGGATTCTATATTATGAATCATATCATATAAACTTTCCAAGTTAACATCTAAAGAATCAGACCATAATTTCATTCGTCCGCTTAAATGTTCCATATGGTCCCGTACATAATCCACTTTTTCAAATAAATAGGTTAAATCGCCATCATTTGCATGACTCTCTCGGCCGATAACTTCTCTTGGTTCTATTTTCAAAATTCCTTCTTCTGTCTTTAAAAAGACTCGGCGATTATTTTCATCTAAAACTTCCCCTTGTACAATAGATCCATTTTTTAAAAAGAAAATAGTAATATCCTGCGCATTGGCGGGAATGGCTGTCAAAAATAAAAGTAGATAGATAATCTTTTTATTCAGTGTAATCATAGAACAGAAATCTAAGGCTACAAATAAAAAAGGGCAACGATGTTGCCCTTTTTTCATATTTAATTAAAATGGATTATTTCATTGGAAATGAAAAGCCCCACTTCCGCAGGACTTTTTTAGTACCGAAGGCCGGACTCGAACCGGCACAGGGTTTCCCCCACATGCCCCTCAAGCATGCGTGTCTACCAATTCCACCACTTCGGCATAAAGTATTATTGACCGCTAGGCGATTCTAGAGTAGGATCGACGGTTGGTATTTCCAATTCCGTTCCTTGAACAGGAGCTGGTGCATTGTCTGCTTCTTGTTTTATTAAGGATGATCCTGAAGGTTCAGCTGACCCTGAAATCATACTAATTACAACTGCCAATGCGAGGAATAAACCTCCAAGCCAAGTTGTAATTCGACTTAATGCAGTCGCGGCTCCTTGTCCACCTAAAATGGACGATGTTGCTTGCCCTGCAATTGTACCAGACAATCCACCACCTTGACTCGCTTGCATTAAAATAACAGTTATGAGAAATAAACTCACAATTGCGTGTAAAATAATTAGAAATCCTGTCATGATTTTTCCTTCATATGTTGTTCTACTTGCCTTGCAATTTCTGTAAATGGTTCAGACGTTAAACTGGCTCCACCAATTAAAAAGCCATCCACTCCATCAACTGATATAAGCTCAGTTGCATTTCCTGGATTAACAGATCCACCATAAAGGATTGGAACTGTTTCACTTTCTGAATCAGAAAATAATTCCTTTAATTCTTGTCGAATGACCTTATGTGTATCATTTACTTGAGCTACACTTGCTGTTTTACCAGTTCCTATGGCCCAGACTGGCTCATAAGCCAGTACAATTTTTTCTAAAGAATCAATGCCCTTCAACCCTTGAATTAGTTGAGAACTTAAAACAGATTGAGTATTATTAGATTCTCTATCTTCTAATTTTTCTCCAATGCATAAAATGGGTGTCATGCCTGCTTTTAATACTGCATGAACTTTACGATTAATCCAGTCATCCGATTCATTAAATACATGTCGTCTTTCTGAATGTCCAATAATAACATATTGAACTCCGCAATCCACCAACATATCTGTTGATATTTCACCCGTAAATGCACCATGAGATTCCCAATGGCAATTCTGAGCCCCCAAAAAAAATGGGTTTTTAACATCCAAGTCAAAAAGCGCCGTAAAAGGCGGGCCGAATATAATTGTCACTTTCTCTATATCCAAAAGCATATTTACCGTTTCTTCGACGAAGGATATCCCTTCTGTCGTGGTTTTATGCATTTTCCAATTTCCTGCTACTATAGGATACTTTTCCATTATTTACTCCAATATTTCTAAAGCAGGAAGAATGTTCCCACTCAATAATTCTAAGGAGGCACCGCCTCCAGTTGACACATGGGACATACTTTCTGATAACCCATATTTTTTTACAGCTGCCGCAGAGTCTCCTCCGCCCACAATTGCTGTACCTCCATTTTCTACTAATGCTTCAAGTGATTCTGCAATTTTCATTGTACCGGTACCAAATCCATTTATCTCGAATAAACCCATTGGACCATTCCAAACGACAGTTCCACTTTCGGAACAAACATTTGAAAATGCGTTAACTGATTCGGGTCCAATATCTAAGCCCATTAAATCTGATGGTAAATCATGAATAGAATAAGGACCTACCGGTTCTGTTGTATCTAAATTTTTTCCACACATGACATCTGTTGGTAATAATAACTGAACCCCTTTTTGTCGAGCCATATTCATCACCTTGGAGGCTGTTGATACCATTGATTCATCTAGTAAAGAATTACCAATATTATATCCTTTTGCTTTTAAAAATGTGAAAGCCATTCCACCACCAATAATAATAGAATTTGCTTTATCTAAAAAGGATTCTATTAATCCAAGTTTTGATCCAATTTTTGCTCCTCCTAAAATAAGTGTCAAAGGACGTTTGGGGCGTTTTATTGCAGCACTTAAATATTGCATTTCACGGTCCACCAATAATCCAATCCCCTTATGTTTAAATTGGGCAGGAACACCTACATTAGATGCATGTGATCGATGTGCTGTCCCAAAAGCATCATTAATATAAATTTGGCCATGTTTTGCTAATTTTGAAGAAAAGTCGAAATCATTTGATTCTTCTCCTTCAAAATATCTTAAATTTTCTAATAAATGAACTTCCCCAGGTTTCAATCCAAGTGATGTATCATGTGCATCTTCCGAAATAGGATCATGCGAAAATTTGATAGGCATTTCAAGGATACCTGCCAATTCTTCTCCAACAGGAATTAAACTATATTCTGGGTTAACTTCTCCTCCGGGTCTTCCTAAATGAGACATAAGAATCACAGAAGCACCTGCTTCCATACAATACTTAATAGTAGGAATTGCACTCTTAATTCTAAAATTATCTTCAACTTGTCCTTGATCATTCAACGGAACGTTAAAGTCAACTCGAATAAGTATATTTTTATCTTTTATATCAAATGATTTTATAGATCTAATCATATTTTTTCTCCAATGGTGTAGCCACCGTAAGTGCAATTATATTTTGAGCGCCTTCTTTTTTTAATTCAACTGCCATAGATGAAATGGTTGACCCAGTGGTTAAGACATCATCTACTATACCAATGGATGCGCCAGATACATTTTTGCGAACCTGAAATGCACTCTTCATATTATTTTTACGTTCAACTTGGTTTAATGCTGTTTGAGTTTCTGTAGACTTTATGCGATGAATTATATTCTGTCTAACACGAAGATTCCAACTTTCGCCTATCCCTTTTGCAATCCAATTAGCTTGATTATAGCCACGATCTCTTTCTTTAACAGCATGTAATGGAACAGGAATTAAATAATCAATCGATTCGATTTTTGCAATTTTATTCCCTAACATTCGCCCTAATTCTTTCCCCAATAAAGCTCTATCTTGATATTTAAGTGAATGGATCGGGGCACGTAATTCATCTGAAAATGCCCATCCTACATATGCTTCATCCACACCTTCTTTTACTGTTAGGTGTTCTATAGATGAATGGGAGTCTAAAGATTGCAACTTGTCCAAACAAGAATCGCACAAACTTTGCTTCAACCGTGTGATTGATTCATCGCACGATAAACAATGATTGGGAAAAAGTAAGTCCATTGCCAATAACCCAAAGGTTGATAAAGGCTTCATGATGGGTGAAATTCCAGTCATATCAATCATTGAAATTATGAAGATGTACTAAGAAAGTTCTAATGCTAAATTTAATATTCTCAAATAAGCAATAATGCATCCATATGAAGCCAGGCAGTAAATTAAAAAAGCAAGTTTTTGACTTCCAAGATTTGATGATTAATCGGATTCACAACATCTTGTTAGTCTCTAGTCCATATGATGCATTTATTTTGGAAGAAGATGGTCGTTTAACCGAACAAATTCTTACAGAATATATTGGTATGAATTTCAACTATGCACCTCGAGTAACCCAAGCATCCACGGCAGCAGATGCTTTAGGATTACTTCGTAAAAGGAAGTTTGACCTCGTAATAGTTATGTTACGTATCGAAGATAAAGATCCTATTTCTTTGGGAAAGGCTATAAAAGAAATTTATCCAAAGAAGCCGGTTGTTCTTTTATTATTTGATGAGTCTGAATTGAAACAACTATCAGATCAAATTACATCTAAATCAATAGATCGTGTATTCATTTGGTCAGGAGATGCAGCTGTATTCCCAGCCATTATCAAATATTTCGAAGATCGTCGTAATGCGAAAAGAGATATTTTGAAAGGAGATGTTCGTGCCATCATTGTTATTGAAGATTCTCCTCGAATGTATTCAACTCTTCTTCCATTGATTTACCGGGAAATTGTTTATCATATTCGGAATTTAACTGATAAAAGTCTCAACAATACAAAAATGCTTCTCCATATGAGAGGTCGACCGAAAGTTTTATTTACTCCTAATTTTGAGACAGCACAAAAATTCTTTAAAAAATATAGACATAATACCATTGGAATTATTTCTGATATCCAATTTTTAAAACAAGGTGAAGAAAACCCGGATGCAGGATTTGATTTTTTAGAATGGGTTCGAAAAATTGAGCCAACTATTCCTGTATTATTACATTCCACAGATAAAAGTAATAAAAAAATGGCCAATAAATATGGTGCACAATTTCTACATAAATATTCACCAACTCTGTTACAGGAATTAAGAGAATTCATGATAGCAAATTTTGGTTTTGGCGATTTTATATTTCGCGGTAAAAATGGTCGAAAAATTGCTTCAGCCTCAACAATACCAGAATTAATTAAAGTCATTGAAAAAACAAATATTCAATCCTTATTGTATCACGGCCAATATAATCATTTCTCAAATTGGTTAGCTGCTCGGACAGAGTTTCAACTTGCGTCGCGAATTCGGGCAATGCATTTAAAAGATTTTAAAACGGGTGAAGAATTAAGATCAAATTTATTAGAGGCTTTAACATCTCCTGTCACGGAAAATCAAAAAAGTCAAATTTTTAATTATTCTACTGAACATCCAGAAGAGTCTGGTTCATTTTTTAGATTATGTGGCGGATCTTTGGGCGGAAAAGCTCGCGGATTAGCCTTTGCAAGGACTATGATTAAAGAGGCAAACATTCATGAAGAATTTCCACAAATAAAAATTAGAATTCCAAAAACAGCGGTTATAGGAACAGATGAATTTGATCAATTCATGAAGGATAATCATTTATGGGAAAAAACATTAAAAGCTAAATCTGATAAAGTTGTTTTAAAATATTTCTTAAAAAGCGATTTATCAGTTGATTTAAGAATAAAGCTTGAATCATTTTTAAAAAATAACCATTCCCCTATTGCGGTTCGATCATCAAGTTTATTAGAAGATTCTCAATATCAACCATTGGCTGGGGCCTATGAAACGTATATGTTGCCCAATGCTGATCCAGATATGCACACCCGTTTGAATGATTTATATGTTGCTATTAAAAAAGTTTTTGCTTCTACTTTTTTTCAACATGCGAAAACATTGATGGAAAAAACAAATCACCGAATTGAAGAAGAAAAAATGGCTGTCATTATAATGGAAATAACGGGCCAGCTTCATGGAAATCGTTTTTATCCCACAATCAGTGGTGTAGCACAAAGTTATAATTATTATCCAGTTTCTTATATGAAGCGAGATGAAGGTGTCGCCTATTTAGCTCTAGGCTTTGGCCGGACGATTGTAGATGGAGAAAAATGTTTACGAATATCGCCTAAGTATCCTGGCATTCTTCCACAATTTTATTCTGTCCGCTCCACTTTACAAAATTCCCAATACCAATTTTATGGTCTAGACATAACAACCACAGCAGAAACATCTGATTTAACATCCTATAAATTATCGGTTGCGGAAGAAGATGGTATTCTAAAATGGGTTGGTAGTGTAATATCTAGTGATGACCAAATATTGAGAGATTCTCTCAATTATGCAGGAACGCGAGTTGTTACTTTTGCTCCTATTTTAAACTGGAAATTAATTCCACTCCCCGAAATGTTGGAAAAATTGCTTCAAATATCCCAAACGTCCTTAGGGTGTCCTGTAGAAATTGAATTTGCCATTAATATTGTAAAAGGAAATCCAACTCAAGCAGAATTTTGTTTATTACAAATAAAGCCAATGGGTATTACTGGAAACCAAACACCTACAACACTTACAACATCACACGAGGATATTTTCTGTAGAAGCCATATTACATTAGGCGATGGTTTCATTCCAGATTTAATTGATATCATTTATGTGAGACCAGAAACATTTGATACAGCAAAAACACATGACATTGCTCGTGAAATTGCTAAACTCAATCAAAGTTTTAAATCCAATCATTATGTATTAGTTGGCCCAGGCAGATGGGGCTCTGCAGACCCGTGGCTCGGTATCCCAGTCGAGTGGGAAGATATATCAAAAGCTCAAGCTATCATTGAAGTTGGATTAAAGGATCAACCAATCGATCCTTCATTTGGTAGCCATTTTTTCCAGAATTTAACTAGTCTACGTATAGGGTATTTTACTATTGATCCAAAAATGATAAATGATTTTATTGATCATGATTGGTTAAAATCAGCCCAAGTTCACCAAAAAGGAACTTATGTAGATTGGATAAAATTAGAATACCCTATGCATATCGCTATCGAAGGTATGACTGGAAATGGGACCATTTATAAACCTATCCCACCGGAAATAGAAATCATGGATGAAGAAGAATCTACTGGTATTTAATACATTTTATCATATAAATAAAAAAAAGCGTTTTTGAATTAACAAAAACGCTTTTTTTATTTTAGTGTATTAAACAATTAAACAACACCTTGATCAAGCATAGAATCTGCTACCTTGATAAACCCGGCAATATTTGCTCCTTTAACATAATTAATGGTATCGCCTTCAGACCCATATTTCACACACGATTCATGAATATCTTTCATAATAACATGAAGACGTTCATCAACTTCTTCTCGTGTCCATGATAGGCGCATACTATTTTGGCTCATTTCTAGTCCAGAAACTGCAACGCCACCTGCGTTTGCAGCTTTTCCAGGTCCAAATAAAACACCATTGGATTGAAAAACATCAACTGCATCAGCTTCTGTTGGCATATTAGCACCTTCACCTACAGCCAGTACACCATTTTTAACAAGCATGGCAGCTTCTTCAGCATTGACTTCATTTTGTGTTGCACATGGTAAAGCTACATCACATTTGACTGACCACGGACGTTGTCCTTCTAAATATGTTCCGCCAAATTCATCAACATATTCTTTTATACGACCACGTTTGTTGTTTTTTAAATCCATGACCCAAGCAAGTTTTGTGGAATCAATACCAGCTTCATCATAAATAGAACCCGATGAGTCAGACAATGTGACTACTTTCCCACCTAATTCAATCACTTTTTCAGCTGCATATTGAGCTACATTTCCGGAACCAGATATAGCAACAACTTTACCATTAAAATCGTCATTTTTAGTTTTTAACATTTCTTTTGTGAAATAAACAGTTCCATAACCGGTTGCTTCGGGGCGAATAAGGCTTCCACCCCAATTTAATCCTTTACCAGTTAATACACCTGTAAATTCATTTCTAATGCGTTTGTATTGCCCAAATAGATATCCGATTTCACGACCACCGACACCAATATCGCCAGCTGGTACATCAGTATTCGCACCAATATGACGATTTAATTCAGTCATAAAGGATTGGCAGAAATTCATAACTTCATTGTCAGTCTTTCCTTTTGGATCAAAATCTGAACCACCTTTTCCACCACCCATAGGCAATGTGGTTAAACTATTTTTAAATACTTGTTCAAATCCAAGAAATTTGAGAATGCCAAGATTAACAGATGGATGAAATCTTAAACCACCTTTATATGGACCAATGGCTGAATTGAATTCAACTCTAAATCCGCGGTTAATTTGTACTTCTCCTCTATCATTTCTCCATGGGACTCTAAACATAAGAACACGTTCAGGCTCCACCATTCTTTCAAGGATTTTTGTATGGATGTAATGTGGATGATCTTGTAGGTAATCCCATAAAGATTCCACCACTTCATGAACCGCTTGATGAAACTCTTTTTCCCCAGGGTTCTTCGCTTTCACGTCTTCCATGAAAGCATCTACGTTTGGATACATTGAAGTAACTCCTTATTGATTAAATAAATACCCCTAAATTTACTAATTCGGACAGGAATGTCAGGATATATTTTCAGTTGGTATTGGTTCATTGCTTACCCTAATTTTCCGGGCTGAATTTTTACAGTTTAGTAAAAGATGGCGGCGTAGCTCAGCTGGTTAGAGCACCGGAATCATAATCCGGGTGTCCGGGGTTCGAGTCCCTGCGCCGCTACAAATGAAAAAGCCCCAATAACAATTGGGGCTTTTTCATTTGTTGATTTGATTAATTTACTTTTAATAATTTAGATTTATTTTATTGTCAGCCACATCCCAAGCCAGTGCTGTTGCTCCAAGGATAGCTCCTGTACCCTCTTTCATATTTGAAATCTTAAGGGCAACCGTCCCTTTAAAAACATCCATTAAATGATGATTCATTGAATCTTTTGTTGAAGCCAAAAGGCGCTCTCCCGCATTACTAAACCCACCATAAAAAATAAAGGCTTCTGGGCTTAATATTGAAACAGCTGAAGCCAATCCTTTTCCCAGCATTTCACCTGTATAATCATAACATTCAACAGCAGCGGTATCATTATTATCAAAAGCATCGTCAATTTGTTTTCCATTTAATTCATTAAAGGTCAATTTATTCAGTGATGATTCTGGATAACGAGTTAAACATTCTTTAAGTGTTTTCATAATTCCTTTATTGGAAACATACATTTCCAAGCATCCAGAAAGTCCACATTCACACTGTCGTCCGCCTGGCTCTACAATAATATGTCCCAATTCTCCTGCATGACCAGAATGTCCCAATACAACTGCACCATCTACATAAAGGCCACTCCCTAAACCTGTCCCTAATGTAATTTCTATAAAATGATCCATATATTGTGCAACTCCATATCGAGCTTCCCCCATGGCAGCTGCATTTGCATCATTTGTGATGACAACTGGGCATTTAAGTAAATCAGAGAATGAAGATGCAACTGGAACATTTGACCATGAAAAATTTGGTGGGTTATGCATCATACCATCTAGAAAATTACCATCTGGCACTCCCATTCCCACTGCTACACATTGATAGGAAGAACCTAAATGTTTAATCTGTTGTTTTAGTTCTGTTGTTAATCGAGATAAGAAGTCAGAATATGGTAGGTGTCCTTTTGTGGGTATATTCCCCGTTACGAGTATTTCGCCATTCCTATTTACAATACCATATTTAGTATTTGTGCCTCCTATGTCTACCCCGACAACACAATCTTTAGTGTGGTTCTCCATATATGTTAAATGGTCCCTTTCCCTTTTCTCACTTTAATATCTGCCACTGGGTTTTGATTTGGCTCTGGATTGATTTTTACACTTTTTACTTTTGTAGTTGTAGCACCATAATTATCTGTAATTGTCAATTCAAATACATATTCTCCAGGAGTTCCTTCAAAGGAAATAATGGGTGCCCTTACATGAGGCTTTAATTGAACTGGATTTCCAGACGTTTGAACCCATTCATACGTTAATACATCTCCTGGATCTGGATCCCGTGATCCGGATGCATCTAAAATAATGGCATATGTGTTCGTTTCAGGGTGGTTATCATGTAGGACATGAACGCGATGTTTATTTTTACTTGCTATTTCCTTTTGACGCAATGCTTCTATTTGATCCAACTTTTGTTGCTCTTTTAATTCTTGCTCAGCAATTTGTTGTAATTGGTAATCTTTCCGATTTATACGATCAAATTCTTTCCATACAAAAATGGATACAGCCATGCCAATGAGAATAAGGGTTGAAAATATTTGTTTCATTTTGTGCGTACCTGTTGAATAATAGATTTA
>CAZGFQ010000036.1:0-20395 GCA_964525185.1 uncultured bacterium
AATTATTTTAGGGAATACGTACCATTTATATTTACGTCCTGGAACGGATATTGTAAACCAAGGTGGCGGATTACATTCTTTTGTTAATTGGGACGGAGCTATGTTAACAGATAGCGGTGGGTTTCAAGTATTTTCATTAGCACAATTGAATAAAATTAACGATCATGGTGTAGAGTTTCGATCTCATTTAAATGGAAGTAAACATTTATTCACCCCTGAAAAATCAATGGAAATTCAACGATTATTGGGTGCAGATATTGTTATGGCATTCGATCAATGTCCACCTGGAAATGCAGAATTACCACTCGTAAAACAAGCGGTTAAAAGAACATCAGAATGGATGGCGAGATGTAAATCATATATGGATGAGCATCCGCCTATTTACGATTGGGAACAAACGGTTTTCCCCATTGTGCAGGGTGCCATTAATCCGGAGCTAAGGAAACAAAGTGCAGAAGAACTTATTCCTTTTTCGAAATGCGGTATGGCGATTGGTGGTTTGGCCGTGGGAGAAGAGAAAAATGCTATGATGGAAACGATTGATTTATGTGATAGCCTTTTGCCAAAAGATCAACCTCGTTATCTCATGGGAGTAGGGCGACCCTCTGATTTAGTAAAAGCAGTGAGAATGGGTGTTGATATGTTTGATTGCGTTATGCCAACCCGCAATGGGCGTAATGGGCAATTATTTACTTCAACCGGTGTAATAAATATTCGAAATGAAAAATATAAAGACGATTTTTCTCCTGTGGATGAAAATAGTACAATCTCTTTTGGGACAGATTTTACAAAAGCATATCTCCGACATTTAATAAAAGTGAATGAAATCTTGGGACTTCGGATGGCTTCATATATCAATATTGCCTATTACCAAAACCTTATGCAACAAATGCGGAATGAAATTAATGCAGGAACCTTTGATTCATGGTCTAAAAAGTGGTTGAATGAAATGGCTGATCGGAAACGTATGTAATGCCAGAATCTGTTGTTAGAGTAATCGATGTATATGTTTATAAAAAGTCAGGTGATGGTTTTCATTTTCTTTTATTAAAAAGAGCTAAAACAAAAATGTATGAACATTTGTGGCAAGGCGTTGCAGGTAAAATTGAACAGGGTGAAAAGGCTTGGGAAGCGGCCATTAGAGAGCTAAAAGAAGAGACAGGATTTTATCCACAAAAATTATTTGTTGCAGATCATGTGAGTCGTTTTTATGAAGTGTTTGGAGATCGAATAAATTTGATACCTGTTTTTGGGATTGAAGTGCGGGATTTACCTGTTCAGCTATCTGGCGAGCATTCTGAATTTGAATGGTTGTCTTTTAAAGATGCATTTGATCGATTGGTATGGCGTGGACAAAAAAAGGGATTAACCGTTGTCAATGAAATGATAACAAAAAATGATGATCGAATGAAATGGTCGGAAATTAAAATAGAGGAGAAAATATAATGTTAAATGTTGGAGATAAAGCACCTGGATTTTCATTGTTAGATGGAAATGGGCATACCGTTTCACTGAGTGATTTTGATGGGCAAAAAGTTTTATTATGGTTTTACCCAAAAGCCAGTACACCCGGATGAATGGTTGAAGGTCAAGGGTTCCGGGATGAATTCAAACAATTTAAAGAAAAGAATATTGCCATCATTGGTATGAGTACTGATTCTGTAAAACGGCAAAAGAATTTTGGAGATAAACAAAAATTTCAATATCCATTATTAAGTGATGAAGATCATAAAACAATTGAAGCATATGGTGCTTGGGGATTGAAAAAATTATACGGTAGGGAATATGAAGGCATTTTTCGGTATTCCTATTTAATTGACGAAAATGGAAACATTGAAAAAGTTTATTCTAAAGTAAAAACTAAGACGCATGCATTAGATATATTATCTGATCTAAACGAATAAATAGTATTTTTATCTATGGATATGTTAACAATACTATCTTGGGTTGCTATTATTGTTTTGGCTAGTAGCTACTGGTTCCAAATATGGAAAATTCATGTTCACAGAGAAGTCAGAGATTTATCATTAATTTATCACTTTCTCTTAGCTGTAGGTTTTGGACTTCTAATAATTACTGCTTTCGTGGAAGATAGTTTTATTTTTCTGGTTAAGCAAATAGCCACATTTATACCGGTTATTATTATAATTGGTCAAATACTTTATCATCAACAAGATCATTGGCACGATAAAGATGATGAAATTTGCCGTAAATGTGGTGAAGAATTAGAGCCACATTGGAAATTTTGCCCATATTGTAGTACCTTGCGTAAAAAATTACCTAAATCATAAAAGGCTATTACGAACCCATATTTTGTAGGTCCTTTAACAGTAATCACACATTATATAAAATATATTAAAACTGAGTAAATGATATAGCTAGAGTCCATTCTTTATGTTCGGGGGAATGGACTAGACCTAAAATAAATTTATCCGAAATAGTTGCGCCAATATGAAAAGATTTATATTGAGTTGTAGTATCAACAAATGAAAAAGTAGTTGGATCGAAAATAGGAGATATTTCTTCCGTCAAATAAACACCAAGGGTTGGAGTCGATATAAATTGAAATTGAAAATCAGTCCACTGGGTAATGGCGCGAGCAGTTCGGAAACCAACCGTATTAAGTTGCATGGGGGTAATATTAATTTTTTGATCTAGAGCAACGTAGATTAAAGATATATTTGCATATCGATGATCATCTGTAATGGACATTAATTGTTTTTGCCGAAGTTCTGCATTTTCACGTAATGCAATGCTCCCTATGAAAATGCCATGTGTCATGCCAAGCACCGCAGGACGAATAAATAAATTTTTCTTGCCAAAAAAGAGTCCGCCTATTTGAAATGTGTAATTTTTCTTATCTCTTTGGATAAATATTCCACTGGGGATGCCATCCGATTCCCATGACGCCCATCGTCCCACAACAGTTGTATTGATATCTTGATCAAATTGTGCACCGCGTATTTTACCAATAAATGCAAATGTGTTGTATGGACCTCCAATCATTGCGCCACCACCCACAAATGATCCTGAGTTTGAGCGATCTTGCCTTGTGCCGCCAATACCGATAATTCCAAACTTGTACATATCAAGCTTTCCAGCACTATAAATTGACTGGGAATGGTCTATTTCTATTTTTCGCACATCATTTAATGTATACCCATTAAAGGATTCAAGGCCAATTCGAAACCAATATCCTTTTTTCGGTCGATAGGTTGCGCGACTCATAAAAGTATAATTTGTTATGAGTGAATCCTTGATTGCGTCAATTGTTCCGCCAGCTTGGACCTGTAATAATCTTTTATTGTTAAAAGGGGACCAAACGCTGCCACCAGTCAATTGTGTGACACGAAATTCATTTCGATTATTCCACCCATTATCCATTAAACGAAAAAATAATGTTTTATTAAAATTTTCCATTTGATAATAATTAATTGAGGAAACTGTCACCCCATCTTCTTGAATGATTGAAACTTGCGTTTCTGTAGAAGGAAAAACTTCATTGCCTCGTACCATTTCTGAAAGAATGAATACCAAGGTAAGTAAGTAGAAAATTATACGCATTTTAGAGATGTAAATATAATAAGATATAAACATCTTATAATAAAAATAATTCTAACTCTTAATATCTAAAACCATAGAATTATTATTAAAGATGCTTTCATTGTCATCATCATTGCAATATCCCATCATAACAGAATGTCCGTTTATAGATAATTGATTCATATTAAGATTCATATTTGTCATATGAATGGGATGATTACCAAACGAAAGTGCACATGTATTTTCTGGACAAATGGATATTGAAGATCCCTTATTAGATGTAACGATTGATAGGTCGTGGCAAAAAGTATACGATTGTTTTTCAAATTGGTTTTTTTGGCCAAAAACTATATCCGGATTATTTGAAGTGAATAAACTTGCTGCATAAAATGGGAGAATTGTTTGAAAAATAAGCCACTCCATGGAGTTAGCCCTTAAATCGGAATATATTTTTTCACCACCAGTTAGCCCAATATGTTGTTGAATACCATTTGTGTTGACCAAAAGATTATAATGACTTAGCTGGATTACTTTATTTTCACTAATAAATAGAGCACCTTCGTCTCTCAAATTAGGTTTAAATCGTGGAATATATGGTGGTTTAAATGTGGAAATAGTCGAGAAAAAATCAATATCAGATGGAATAATATTTATACAATTGATTGTATTAAGAATTGAATCCTGAGGTATTTCCTTTGCAATGACTATTGTTGCCCCTAAATACCAAGTACCGAAAGCAAGTATTTCACTTATTGGAAACGAGTACGATGGAAGGTATAGGCGATCCTTTGGGTTTAACCCTAAAGATTCAAGCCAATGTGCGGTTTGTTGAACTTTTTCAAAGAAGTCTTTATTTGTTATTTTTATTGAATCATAAACAATAAGATTTTCATGTTTAATATTTTGACCTTCTATAAGAGCACTTGTATTTGGGTATGGGACCATATATTCAATGGGTTCAACATTCCCTAAACATTGGGCTTGATAAATTCTATTTTGTAAATCTTGATTCATTTTGTCATTCAATGGAGATTGTCGAAATAAGTTTCAACATTATTAATGGTTTTTCTCAGGAGAATTTATAAATACATTTCATTGGTTAGGCAATGAAATGAACCACCCGCATACCGAAAATAAGTGAGAGGTGAAACAAAGCGCTCAACACCCAAGGATATGATTAATTCTTCAACTCCTGGTGTTAAAAAAGGTGCGCTATTTAACATAACGCCTGGCCCAATCAATGTATTGACAGCATAATTTCCAAGGTCCTTTCCTTCGCCCGAAGAATCAACAGGATCTATATCGATACATTGAATATTTAAATTGCCTATTGCTTCAATACTTTCATTATGAATCATATTTTTTGAAAGAATACATGCAACCAACTCATTCTCTGAATTAATAACTGGACTAAATACAGTGTCTAAATGATATCCTTCAGATTGAATCAAACAATAAAAGTCGGGCTTAACAATAGACCTAACAAAATCGTGACCTTCTTTACTGGATCGAGATAGTCCACCAAAGTAATAGGTTCCATTCTGAGTCTCCAATAAAAACACTTCTCCAAACTCGAGAAAAGCATTACCAGGAAGGTGTATAATCTCTTTCTTGAAAATTTTCTGCATTGTTTCAGCGTGTGAATCTGCTTCAATTTGTCTATCTGTAGCACTGAATCGTGCCTTAATCCAATAATCTTTATAAAATAAGCCTGAATCTCTCACAAAAACAGCATCGTGATGTAAAGAATTAGGTTGATTTAATTTCTCAGGAAAAGGGAGTAAACGTACAGTAAATCCAGCTTTTTTAATTGTTCGAATAAAATGTTCAAATTCTTGCTTTAATTTTATCTGGTTGGGAATAATATTATGCTCGTTCGCATAAACTGTAGCATAATTCAAACTGTTTTCGGATTGCCCTTTGTGAATAGGATATCCATTATACCAACACCCCTTTATTTCTCCGTTTGCAGGTGGCAAGTCGATTAATAAAATTTCATTCATAAACTGAGTTTATTTTTTTCTTTCAATCTCAAATCTATCCGTTGTACGAACATAGCCATTTTCGCCTGCTAGACGACCAATAGGATTTAACAAGTCTAAATTAATTCTACCATGATCATAAATATCATCGTCTATATGGAAAAGAACAATTGTGCCTAAAACAAGTGCACCACTTCCTGGACTTCCATCTCCAATTTCAATAATTTGATTTAATTCACATTCAAATGATATTTTTGATTCACCAACACGTGGCGCATGAATTTTATCACATGGGATTGGTGTAAGTCCAGATTGGTCAAATTCACTCACATTAGGTGGAAATTCTATCGCAGTTTTTACCATTTCTGAAGCAAAAGATTCACTGACAATATTTAGAGCAAAAACGCCCGTGTCTTGGATATTCTTTAGCGTGTCCTTGATATTACCATCGGTTCCGCGGCGTACAGGACAGAATGAAATTGTCGGTGGATTTGAGCACACTCCATTAAAAAATGAGAAAGGCGCTAAATTATCAATCCCATCTTTGGATTGGGTAGAAACAAACGCAATGGGGCGAGGAACGATTGATCCAATCATGAGTTTATAATTATCCTTAAAAGATTGTTGTTTAGGATAAATAATCATAATTCTTTCCATGAGTAGGGATAATTAATATCATCAATTTCATCCAAAATTTCCGCATATTGAAGTGGACTAAAAGTGTCAATCATAACAGCAAGTTCAATGGTTTCTTTCTTCCCAAGAGATGCTTCAATTTTTCCCGGTTGCGGACCATGAGGTAATCCCATTGGATGAACGGTCATGGATTCTGATTCAATCCCTTTCCGACTCATAAACTTTCCTTTCACATAATATAAAACTTCATCCGAATCCACATTGCTGTGTGCATAAGGTGCTGGAATGGCATCATCATGATAATCGTAAAGCCGGGGAACAAAAGAACAAATCACAAATCCAGGCGATTGAAATGTTTGGTGGATGGGGGGAGGTAAATGAACTTTTCCGGTGATAGGCATGAAATCATTAATATTAAAAATCCATGGAAAGTAATACCCATCCCATCCCACTAAGTCAAATGGATGGTGTTCATAGGAATACGTTTGGTATCCACCTTGCAGACGAACAAGTACATCAACAGGATTATTATGGTGTTTAGGTTCTGCGAAATTTGGTGTATGGACATCTCTTTCACAAAATGGAGCATCTTCCATGAGTTGCCCAAATCGATTTCGATAGCGATTAGGCGTTTCAACTGGTCCGGATGATTCTATGACCAACATACGGATAGGGTCATTGATGATAATTTGCCAAATGATACCTCGAGGGATGACGACATAATCGCCATGTTTAACGTCCATATCCCCAAAATTTGAGCAGATTTGACCCGATCCAGATTGTATAAATAATATTTCGTCGTGGTGCCCATTTCTATATAACACATCCATCGATTGGTCCACATGAGCTTTATGAATAATTGTATCCTGATTGAATAAAAGTGGAATTCGTGCAGAAATGGCATCTCCTGAAGATTTCAATTGATGGGTTCTGAAATGGCGATTTCTGTGAGTATCCTGTAATGGATTTATTTCAAAAGGAATCCAATCTCCTACTGCTGAAACATTTGTAGGTGGATGAATATGATACACATTTGAATATATGGAACTGAATCCTTCTCGGCTGACTAATTCTTCCCAATATAACGATTCATTTGCATCTCTAAATTGGATATGGCGTTTTTCGGGTATGGTACCACGTTTTTGGTAAAATGGCATTATTTTTCTCTTCTTCCTGTTATGTAAATATGTTCAAATCTATCCAATAAAATTTCGTTTGAACTTACATTTTGTAAATGTTGAATTAATGAATTTACATCAATGTATTTATCTAATGTTTCCTTTCTTTGGATCATGCGTTCGATCGCTTTTTCAAATAAATAATTTCCCCCCGACACTTTATTCAATTCATAATTCTGGGGTGATACTGCTAACATAATAAATGGTTTTAAATAAGATCGATCACCTGATTCACCAATACGCATCCAACTATGTTCCCAAATGTGATGAGCCTGAGTATAATCCTTCTTATTGAAGGCTTCAATCCCAAGATAAAATTCATCCAACTCATTAGTGGGTTTGTTATTAGACAATGGCATTTTCCAAAGTTCCTATTCCTTCTATGGTTAATGTGACAATATCTCCCTTTTTTAGCCAACCATTTATGTTTTCCGGACCTAATTCTAAAATACATCCCGTTCCAACTGTACCAGAGCCAATATAATCTCCTGGAAATAATTCAGAATTTTGACTTGCTCTTTCAATCATATTAGGAAAGGAATGAAATAAGTCATTCATATTTCCGTCTGAATACAACTCATTATTTACATGGCAGGTCATACGGAGGCTAAGATTACCATTTTCATCAAAATAATCTTCTAATTCATCTGGGGTAACCATTGCCGGACCAAAACTTGTAGCAAAATCCTTTCCCTTCGCCGGACCCAGATTTAGTTTCATTTCTTCTTTTTGGAAATCTCGTGCAGACCAATCATTGCATATTGTATATCCTGCAATAAAGGCAGTTGCATCATCTTTCGATATATTTTTTCCTCCATTTGCAATGATGATAGCAATTTCTAATTCATAATCTAATGCTTTGGTAGGTTCAGGGTAAGGTACATCTTCTTTATGTGCAAATAATGTTGTTGGGTTAGAAAAATAAAATACGGGTAATTCATACCAAAGTGGGTCCATTTCAAGACCGCGATTTTTTCTAGCTGTTCGGACATGTTGCTCAAATGCATAAAAATCACGAAATGTTCTCGGCTCAGGTACGGGTGGGAAAAATTGAACCGAATCTATTGAAACAGCAATAGGTTTCCCATGGGCGGAATAAGTATGTATCAGAGAATCGGGTAAAGAACGATCTAGTTTTTTCAATTTTTCAAATGAATCATCCCAATTCTCCAATGCACGTGATAAGGATGTTGGAATGGATAGATATTCTGAATTTCCATGACTATCATTTATGTAAATGGCAGAATACAAAATATCGATAATAAAATTATCACGTATATACCCGAATCGGGGCTCTGTTCCTTCAATTCGAGTATATGTTACAAATTTCATTTACAAATTTCCTCGTTTTTCCTGTTCTAGTTCAATTGATTCAAATAGGGCTTGAAAGTTGCCTTGTCCAAATCCTCTGGACCCTTTTCGTTGAATAATTTCATAAAAAAGTGTGGGGCGATCTTCAACAGGTTTGGAAAATAATTGTAATAAATACCCTTCATCATCACGGTCGACTAAAATGCCTAATTCTTTCAAGGGTGCCAATGCTTCATCAATTTCTCCAACTCGGTTGGACAATTCATCATAATATGTATCAGGAACATATAAAAAATCGACTCCATTATTCCGTAGTGCTGTAATTGTTTTAATAATATCATCTGTTAATAATGCAATATGTTGAACGCCCGGTCCTTCGTTGAAATCTAAATATTCCTCAATTTGCGATTTCTTCAATCCAGATGCAGGTTCATTTATTGGGAATTTTACTTTCCAGTTTTTTGATCGCATAACTCGACTTTTTAAGGCAGAAAATTTGGTTGAAATATCATTTTCATCAAAGACAACAAAATTGGTAAATCCAAAAATATTCTCATAAAAATCCCGCCATTCATTCATTTTCCCTTCTGCTACATTTCCAACAATATGATCTATTAGTAATAATCCAGGGTCTTCTGAATGAATTGCTGGCAGGTTCAACGGAACGTATCTTGGTGCCCATAATCCACTATAAGCTTTTCGTTCTACAAATGAATGAATCGTATCGCCATACGTTTTTATTGCTGACTTTCGATAAATACCGTCTGAATCTTCCCAAGATTTAGATTGGTGGACAGAATTTGCCCCGCGACTTACGCAAGAGTCATGAGCTGTTTGGTCGCATTCTACTTTGAATGCTATATCTCGAACTCCATCTCCATGATTTGCTAACCATTTTGTTGCAGGATGTTGTGACGATAGTGGAGTGGTTATAACAAAAAAGATTTTATTTTGTTTTAACACATAACTCACGCGATCTTTTTGACCTGTTTCAGGTCCTGAATATGCATAAGGTTGCATACCAAATGCTGATCGATAATAATGAACAGCTTGCTTTGCATTTCCCACATAAAATTCAATATGATCTAACTCGGTAATTGGGAAATATTCTTTCCCGGTCCACTCTGTTGTTATAATAGCCATTTACATTTCCTTAAGTATTATTTTTAAGTTTTGAATGAATTGTTTATTCTGCTCCATGGTTCCAATGCTTATGCGAATAGCATGTGGCCACCCAAATGCATTGAGTTGGCGAACAATAATACCATTATTAAATAATGAGTCAGCGATATATTTCGCATGGCTTTCATTCTCCCATAAGGTGGTAATGAAATTTGCAGATGATGAGATAGTTTCTACGCCTATTTTGTGTAATTGCTCATTTAAATAATGTAATCCTCTTGTAGTGATGTCTAATGTATTATTTAAATGAGCCTGATCTGATAATGCTCCGAGCCCCGCTGCTTGTGCTGTTAAAGAGGGTTCGAATGGAACTTTTACTTTTATAAGATTGCTAATTAATTCTTCATGTGCAAGTCCATATCCAATTCGCGCACCTGCTAGACCGTATGCTTTTGAAAATGTTCTAAGTGTAATCACATTATCATAACGATAAGTCATTGAATCTGGATAGTCAGGTTTATTTTTTGCAAATTCATAGTATGCCTCATCTAAAATAATGAGACACCGTTCTGGGACGTGAGAGTAAAAATCATCAAACTCATTTCGAGTGATATATGTTCCCATTGGATTATCAGGGTTAGCGATATAAATAATTTTAGTATAATCCGTAATTTTATTTTTTATGGCGTCTAAATCATATCTATAATCTTTCATAGGCACCCAAAGAGTTCGACGTCCAGATGCATTTGCTAATACGCGAAATCCTATAAAGCTATTTTCCGCGGAAATAAGTTCATCATCTGTAAGTAAAAATGTTCGCATAATGGTGGACATGACACCTTCCGATCCTGACCCTAGAATAACATTATCAATTTTTACATTATATTTTTTCGCTAATGCATTTCTTAGATGAAAACCAGAAGCTTCAGGGTAATAATGCATATTATCCATGACGGAACGCATAGCATCAAGCGCTTTGGGTGATGGCCCAAGTGGATTTTCATTAGAAGCCATTTTAATAAATGTTGAGAGCCCTAACTCTCGCCGAGCTTGATCGATAGATTTTCCTGCTTTATAAGATGCAAGTTGTTTTATGTAGGGTGGAACTAAAGCCATTAGGATACATCCAATTTTGTTTCTTGTTTAAATGTTGATAATACAACAGATGTTTTCATGTTTTGAACATTGGGAAGAGCCGAAAGTTTATGAAGGATAAATTCTTCATAACTTGGTATATCTTTGGTTGCGACTCGTAAAAGAAAATCTGCTTCTCCCGTTATATGATGGCATTCCAATATTTCAGGTAATTCGCTTATAGCAGAAAAAAAGTTTTCTACGGGCGCTTCACCGTGCCGTGTTAATTTAACTTCAACAAAAGTAAAACATGTATATCCTGCTTTTCTAGGATTGAGTAATGCTACATATTTATCAATGATGCCACTGCCTTCGAGTTTTTTCACTCGCTCTAGCGTACTCGAAGGTGATAAACTGACGAGTTTGGCTAATTCCGCATTTGTGATGCGAGAATTTGTTTGCAATTCTTTCAGAAGTAATTTATCAATATTATCATAAAACATGTAAATATTCTTAAAAATAGTTAATAAGTAGAAGAAAATACGGCAAAACAATAGATATGCAAAATAATATACTGCAGATCTCCTATTCTTATTTATTAGATAGGTATAATGAAAATGGGAGAAAATTCAATAAACTCCAGCCCATGAGGAGAGTTAGAAAATGAAAATTGAAGGACCATTATTATGTGCTAAATTTATTTCTCGACCCAATAGATTTATTACCATTATTGAAGTAAATGGGAAAAAAGTAAAAAGCCATTTACCGGATCCTGGGCGACTAAAAGAAATACTTATTCCCGGTGTGGATTTACTTGTTCGACCAGCGCCAAAAAGTTCGACAAGGAAAACACACTTTTCTACAGTTATGGCAAAACATAATGGATTGTGGGTTTCCCTCGTTTCGGCATTACCAAATCAATTTGTTAAAGAAGCTCTAATAAAAAAGGAAATTCCCCTATTCCATAATTATAAATTCATACGACCGGAAATACCAGTTGGGCGTCATCGATTTGATTTTTTATTGGAGTCGCCGCAAGGTAATCCTTTTTATCTTGAGGTGAAATCTGTTACTTTTGTTGAGAATGGAATAGCTCAATTCCCTGATGCTGTGACAAGTCGAGGCGCAAAACACGCCACCGCTTTATCACACATTTCAAAAAATAATACTGCAGAAGATGCTGGGATCCTTTTTGTTTGTCAAAGACCTGATGCACATGAATTTCGTCCTATGTGGAACCGGGACCCTACATTTAGTCAAGCATTATTGGATGCTGATTCTTCTGGAGTTTCTATTTGGTGTATTACGACACATATATCAAAAACACATATGCAGTTTTATCGGGAGATTCCATTAAATTTAATGCCCTAATAATGCAACATGAATTAAGATAAATAGAGTTTCGATTGTATTCCATATTTAAGAAGTCTCCCATAATGATAATCATTGGAATCTCACTTTGGTTTTGGGTGAGTTGCGCAGCTGTTAAACATCCCCCGGGAGGCCCGAAGGATATTGTAGCTCCAGAATTACTATTTTCAAATCCTATAAGTGGTGCTACATATTTTTCAAGCAGTGAAATTGAATTAACATTTAATGAGTTTATAGATGAAAAAAGTATTATGTCAGCAATTCATATTTATCCTCAATTATTAACTAAACCAGATTTTATCTATAAAGGTAAAAGAATTATCATCCAATTACCTGATTCATTGGATGAAAATCAAACGTATATATTATCCATCAATAGAAATTTAAAAGATGAACATGGTGTACCGCTCGCTAAAAATATTCAATTGGCTTTTAGTACTGGCGCATTTATTGATCAGGCAAGCATAAGCGGTCGAGTGTTTCATGATGGTGAAATATCGGTGCATCTCTGGCAGATAAAGGATGAAAATGAAGACCCTTTTTATCAAAGACTACCTGATTATATTACAGACGCCAGTGATGATGGCTTTTATCAATTTCAATATTTATCTCCCGGTCATTATCAGGCAATGGCAGTTTTGAGATCTACTGCAGGATTATTACTGGTACCTGATCGGATGGTTTATGGCTTTCCATGGGAAAGACAAATATATCTTGATTCAGCTATGGTTAAATCTAAAGTCGATATGATTGTCGATAAGAAAGAAACTCCTATTCGATTGCTCAGAAGTGAATGGAATGATCTATCGTGGGGGAAGGTTATTTTTAATCAAGATATTACAGGTTGGAATCATTTGTTGTCCGTTGCCATAATGAATAATGATACTCTTGTACCAATCTTACGTACATCTTTACATTCACAAGATTCGTCTGGAATCATTATAATCCCTAAAAAAGAATTGAATGAAGATCAACCATATGAATTGAATATTCCAGGTGTCATGCGTGGAGATGAAATTTTAGTTGATTCTAGCAAAGTGCGTTTTTCCACTCCAGCCTATTCAGATACATCTTTACTTGAGTGGGTGAATGCAAATGCAACAATGACATTGGTTCCAGATCCTGATTCAATATTATCCATACATATTCCATTTTCACGTCCCATAAGTATTAATAATGATTCATTAGAATTGGAATTAAATTTATCTGACACGATCCCAATCGAATGTGATATATCTATTACACATGAAATGCAATTATCTATTATTCCACGGATCAATTGGGAGCAAGATAAAATGTATAATCTCCAATTAAATACACAAGGAATTTTACCAATTTCAGGCAAACATCTTGCTGACTCATTAATTACTTTACAAATAAAAACGTCTAATTATGAGCCAACAGGTCGATTAATCGCAACAGTAAATGCAGGATCCAAGCAACAAATTAAATCAGTATTAATGTCTACGGAAAAATCGCAATTTATTTTAACAAAAAGTGTAAATTCCAATACTCTATTTGACTATGTAAAAGTACCGGAAGGACGTTACCGGTTAATGTTTTTTTCAGATATGAATCAAAACAATAAAATTGATGCCGGCCGTGCGGAGCCATTCCAAACGGGCGAATGGTTTACGTTCTATCCAGATACAATTAAAATCCGAGCGAATTGGGATTTAGAGTTAAAAACAATTTATTTGGAGTCAACACCTTAAAATGTATGCTGTAATTTTAGCTGGAGGGAGTGGAACACGGTTTTGGCCTTTAAGCCGATCCGATAGGCCCAAGCAATTATTATCCATTGTCGGAGACACGTCAATGCTTCAAATGACAGTCGATCGTTTGAAGAAAATCAAAAAAATTAAAGACATTTATATTATAACTCGAGCAGACCTCAAAAAAACCATCCAAAAAGAAATTAAAGGCATTAAACCCAGAAATATCGTCACAGAACCGGAAGGTAAAAATACAGCACCTGCAATTGCTTTAATGGCATTGCATATAGAAAAAAAAGATCCAGATGCTGTAATGGGAATATTCCCAGCTGATCATTTAATTGTAGGTCACCAGAAATTTCAAAAAGCCGTTAATCATTCGATTCATCTTGCGAGGAAAAACCATTCGTTAGTTACAATTGGGATTCATCCTACGTTTCCATCTACAGCATACGGTTATATTCAGTTTAGCGAAAAAAGTGAAGAAGATCATATAGATGGTTATCATGTGGTTACATTTGCAGAAAAACCTCATCAAGATTTAGCAGATCGATTTGTAAAAAGTGGGGACTTTGTATGGAATGCTGGTATATTTATTTGGAAAGTGGACACATTTTTTGATGGACTAAAAAAACATATGCCAGATTTAAATGAACATATGGGACTCATTCGAGATAGAATTAAAAAGAAAGAACCATTTGAAGATATTTGGAATATGATTTCACCAGAATCAATTGATTACGGCTTATTAGAGAAGGCAAAGGATATTTTTGTCATTAAAGCAGAATTTGCTTGGAATGATCTAGGGTCTTGGAATGCTGTATATGATTATTTTTCAAAATCAAAATCAGCGAATGTTGTACGTGGTGATGGGATTGTACAAGATGGGAATGATAACCTTATTGTCAGTAAAGATAAATTCACAGCAATTGTAGGGATCGATAATATTGTTGTTATTAATACGGATGACGCAACGCTTGTTGTTCCTAAGGACCAAGTTGAAAATGTAAAAGATTTAGTATTTTGGTTAAAAAAACATAACCATGAAGATATTGTTTAATGAAAAAAGATAAACTTCTCGAAGAATTTGAATCATTGGGCGAAAGGCTCGGTGTTAAAATAGTAAAAGGGAAAGGGAATTTCATTGGTGGTACATGCATGATTAATGAAGAAAAAGTTATAGTTGTTAATAAAGCGAAACCCATAGAGCAACGGTTACGCGTGTTAGCTCTCAGCTTTTTAGAATGGGATTTAGAAGGCATTTTTGTTGTTCCTGCTTTACGAGCTTATATTGATAATGTCAATACCTTAAACCTTTAAAATGACTGGATTTAAATAAAAGGCGATATATCAATTTCACCTTTTTTATATGGTAACTAACTAGATAGATCGGAAATAAAAATGAAAAAATATAATTCATCAGACATTCGGAATTTTGCTATTGTTGGCCACGGAACCACTGGAAAGACTACTTTAGCTGAAGCAATGCTTGTATGTGGAAAAGAAATAAATCGCATGGGAACAGTTGAGGCAGGTAATACTGTTTCCGACTTTAGCCCAGGTGAAAGAGATAGACAAATATCTATCCATGCAGTGCCACTTCATATGGAATGGCAAGGAACAAAATTTAACATGATTGATGCACCGGGATATTCTGATTTTATTGGTGAAACTACAGGAAGTTTAGCAGTCGTCGATATGGCTGTTGTCGTTGTCCATGCTGTAAATGGTGTTGAAGTGGGCACAGAAATGATGTGGGATATTGCTGATAAATATGGCATTCCTAAAGTTTTAGTTGTTAATGGATTGGACCGTGAACATACTCATTTTGACGAAGCATTAGCTAAGGCAAAATCCCGGTTTGGAAATAATGTATTCCCCATGCAGCTTCCGGTAAATGCGGGTCCAGGATTTAATCAAGTAGTAGATGTTCTAAGAAGTGAGCTTATTACATATAAGGATGATGGTTCTGGTGAATATCTAGAAGGTGAACTTCCAGCCGATTTGAAAGAAAAAGTTGAAGAACTCCATGGCGAACTCATTGAATATGTTGCTGAATCGGATGATTCATTATTAGAAAAATTCTTTGAGGATGGTAGTTTAACAGAAGAAGAAATGCGAAGCGGTATTCATCATGCGATTCAAAATCAGGTGTTTATCCCTATGTTTTGCACTGCAGCTGACCGAAATATCGGTGTTGCGCGGCTATGTGATTTTATTGGGAAATATGGTTCATCTCCTGTAGATAGGAAAATTGTGCATGGAATGGATGAATCAGGAAATGATGTAGAAATATCACTTGATGGTCAAAATACTGTATTGCAAGTATTCAAAACAATGGCTGATTCTCACGTTGGTGAATTATCCTTATTTAGGGTTTATGCGGGAACAGTTTCAATGGGCGATGATCTTTATAATACAAATAGAAAGAATACTGAGCGATTTGGGCAATTGTCGATATTAAATGGAAAAACCCGAACTCAAGTAGAATCACTTACAGCGGGTGATATGGGTGCTGTTGTAAAATTAAAGGACACTCATACTGGAAATACATTATGTAGCCCAAATAAGAAAGTGAGTTTACCTACAATAGAAATGCCAAATCCAAACATTCATGCTGCCATTGTTTCTAAGCAAGGAGATGAAGAAAAATTGGCGATTGGTCTTTCTACACTCCATGAAGAAGATCCAACATTTGTATATCGGGTGGATGGTGAAGTACATCAAACGATTATTTCAGGTCAAGGAGAATTACACCTTCGAGTGAGTACAGATCGTTTGAAAAATAGATTCAATATTGAACTTCAACTGATTGAACCTAAAGTGCCGTATAGAGAAACGATTCTCAAAAAGAGTGAAGCAAAGTATCGACATAAAAAACAATCTGGTGGTGCAGGTCAGTTTGCTGAAGTTTGGATGCGAATTGAGCCAAAGCAACGCGGAGAAGGAATAGAATTTACACATTCATTGGTTGGCCAAAATGTTGATCGTGTTTTTGTGCCGTCTGTAGAAAAAGGTGTTAAAACCGCATGTACGGATGGTATTATTGCCGGATGTAATGTTGTGGATTTGAAAGTGGACTTTTATGATGGAAAAATGCATCCTGTAGATTCAAAGGATATTGCATTTCAAACAGCAGGAAAGCACGCTTTTAGAGAAGCATTTTTAAGTGCAAAGCCTTGTTTACTTGAACCTATCATGGATATTGAAGTTAAAGTCCCAGAGGACTTTATGGGTGATATTATGGGTGACATTTCAGGTAAACGTGGTAAAATTATGGGTATGGATGCGGATGGTAATTTTCAAATTATTAAAGCTCAAGTTCCGCAGGCTGAATTATATCATTATGCTACGACTGTTCGTTCATTAACGGGGGGAAGAGGCCTTCATAAGGAAACGTTTAGCCATTATGAAAAAATGCCAAAAGAATCTGAGTCTAAAGTAGTTGCATCTCGTAAAAAAGAAGATGAAGAATAATTACTAAAGATGGTATTCGGATTTATAAAGGTAAATATCACGGATCTGAGACTTATTTCATGAAGAGATTATGGGCTCCTTGGAGAATAGATTATATTCGTTCACCTAAAGAAAAAGGGTGCGTATTTTGCGACAAGCCAAAACAAAATGATGATCGTTCATCTCTCATTTTGGCTCGTGGTAAATTGTCATATGTATTGATGAATCTATACCCATACAATAATGCGCATTTAATGGTGACGCCCTATATTCATGAAAGTAACACGCAAGCCTTACCATCAGAAACCCTAAATGAAATTATGTGGCTAGCTGATAAATCTATGGAAATATTGAAGGAGAAACTTTCAGCAGAAGGTTTTAATTTCGGCGCCAATATTGGGTCAGCAGGTGGCGCAGGGATTGAAGAACATATCCATTTCCACATAGTACCGCGGTGGTCAGGGGATACTAATTTTATGCCGGTTTTAGGCCATACGAAGGTTCAAGTTCAAGGGCTTGAGGATACCTATGACCACTTATTACCAGCTTTTAATCAATTAATGGAGAAAACTTAATGGATTATTTTTCACATTCATGGCTTCCATATATGTATTTATATGGATTGGGAGCCATTTTCTTTTTCTCAGGCGTATATTTGGTCTGGAAAACAAATGCATTAGACATGAAAAAATCACATCATAGAAGATGGATGACAGTCATGTTTTTAGGGTATGGTTGGTTTATGGCTATACACGGAATTTTAACTTTTTTAGCTCTGAGGTAAACGGTGGAAACATTTCATAATATAGGAACGTCAACAGATTGGATTGTCATGATAGTTTATTTCATGGCAGTGATGCTATTTGGAAGTTATTTTGGAAGATATACCAAAAATACGTCTGATTTCTTTTTTGGAGGTCGTCGTTTTAGTTGGTGGCTCATTACCATGTCCATTGTAGCGACGGGTGTTGGAAGTCATAGTTTTGTAAAATATTCCGCTAAAGGATTTGAACATGGAATTAGTTCATCTATGACCTACCTGAACGATTGGTTTTTTGTCCCATTTTTTATGTTCGGTTGGTTACCCATTATTGTGTATTCAAAAGTGAGATCTATTCCAGAATATTTTGAAAAACGCTTTAGTCCATCCGCTCGATTCTTAGCCACAATTCTACTTCTTCTTTATATGATTGGATATATTGGAATTGGATTTTTAACTCTGGGGAAAGCTGTGATTCCCATGTTGCCAGAAGCATTCCAAATGATGGGCGCTACTGTGGATGTTACATTAATGAGAGCGATTATGGTTATTGCAGTCATTACTGGGATTTATATTACTTTTGGCGGACAAACAGCTGTTATTTTTACTGATTTATTGCAAGGTGTGATTCTCCTGTTTGCTGGGTTTATGTTGTTTTTTATCGGGATTTCATATTTAGGCGGTTTTAGTACTTTTTGGGATTTATTACCTACAACATGGAAATTGCCACTGGCAGATTTTAATCAACCGTCGAGTTTTAATTTCGTAGGTATTTTTTGGCAGGATGCTGTAGCAGGTTCCATAGGGTTTTTATTTATGAATCAAGGATTACTCATGCGATTCATGGCGTGTAAAAATGTGAATGAAGGGCGAAAAGCTGCCGCTATTAATATCATGTTTGTATTACCCCTTTCTGCAGTTGTTGTAGGGAATGCAGGTTGGTTAGGGAAAGCCATTTCTGTTGCGACGCCTGACATCATTAGTCCAAATACGTCACCCGATGAAATATTTGTTGTTGTTGCAAGTATTATAACAAGTCCAGGTGTTTTTGGATTTGTTATGGCTGCATTAACAGCTGCACTCATGTCAACAGTTGATACGCTCATTAATGCTACTGCGGCCATTTGTGTCAATGATATTTATAGACCATTAGCACATTTTTTCGGAACAACGTTTAAAAATGAAGAAGAAAAGGATCGAAAAGAGTTGTATGTGGCAAGATGGACATCCATCGTAATTACAACTTTGGGTGTTGTTGCTGTTTTAGCATTCAAAAATTTCCCAACTGTTTATGAAGCGCATGGTTATTTTCATTCCACATTAACCCCACCGCTTGTTGTTGCTATTTTTATGGGCGTATTTTGGAAACGATTTACACCTGCTGGGGTGATTACAACATTTTTGGGAGGTGTTGCTTTAATGATTTTAGGTGCACGATATCCTGGAATTATTATTGCACCATTTGATCATGGTATTGAAATGAATCCGGATAGACCATACTCCTATATTCGTGCATTTTATAATACAGTTGCTTGTGTCGGTGTAGGTGTTTTTGTAACACTTGCTGGAAGCATTTATGCAAAAATATCTTCTCTGTTTAAGGATCAACAGAATGGATCTGGGAAAATGATGATAATGTCTGTAATAGCTGGAATTGCTTTTGTTGGAGTCCTATTTGGATTTCAGTCTATGTCTGTGCAATTAATAAATGCTTTTATTGTTATTACGCTTGTTCCTTTACTCATATATTATTATGTCCCGTATGATGAAAAGAAAGCGACGGAAGGATTAACAGCATTATCTATTGAATCAGCTAAAAAAATGTTTAAAGGTTCGGACATCAATGATAACGAAGGACAAATAATTGAAGGACAGTACCAGCTTGATGAAGGGTTAGGGAAAGAAATTCGGTTCTCTCAAAATGATATGGAAAAAATGTCCGCACATGTTGGAGATTTAGTCTATGTATCTGATAAGCGTAAATGGCTTGGTGGATTAAAATCAATCCATGCTGTTTATGGTGAACCCCATTCAGAAGATGGTATCATTTATATGAGTCAATCTAATATTGAATCTGGATTATTTGATAAAGGTAAAATTTTAGAGGCTGAAAAGGAAATGTAACTTTGAGAGGCAGGAAAAGTCTTTTAAATTCCCGGGCTTTTTTAAACAAGAATACATAAAAAAGACATATTCCGGAGTAGCTCAGTTGGTAGAGCAGGTGACTGTTAATCACTTTGTCGGGGG
>CAZGFQ010000037.1:0-4697 GCA_964525185.1 uncultured bacterium
CTGATTTATCAAGGCAAGTGAATGTTTATTCAAAAAGAAGTGACGTTATGAAAAACCTACAATAGGAACCTGGGGAGGTGGCAATATAAATATTTTTAATTCGATTATTCGCGATGGAAGTGGTGAATATATTATAAGTGGAGATTTAGACGTTTCATATTCGAATATAGATGGTGGTTATGAAGGTGACACTAATATAGATACTGACCCTATTTTTGTAGATGCTGATAACGATGATTTTACTCTTCAATCTAATAGTCCGTGTATTAATGCTGGACACCCTGATTTAGATGGTAATGGTATTTCTTGGGAAAATGACATTGACGACCAAGACCCGGATGGCACCAGAATGGACATGGGTGCTTACTATTTACACCATACCACATTTAGTTTACCGGAGATTGTGTTGTTAACAGGTGATACAACATCAATTCCCCTGAGTTTAGATTTTCATCCAGATTCAACTTATAGTTCTGCCGCAATTACTATAACCGGTTATCAAGACCAAATTGAGTTTTTAGGGATTGAAACAGAAAACTCTCTCACAGGTAACGCAGGTTGGACTTATCAATCAAATGAAAGTGATTCATTGGGGATTGTGTGGACTGCTGGTTCGAATGAAATTTCAGAAAGTGGTGTTTTCTGCTACTTTAAATTTTATGTACCAAATACATCCAGTTCCGGCGATGTTCCACTAACGATTGTAACAGCCTATTTAGATGAAGATTTATATTATCCAACTATCATTAACTCTGGAGATATTTCTGTTTTTGAAATTGCCTATGGAGATGTGAGTCTAAATGGGGCTATATCTCCGTTCGACGCATCTATAATTTTAAAATATTTAACGGATATGGATACGTTAAATGACCATCAAATATTAAATGCAAATGTGAGTCTGGACGAAAGTATTTCAGCTTTAGATGCTTCTTTGATTTTACAATATGGAGTAGGGATCATAGAATCACTACCCTATGACACAACAATGGGTTCATTACTTGCATTTGGTGATATTGGAATGGAAGACGGCATATTTACACCTGGGGAGATTGTTGAGGTTCCTGTATATCTTTCCAATGGAGATAACATTTTATCTTTTGAAACTGAAATAAGTTATGATGCCGATGCGTTGACATTTTCTGATATTGTTTGGTCAGAAGATTTAGGTGAATTCACGATTGAGTCAAATCTAACGGATGGCAATTTATTGTTTGCCGGTGCTGGCTCCTTACCAGATGGCCAGAATAATGTATTTGCTACTCTCCGATTCACCATTAATGATGGTTTCACAGGAAGTGAAACGACAGTTTCAATGAACCAAAATCGTTTCAATGAAAATGAAGTTATTGTAAATGGAGCTTCTGCAACATTAACTCAAGTATTAACTATTGACAAAAATGTAACTCCGGATATCTTTGCCTTATATCAAAACTATCCAAATCCATTTAACCCAACGACTACACTTCGCTACGATCTTCCTGAAGACGCACAAGTCAATATTATGATTTACGATTTGATGGGGCGAGATGTTAAGACCTTAGTGAACAATCAACAAACGGCTGGGTTTAAGTCAGTCATTTGGGATGCTACCAACAACTTAGGTCAACCTGTGAGTGCCGGGATGTATTTATATCGCATTTCTTCTGGTGGCTTTACGTCTGTTAAGAAGATGGTGTTACTGAAGTAAAACGTACCACAATTAGACATTTAAAAAGGGACAGTTTTCTGTCCCTTTTTAGTTTATCTCTAAATATTGAAATTATAATATCACCGTTGTTCTTCAATTATTATTCGTAATACAGTCCATAAACAGACCGTATTCATATAAATATAGTCTGTATAAAAACTATTTTATCATTATATTATATCACAATAATTGGGGCTAGACGTGTATATTCAGCAAAAAAATTTAGAAAATATATCAAAATATATAGTTGATGGGAAAGTGTTAATCATTTATGGTGCACGAAGAACAGGCAAAACAACCTTACTTAGGCAGTTCGTCAAAAGCATAAAAGAAGACTATATTTTTGTTTCTGGGGAGGATATAAGTGTTCAGGATTATTTAAGCAGTCAATCGATACAAAAATTGAAAGATTTTATTGGTGAATCCAAACTGCTTATCATTGATGAAGCACAGGCAATAAAAAATATTGGAATCAATCTAAAATTAATGGTTGATCATATTCCAGGGCTTAAAATTATTGCAACAGGCTCATCTACTTTTGATTTATCACAAAGTGTCGGAGAACCGTTAACCGGCAGAAATTTTGTAATTACTCAGTTTCCATTAGCACAAATTGAAATTATGAATATAGAAAATAAAGCCGAAACCATGGCAAACTTAGAATCAAGATTAATATATGGTTCCTACCCAGAAATTGTAAAGATGAACGGCAATTCATTGAAAAAAGATTATCTAAATGAGCTTGTAAATTCTTATTCTTTGAAAGATATTTTACAGTATGAAAATATCAGAAATTCTGAAAAACTAAAAAGATTACTTCAATTAATTGCATTCCAAATTGGTAAAGAAGTATCAATCACCGAACTTGGAAAGCAATTAGGAATGGGAAAAAATACGGTAGATAGATACTTAGATTTATTAGAAAAAGTTTTTGTCATATATAAATTACCGGGATTTAGCAGATACTTGCGAAAAGAGATTCAAAAATCTAATCGATATTTTTTCTATGATTTAGGAATAAGAAATGCTTTAATAAATAATTTTAATCCTTTGGATTTACGAAATGATATTGGTCAAATATGGGAAAACTATCTTATCACGGAACGAATGAAAAAATTTAGTTTTAAAAGAACATTTCACAATTACTATTTTTGGAGAACGTATGACCAAAAAGAAATTGATTTAGTCGAAGAAAATGATGGAAATGTTATTGGATATGAAATTAAATGGAATAAGAATAAGTCGAGCAATAAAAAATCATGGCTAAAAACATATCCAGATAGTGTATTTGAAATAATCAATAAAGAAAATTATATTGAGTTTATTTGCTAATAAATTAATGCTTTAATTCAGCCCTGATTATGACGAAAAAATATTTCAATCCGAATACAGCAGTAGTACCTGTGTACGACAAACCAGAATTTTCCAGTGGAAAAATCACGGAAATAATTCTAGGAGAATCCTGTGACATTATTGGAAATGAGGAAAATTGGATTCAAGTGGTACAAGATGATGGTTATGAAGGTTGGGTTAATTCTTTTTTTGGCCATGTTTCTGATACATTTATTTCAACAACCCATTTGTATATTGGCCAAACAATTAGTTTCGATTGGAATGGCCAAAAACAATTTATACCATTTGGTGCACGATTAAATCAAAATGAATCCACATTTAAGGATCATTCTTGGGGCAACTCTATTGTTCCTTTAAAGCAAAACCCTATAATCGAAAATGTGATTCCATTAGCAAAAACGCTTTTAGGAGTCCCATACCGATGGGGAGGGAAAACATCATTTGGTTTTGATTGCTCTGGATTAATTCAAACGGTGTGTCGTGCTTGTGGCATTCAATTGCCTAGAGACGCATGGCAGCAACAAGAAGTGTTAACCAATCACCCAATTGATCCTTCAAAAGCTCTACCAGGTGATATTCATTTTTTTGGTGACAATGATAAAGTAACTCATGTCGGTTTTTCATTGGGTGGGGAAAAAATACTCCATGCGCAAGGATGGGTTAAAGAAGAATCCTTTAAAAAGAATGACTCAAACTTCAACCAATCGTTGTTGGATAAATTTCTTTCATCCTATTCGATTAGACGTAATTTTCGACCATGAATTCACCAAATCCTAAAGCAATTAATGGAACCATATTAAATCGAGCGGTACTCGTTCTAAATGCGAATTATATCCCTTTAGCCGTTTGCACAGCAAAGCGGGCTATTTGTTTATCGGTTTTAGATAAAGTAGATATTTTAGTTAACTACGATTCGGAAGTCCATTCTCCGTCGGTTTCTCTACCATTACCTAGCGTGGTAAAAGTAAAAGAATTCATTCATTATAATAGTTTAAATGTTGAAATTAGTCGGAAAAATGTTATACTCAGAGATAATCATATTTGCCAATATTGTGGAACTAAAAAAGGCCCCATTACAGTGGACCATATATTACCAAAAGTGAGAGGTGGGAAAGATACTTGGGACAATCTGATTACAGCTTGCCAACCGTGTAATCAAAAAAAAGGTGACAGAACTCCTGATGAAATTGGAATGCAATTATTGAAACAACCAAAAAAGCCATCTCGGATTCATTACTATCAGCAATATGTAAATACACTTCAATCTGATTGGAAACCTTATTTATTTATGGAATCGTTTAATTAATGAAAAAACAAAGAGTATTAAGTGGCATTCAGCCATCAGGTCAACTGCATTTGGGCAATTATTTTGGTATGATGTCCCGCATGATTCAATATCAAGAAAATAATGATTTATTTTGTTTTATTGCTAATTATCATGCATTAACAACAATACCCGAAAAGGATGTTTTATCTAGAAACACATTTGAAGCTGCTTGTGACTTTTTAGCATTGGGTCTTGATCCTGAGAAATCTACCTTTTGGGTGCAATCAGATGTATCTGAAGTAACGGAATTAACCTGGCTTTTATCCAATGTAACTCCTATGGGGTTAATGGATCGCGCAACATCTTACAAAGATAAAATTGCTCGCGGAA
>CAZGFQ010000037.1:4797-19606 GCA_964525185.1 uncultured bacterium
CCTATGGGGTTAATGGATCGCGCAACATCTTACAAAGATAAAATTGCTCGCGGAATCTCCGCTAATTTAGGGTTATTTTCTTATCCAGTATTGATGGCTGCGGATATATTATTATTTAATAGTCAAATTGTACCTGTTGGTAAAGATCAAAAACAACATTTAGAAATGACAAGAGATATTGCCGTTCGAATAAATAATCAATTTGGAAATATTTTAGTTGTTCCGGAACCCGATATTGAAAAAACAACTCAATTAGTCCCAGGAATTGATGGACAAAAAATGAGTAAATCGTATGGAAATACCATTCCTATTTTTGATACTGAAAAGAAGATTAGAAAAACAATCATGCGGATCAAAACGGATACAACTCCCATAGAAGAACCAAAAGATAAAAATACACCCTTATTTCAACTTTATTCTTTATTCCTAAATGATAATGATATAAAAGATTTAACAAGTCGCTATAATAGTCCCGGGTTAAGATATGGTGATATAAAAGTAGAACTATTTAATAAAGTTATGGACCACTTTTCCCCTTATAGGGAAAAAAGAGACTATCTTGTTTCACACCAAGATGACGTTATTGATATGTTAAAATTGGGCGCAAAAAAAGCAAAAAGTGTTGCGAAAGAAACAATTACAACTCTTAGAAAAGCTGTTGGTTTAGGGTATGATTCATAATACATATCAAGTCCAGTTAGATAACTTTCAAGGTCCCATGGACCTTTTACTCTATTTCATTCGAAGAGATGAACTTGATATTTATGATATCCCTATTGGATCCATTACAAAGGAATTTATTGAAACAATCGAAATGTGGAAAAGATTGAATATGCGCATTGCAGGTGATTTTATTGTGATGGCATCTACCCTCATGCGCGTTAAAGCCAAAATGTTAATTCCAAGACAGGAAATTGATGAAGAGGGTGAAGTCATTGATCCACGAAGAGAGCTAATTGAACAATTAATAGAATACAAACGATTTAAAGATGTTTCAGATTCATTAGAATCATTAGCTGAAAATCGATCACATCATTATTCTAAAGGATTTGAAATGTCAGTTCCTGCTGAAGATGATTCCGTTGATTTAGGGTCAATGTTAAAAGATGTATCTTTATACGATTTGGCTCTTGTTTTTAAAAAGGCAATGGAAAACCGCCCTGTAATGTCTGTATTTGAATTACATCGTGAACCTGTAAAATTAGAAGCTCAAAAAGAACTTATTTTTAGATATTTTGATGGAGATGGAAAATTAAAATTTTCTACTTTATTAAAACAATTATCTACGCGAATGGAAATTGTTGTGACCTTTTTAGCAATACTAGACTTAGTGAGATTGGGAGATATAAAAGTAATCCAAGAAAATAACTTTAGTGATATTGAGTTAATTCATATTGGAGCCATGGCATAATGCAAAAAAAAGAACAAATACAAATTATTGAAGCACTGCTTTTTGCAAGCCCCGAACCTTTATCGCAAAAACGAATAAATCTTGTTTTTGATTCTGATCCACCAAATCTAAAACAAATCGTAGAAGAATTAAATAACGACTACTCGAGAAGTGGCCGGGCATTCGAAATAGAATCCGTTGCGGGCGGATTTCAACTGATTTCAAAGAAAGAGTATGAAACATGGATACGTCGCTTAATTGCAAAGTCAGGAAAATTAATTTTATCACCTGCTGCTCTTGACACGTTGGCCATCATTGCATATAAACAACCTGTAGGACGATATGAAATTGAAGCTGTACGTGGCGTAGATTCATCTGGCGTTATAAAAACATTGCTCAATCGAAACCTTGTTAAAATAAAGGGAAGAGATTCTGGGCCGGGTCGCCCATTGCTTTACCAAACAACGGATAAATTCCTTGAACATTTTGGGTTGAACCGACTCTCGGATTTACCAAAATTAAAAGAAATATCAGAACTTGTTGAAGCGGATCCTTCTCTTGGTGAACAAATGGCCGTATTTGAAGAAGTGGACCCATCTTCAGAAACTGCACAATCATAATAATATGAGACTAAATAAGTATTTGGCGCAATGTGGGGTCGCATCAAGGCGCGGGGCAGATGAATTAATCCAGCGAGGAACTACTCAAGTTAACGGCACAATGGTACTTGACCCAGCGATGTCTGTTTCTGAATCAGACGAAATCAAGTATGATGGACAAATAGTAAAGCCGGTCATGCAACGTGTTATTTACATTTTAAATAAACCTAAAAATGTTATTACAACCGTAAAGGATACACACGGGCGCCGAACAGTCATGGAATATGTACCATCAGGCGTTCGGTTAGCTCCTGTAGGACGATTAGATAAAGATACAACCGGCTTAATAATGTTAACGAACGATGGCAAGCTACTTCAATTTTTAACACATCCAAAAAATCGAATTCCGCGAGAATATATTGCAGAAATTGATGGTATTATTACACCACCCCAAGTTGCAAAATTAAAAAAAGGGCTCTACATAGGAGATGGGGAGTATGGACGCGCAGAAATTGTAAGTCAACGAAAAGTAAAAGGGCGATCAAAAGTTTTATTAAGACTTCATCAAGGTAAAAAGAGAGAAATTCGACGAATGTGTTATCATTTGGGAATAAAACTTCACCATCTTAAAAGAATCAAATTTGGCCCTATTACAATGTCAAATCTTAAAATAGGCGAATTCCGCGGATTAACCGAACAGGAATTAAAAGATTTAGATGCATTGATGAAGAAAAGATGATATAATATTGGATATTGTGTTTTATTCAAATCATTTGAGATATACAACTCTGATGGGTAATTTCGCCGGCTTATTGAGAGTTTAGAATCATGATCATAGCTATTGACGGCCCAGCTGCTTCCGGTAAAAGTACAACTGCAAAAGGTGTATCCCAACTTTTAGGGATTCCTTATTTAGATACTGGAGCAATGTATCGAGCGATTACTCATATTGTTTTAACAAAAAATATTGATATTTCTCAGCCAGTAGAATTAAATACATTACTGAGCGATATTCAAATACGTTTTGAAATGATTAATGGAGAAAATTGCATTTTTATTAACAATGAAAATGTGTCATCATTAATTCGTTCGACTGAGGTAACATTACATGTTAGTGCAGTAAGTGCTATTCCTGAAATAAGGAAATCAATGGTAGAATTGCAAAGAGCAATAGGTAACGAAAATGGATGTGTGATTGAAGGACGAGATATTGGAACAGTTGTTTTTCCAAATGCTGACTTTAAATTTTTTCTGGTTGCCGCTGTTAAAGTTAGAGCTGAAAGAAGATTGGTTGACTTGGAGAAACTTGGTGAAATAAAATCTCTTGATGACTTAATGATTGAAATTGAAAAAAGAGATTCATTAGACTCATCGAGGGATCATTCCCCTTTGACTAAGGCTGACGATGCCATAGAAATTGATACAGGACTATTGTCAATAAGTGAGCAAATAGAGAAAATAGTAAAACACATAACTAACAAAGAATAAAAAAGGAAACACAAAAGAATGTTTGAAGAACAAAATCAAGAACCGGTAGTTGAAGAGGCGGATACAACAGTGGAAACACCTGAAGTTGAAGTCAGCGCTGAAAAGACAGCGTCTACTACAGAACCTGTTATTGAAAAAGAGATAAAAAATTATCTATCACCCGACCTATTTAATGAAGTAAAAGTTGTTACGCAAGATGAAATATCATCTCCTGAGGTAGAAGTTTTAGAACCGAATGCAAATGAAGCCCTTTATGAAGGTGCTCTTATTGATATTGTAGAAGATAAATTGCTTTTGGGTCGTGTTGTCGGTGCCAATGAAAAAGAAATCATGATTGATATTGGTTTCAAGTCAGAAGGTATTATTGACAGATCAGAATTTTCCAACGAAGAACTTCCCGCTATTGGCGAACAAGTTGAAGTTTATGTTGAGCATATAGAAGATGCAGGTGGAAATACGATATTATCAAAAGATAAAGCGGACTTTATGCGTCGCTGGAGAGATTTAAAAGAATCATTTGATAATGAAGAAATTATTAAAGGTACACTCATTCGCCGCATTAAGGGTGGAATGATTGTTGACCTTGGGAAAGTTCAAGCATTCCTTCCCGGTTCCCAAATTGATGTTAGACCCATTCAAGATTTTGATTATTATTTGAATAAAGAACTTGAATTGAAAATTGTTAAACTAAATGAAGCACGAAAAAATGTTGTTGTGTCTCACAAAGCTATCTTGGAAGCAAGTTTGGCTGAACAACGTGATGCACTTTTCCAAGAATTGGAAGTAGGAAGTATCTTAGAAGGACGTGTGAAAAACGTTACTGACTTCGGAGTCTTTGTTGATTTAGGTGGTATTGATGGTTTACTCCATATCACCGATTTATCTTGGGGACGTGTTAATCACCCAACAGAAGTTGTTGAGCTTAATGAAACATTAACTGTAAAAGTTATTGAATATGATGAAGAACGGAAGCGTGTTTCTCTAGGATTAAAACAATTATCTCCTCATCCGTGGGATGGTGTAGAAAGTAAATATGCTATAGGAACAGTCGTAGCAGGTAAAGTTGTTAGTTTAACAAACTATGGTTGTTTTATTGAACTAGAACCTGGAGTGGAAGGGCTTATTCACGTTTCTGAAATATCATGGACTAGACATGTGAAAAACCCATCGGAAATATATACTATGGGAGACGAACTTGAAGCACAAGTTCTTTCAATTGATACTGATGACCGGAAAATCAGTTTAGGTGTTAAACAACTTTCTCCTGATCCATGGGATAAAATTGAAGAAAAATTCATTGTTGGTTCAGTACACAAAAGTACAGTTCAGAATTTGACACAATTTGGTGCCTTTGCTGAATTGGAAGATGGTATTGACGGACTAATTCATATTTCTGATATGTCTTGGACCAAGGTAATAAAACACCCCAAGGAAGTATTAGAAAAAGGTCAAGAAGTTGAAGTTCGTGTATTAGAAGTTTCACGCGAAAATAGACGCATCTCATTAGGCTACAAACAATTATTAGATGATCCATGGCCAAAAATCATTGAATTCTACGAAAGTGGGAAAGAAGTGAGTGGTGAAATCATTCGTGTCTTAGATAAGGGTATTATTATTTCTTTAGATATGGATGTTGAAGGAATTATTCCATTTGGAAAAATGTCTAAACGTGATCGTCGAGCATTAGCGAGCCAATTTGAGGTTGGAGCTAACTTGTCCGGTATTGTAATGCAGGTATCCCCTGATGATAGAAAAGTTATACTATTCAAAGAAGAACTTGCTGGAGGCAATAGACAATCAGCAAATAGTGCTGTTAAAGAATTTCTAAAGAACCAAGATGAAGCCGAAGGCGAAAAACTTGAACTTCCTCTAGAATTAATCGAGCAGGCAAAGTCAGCCGAAAAAGAGGAAGAGACGCCAGAAGAGGCTTAATCATGGTTCAGTAGGAGGCGCCAATGAAGCTGAAAAAACCTACAGGAACCATCCCAAGTCAAAAACTCGTTCTTGGGCTAGGCTCTACGGGCTTAGCTATTTTACTGTGGCTTTTTGTTGTCAGTGGAAATGTGTATATCATGTCTTTTGAGATGCCGATAGAAGCACGTAACCTGAGTAAACAAAAAGCCCACAGAGAAGAAGTTCCCCAAATTGCAACTGTTAGACTGAAAGGTCGTGGACTTGATTTATTTAAGGCTTCCATTCTAAAAAGATTTACACAATTCAAACTTGTATTAGATTTAGAAGGCATTTCAAACGAATATGAATTTGTGCTTAGTGATTACTTTGATAAATATCCACAAAAAGTCGTAATCCCTGATTCGTATAATTTATTATTTGTAGAAGTTGTTTACCCAAACCGTATCCAAATAAGTTTGGATGATTATAATGTTAAAACGGTTCCAGTTAAATCGGATATATATATAAAGCCATCACCAGGTTTTATTCAGGTGGGAGACATATCTCTTTTGCCATGGGAATTGCAAATTGCTGGTCCAAAGGAAGTTTTAGAAAATGTTCATTCTATCAATACAATTCCTGATTCTATTCTTGGTGCAAGTTTACCACAGAATGGTTCCATACGATTAGAAAATATCGGATCATTAGTAGAATACTCCCAAAACAATGTATCCTACGTTGTAGACATTCAACAAATAAGCGAAAGAATTATTGTTGACATTCCAGTAGTTGTTTTAAATAAGCCTGAAAAAATTCGAGTTTTCCCATCTCCACAAACGGTTGCACTAACCATTATTGGAGGCGTTCAGCGTATTGCAGATTTAACACATGAAGATATAAAAGTAACGATTGATTTTAATAATTGGTCCATTAGAAAACAGTTTTATGAACCAAAAGTTTCTTTGCCTGAAAATGTATTAGAATGGAGAGACTTATCTCCACGAAGCTTGGAACTGGGTGTCGCGAGGGAAGCAAGTTGATTACATTAGGAATTGAAACTTCTTGTGATGAAACCGCAGCAGCTATTTGCCAAGATGGAATAATAAAAGCAAGTGTTCTAAGTTCTCAATCAATTCATAATCTATATGGCGGAGTAGTGCCTGAAGTGGCATCTAGAGAACATGAACGCTTATTAAATGCAATTGTATCTGAAGCATTGATTAAAGCTAAAATAGAAAAAAATCAAATTAATGGAATTGCCGTAACTCATGGACCAGGATTAGCTGGCGCATTATTAACGGGTGTTAGTTTTGCTAAAGGATTTGGGCTAGGGTTAGATGTACCTATTATTCCAATTAATCACCTAGAGGCACATATTTATGCGAACTTTATGGCTGATCCGACGTTAGAATATCCGTTTGTTTGTCTTCTTGTATCAGGTGGGCATACCCAATTATGGCTCATTAAAGAATTAGGTCAATATTCTTTATTGGGTGAGACTAGGGATGATGCCGCGGGTGAAGCATTTGATAAAGGTGCACGAATTCTTGGTTTAGGATACCCAGGAGGACCAGAAATTGAAAAATTAGCAATGGGTGGAAGTATTGAAAAAGTTACATTCCCAAAAGCATTGATGCAAAAAGGGTCACTCGAATTTAGTTTTAGTGGACTAAAGACATCTCTCCTGTATTATATGGATTCATTTAAAGAAGAAAAACAATTAACAAAGTCAGATGTTGCGGCAAGTTATGAGCATGCAATTGTTTCTACATTAGTAGAAAAGGTAAAAAGAGCTGTATTTGAATCAGGAGTAAATACATGTGTTATTGCCGGGGGTGTTGCAGCAAATCAGTCATTAAGAAACCAATTAAAAACTACTTTAACGGATACAAAAATATTATTTCCTGATTTACATTTCTGTACAGATAATGCTGCAATGATTGCTTTCCTTGGTGAAATAAAATTTAATAATAATTTTAAAAATGATTTATCCTTTGCAATCTATCCAAATTTAAAATTAGCTTAGATGACTTTTTCGCTTTTAACTCCCGATATTTATTTCTGGGGTATAATAATATTAGCCACTTTAACCTTAGGGTGGGTGTATAGATTAATTTCTATTCATCGAGAAGTAAGAGCTCTCTTTTGGATAAGATTTGCGATATTTTCTCTATTAGTAATCCTTATTCTAAATCCAAAAGTAAAATATACTTATACTGAAACTCGGCCATTAACATGGAATTTGTATATTGATAATTCTCTATCGATGGATTTTCACGGAAATCCAACGAAATCATCGCTTGAAACAGCCATTCAAGATTTAAAAAGAAATTTATCTGAGAAAGCATCAGATGTTCAAATCCATTATTTTTCAAACTCAATCCAAATTAGTGATAAGGGTAATCGAAGCTCTACAGATTTAGGCCTTGTTGTTAAGCATATTAAAGAAAGTGAACCCAAAGGATTAGCGGGTGCTATAATTGTTACGGATGGTCAGTCAACTCAAGGAATGCACCCAATCCAGTTAAGTCACGAATTAGAAACACCCATATATTGTATTGGTGTAGGAGATTTATCCCCGATGGTAGACTTATCAATAGAATCTATACATTTTCCTCCAATTGCCATTATTAATGAAGAAGTTGAAATGAAAATAGGGGTAAGTAGTTTTGGCAATATCGGGCAACGAATTGATGTAACCCTATTTCAAGATGGTAAATTAGTTGGCTCTAAGGTTTTGTCAGTTGATGGAGTAGGGAACACCCATGAAGTCATATTTAGAGTTAAACCATCCCAACTAGGAAACTTAAGTTATCAAGCAAAAGTATCTGTACTTGAAGATGAAGTAAATATATTAAATAATCGACAATCAATGAGTCTAAAAGTATTGAAGTCAAAATACAGAATAGGCTTATTAACAGGTGCACCAAATTATAATACTGGTATCCTTAAGGATGTACTTAATAAAAATCCAAGGTTTGAATTAGAACACTTTATTAATGTTAGGAATGGATTTAATCCGTCATTGAAATCTTTTTGGAAAACCCCCTACGATTTAATTATCCTTGACAATCATCCTATTGAAGAAAATGCGTTAGAATGGAAAAATCTATCTAAAATATTAGCAAAAAAGATAATAGCACAAAAATCGTCTCTATTGTTTATTGCTGGTCCAGAATCGTCCAATGAATCGTTTCAATATTTATTACCTCTATTCAGTTCAAAACCTTACACACATTTTTTGGAGGATGGAAGGGTAAATACTTGGACATTTACAGACACGATTCAATCTATCTTTCCATATGATTATAATTTATTTATGGATATGAAAGATGTAGACCTTCCACCACTTATGTCTGGGATAGAAATTGATAGTGAAGGGCAAATCGTCTTAGCTCAATTCCAACTTCAAGATTTATCTATTCCAGTTCTTCTTTTAGGAGAAAATAGCGGTTTTAGACACGGTGTTTGGACAACTCCTGATTTATATTCATTGCATTATAAATTAATTGGAACGCAACGAGCTAATACCTTTCCAAAAATGTGGGATGGTATATTTTCCTGGCTAATGAAAACAGGTGGAGACCAACAATATTTCTTTCGATTAGATAAAAAATCATATCAACAAGGGGAACAAATTGTTGTAACTGGAGTTGGAGGACAACAAAAAAATAGTTTACACAACGGTACAATTAGATTATATAAAGATGGAGAATGGGTAGAAGATAAACCATTAAAATATGATTTAAAATCAAATGAGTTTCATGGAAAATATTGGACAACGTCTCCTGGAGATTATCAATATGATATTGTGCTAGAGAATGGCGCTAACCAACAGCTTGTTGGCCAAGGTTCCTATACAGTCCAAGAAAGTAAAATTGAGTTAAATAGAGTCTTTTTAAATCAGCCATTATTACAGGCATTATCTGAAAATACAAAAGGAAAATATTTAAGGTGGAATGAAAAAAACCAAATTTATGATTATGTTAATTTCGAAGATATGAACGTGAAAAAAGTGAATAATTATATATTAAATGAAAATATTTTCTTGCTAGGTTTTATCCTCGTATTGTTGACGGTTGAATGGATTTTAAGACGGAAATTGGGTTTTTTATAAAACCATCGATTCAACAATTATTAAACTTGAGTATGGAGAAAATATATAAATGAAGAAAATTACTTTTATAGGGACAGGTTATGTAGGCTTAGTTTCAGGTGCTGGAGTTAGCGATTTTGGACATAATGTTATTTGTGCCGATATTGCATCAGAAAAAATTAACCAATTAAAGAAGGGCGAAATACCAATATATGAACCGGGTCTTGGAAATTTAGTTGAGCGAAATGTTAACGCAGGCAGATTGTCCTTTACTACAGAAGTTGATAAAGCCATTCAAAATGCGGATGTTGTTTTTATTGCTGTGGGTACTCCGCAAGGTGCAAATGGAGATGCAGATCTATCAGCTGTATATAAAGTAGCAGAAACAATCGGGAAAAACTTAAATGGCTATAAGGTGATTTGTACAAAAAGCACAGTTCCAATTGGGACAGGGGAAAAAATCACAGAAATAATGAATCAACATAAAGATGAAAATAGTCAATTTGATTATGTTTCTAATCCAGAATTCTTGAGAGAAGGGTCTGCTGTTAAAGACTTTTTATGGCCAGATCGCGTTGTACTTGGGGCATCATCTGGTAAAGCATTTGAGTTTATGATGGATGTATATCGTCCATTATTTATTAATGAAACGCCCATTGTAAAAACATCAATCCAAACAGCTGAAATGATTAAATATGCAAGTAATGCATTTCTAGCATTAAAAATAAGTTACATTAATGAAATTGCAAATTTATGCGATGAAGTAGATGCGGATATTCATGAAGTTGCAAAAGCAATGGGGAGTGACGGACGCATAAGTCCTAAATTTTTACATCCAGGTCCCGGTTATGGTGGATCTTGTTTCCCGAAAGATACAAATGCGCTTGCATCATTGGCGAAACATAAAGGGTTAACACTTAAAACGGTTGAAGGCGCCATTAAAGCAAATCAATATCAAAAAGAACGAATGGTCTTAAAATTAACCAAATTATTCAATGGAGATATATCAGGAAAAACGATTGCAATACTTGGGCTGGCATTTAAACAGGAAACGGATGATATTAGAGATTCTGCAGCTATAGATATGATTCAATCATTGTTGAATTCAAAAGCAGAGATAAAGGCTTATGATCCCATTGCCAATAATAATATGGCGCAATTATTTCCAAATGTAAAATACTGTACAAATTGGGAAAATGCTGTCAAAGATTCTGACGCAACCGTTATTTTGACGGAATGGAGAGAATTTCGCGGCATGGATTTAAATAAAGTTAAAGAATTGATGAATGAACCTGTTATTTTAGACACAAGGAATATATTATCAATTAAAGAGTTAAATAGACTTGGGTTTAAGTTTGAAAATGTGGGTAGAAAAGGGATTAAGAAAGATGCTCATTGAGCCGCAAACTATTACTGACATTTTACTTATTACTCCTGATATCCACCAAGATAAAAGAGGATATTTTTTAGAGTCATATCATTTATTAAAATATTCTGATGAAGGATTCAATGCTACATTTGTCCAAGATAATGAAGCATTTTCAGAAAAAAATGTAGTGAGAGGATTACATTATCAATTAAAGTATCCACAAGGGAAATTAATTCGATGTATTCAAGGTACTATTTTGGATGTTGCGGTTGATATAAGAGAATATTCTGAAACCTATGGGCAATATGTGAGTAATAAATTAACATCAGAAAAAAAAGAAATGATGTATGTTCCAGAAGGATTTGCTCATGGATATTCCGTCTTATCTGATGAAGCAATCATTCAATATAAGTGCACAGATTATTACCACCCAGAAGATGAATATGGAATAAAATGGAATGATCCAGACTTGGGAATTGAATGGAGAATCAACAATCCAATCGTTTCAGAAAAAGATAATTCGTTACCTTTTTTAAAAAATATAAATAATTCATTTGCTCCAAAGAAAGGTATATAAATGAAAGTCTATTTTGTTACAGGTGGATGTGGATTTATAGGTTCAAATTTTATTCATCATTTATTAGAAAAAAATATTGCAGACACCATCATTAATTTGGATAAAATGACGTATGCTGGAAATAGCGAGAATTTAAAAAATTATGATACGGACTCAAGATATCATTTTGTAAAAGGGGATATTTGTCAAAAAGAAACTATTATTTCAATATTAGAAAAATATAGTCCTGATGTTGTTGTCCACTTTGCAGCAGAGAGCCATGTGGATAGATCCATTGATGGTCCTGAAGCATTTATCCAAACGAATGTGGTTGGAACGTTGAATATGCTTCATGAATCTTATAGGTGGGCAAGTCGTATTGGTAAAATTGAAGATGAACATTTTAGATTTATACATGTTTCTACGGATGAAGTTTATGGCAGTTTAGGTGATTCTGGAAAATTTCTGGAATCAACCCCTTATGATCCAAGTTCACCATACTCTGCTTCGAAAGCGAGTTCTGATCATTTGGCTAGAGCTTGGTTTCGAACATATGGATTCCCAGTATTAATCACAAATTGTTCAAATAACTATGGGCCATATCAATTCCCTGAAAAATTAATTCCGCTTATGATTATAAATGCCTTATCAGGGAAGCCACTTCCGGTATATGGTGATGGATTAAATGTTAGAGATTGGTTATTTGTCCGTGATCATTGCGATGCAATTCAATCTGTTATTGATAATGGTCAGTTAGGGGATACATACAACATTGGTGGAAATAATGAAATTACAAATATTGAAATTGTTGAAACTATTTGTACTATTTTGGATCAAGAAATACCATCCAAATCTGGTGACTCTTATAAAGAATTAATAACATTTGTTCCCGATAGACCAGGGCACGACTTTAGATATGCCATTGATGCTACAAAGATTAAAAAAGAGTGTGGTTGGACCCCAAAAGAAAATTTTGAATCAGGTATAAGAAAATCTATTCAATGGTATCTGGAAAACCAATCTTGGTGGAAAAATATCCAAGAGAAAAAATATAGACAAGAACGATTAGGAAAAATATAATATTCTATATCGTTTATACTTTATAAAAATCAGCAATGGTATATGAAATATAATTAATCTGTTTTTGTGTCATTTCAGGAAACATGGGCAAAGATAGTATTTCATGTTGATATTTAGCTGAAATGGGAAAATCACTTTCAGAGTGATTTAAATAATCATATGCCTTCAAAAAAGGAAGCGGTGTAGGATAATGAATTCCAGTGCTAATCCCATGTTCCTTTAAATAAGATTGTAATTCAGGTCTTTTTTGGGCACGAATAACATATAAATGAAAAACATGTTTTCCATCAATATGAATTTGTGGGGTTACAATGCCTTGAATATTTTTTAATAATTCATTGTATTTTCTAGCAACAGATAGTCTCGCATCAGACCACTCTTTTATGTACTTTAATTTTACGGTTAAGATAGCAGCTTGTATTCCATCCATTCTACTATTTATACCTTCTATTTCATGGAAATGTTTTTTCAATGCGCCATGATTTGCAAACATTCTCATTTTATCAGCTAATTGATCATTGTTTGTGATGATACCGCCAGCATCACCATATGCACCTAAATTTTTGCCGGGGAAGAAACTGAATGTTCCTGCATCTCCAAATGTGCCTACTTTTCTACCATTCCATTCAGCAAAATGCGCTTGAGCACAATCTTCCACAAGAAATAATCCATATTTATCACATAAAGATTTTATACCATCCATATCAACCGGTTGTCCAAAGAGATGAACTGGAATGATGGCTTTGGTCTTCGGTGATATTATTTCTTCAATATTTTTTACATTAATGGTATAATAGTCAGGATCTATATCAACGAAAACTGGTTTTGCACCTGTTTGAGTAATCGTTTCAGATGTAGCTATCCATGTATTTGTTACAGTTATAACTTCATCACCAGGTCCAATTCCTAATGCCTTTAATGCAATATAAATAGCATCAGTCCCATTTGCACAACTAATTACATGGTTTACTCCATATGCTTGTTTATAATCGTTTTCGAATTGTTGAACATATTTACCTTTAATAAAGGCTGTTTCAGATATTACATTTTCAATGGCAGAGTCAATTTCTTTTTTAATGGATCTGTATTGTGCTTTAAGGTCTACAAAAGGGATAGTCATTATTTTATTATTCATGAGTAATCTCGTTTTTCAAAAATATTTTATTAGATTATAACAACCGGTAATCACTGGTCGCTTAGTTGATTGCTCGCTTCGACTAATATTTTAGTTACATCTACGGCATGGTTGCCATTAGCTATTTCCAATTTATCACCGTTTAAATGGCGAGTAAAATATTCCAATTCCTCAGTGAGAGGCATGGATTTATCATATTCTATCAAATCAACGGGTCCATCAATTTTTTCAGGGATTTTTTCAATTATTTCATATTTCTTTTTATATAACTTCAGTGGTTTTCCTTCTGCTGAATCTTCAAATGTAAGCATGCCATCAGAGCCGATCACGACGAGTCGATGTTCTTTAAACGGATGAATCCAACTTACAAAAATATGTCCTTTAACATTATTAGGGTATTCAAGCATTGTTAAAGTAGAATCATGAATCCCTTCTTGCAGAAAGGTATTTCCATGAGCTTTTATAGAAGTCGGGAAAGCATCATCTGTTAAATATTGAAATATAGAAATGTCATGAGGTGCCAAACTCCAAAATACATTCTCTTCGGTCCTTACCTGCCCCAAGTTTAAACGATTACTGTATATGTATTGGAGGCGACCAATTAATCCTTCTTTAATGAGTTTTTTTATTTTAATGATTGCTGGGTGAAATAAAAGAACATGCCCAACCATTAGATTAACTTGATTCTCTTCAGCTAAATTAACTAATTCTTGAGCGTGAGCAATATCCAATGTGAGTGGCTTTTCAACTAAAACATGTTTTTTTGCTTTAATGATTTTTCGGGCAATTTCAAAATGGGTTTCAGCAGGGGTAGCAACAGTGAATCCTTTCAAATTCTGATTGAGTAATGCTTCATCTAATGATGTATACATTTTTACATTCGGATACTCTTGAGAAAACCGATCTAAAACCTCAACGTTTGATTCAACAATGGCGCCAAGTTTATTTAACCCATTGAGAGTTCGAATATGGTTTTTACCCCAATACCCAGCACCAATGACGCATACATTATTTGATATTTCCATTTTTTGAATCCTTTTAAAGTTTTTTAAGTCTTATTTATTAGAGAGAATAGCAAAGTTTGATTTTTGTATTTCTTATTGGAATTTTAGTCTACGAAGTGTTTTTGGTTTGGTCTTATTTCTGAATGGAATTTATAAAGGAGTAATAGAAATTGATAACAATACATAGGGTGAATTCAAA
>CAZGFQ010000038.1:0-18815 GCA_964525185.1 uncultured bacterium
GCTGTGTCTCTACGCTAAAACGAATCGTGGTAGTAGGATTAAATGGATTTGGATATGCGGGGTAAAGAGCAACCTTTAATGGCACATTAGATTCAGAATCGGAACTTAAATAGGTATGATTTTCAATGGATTCTGCGTGAACCATAATATCATCTTCAGTAAACCAGCGTTCTTTTAGACTGTCCTGAGAATAAAATTCGGTTAAATCATCATAATGCGAGGAAGATGGATCTTCCGATTGGCCATTTGGTTTCATCGCCCAAGATTTAGGTGTTTCTCCCTCTTTTATACGAATCAGCATAATATGATCATTCCCGGCATCACAATGGAAATAATGATCATCCTGCAAATTCCCTTTTCCCATTTTGGCTGATGCTAAATCCGTATGACCTGTTCCTCCAGAAAGGGGGAAATAATTATTGCCACGAAAGTAACCGTGAAAATCTCCCCAAGGAATATCCATTGTTCCATAACGGCTGATTATTTCATCTTTAGCGCCAACAAGTGACTCCACTAATGTGCGTCTGTCTGATTCATCAAAAGAATATGGATTTACAAATTTCAAATTTTCGGGAAGAATTTCACGTACATAAAAGAGTAGTGACATTTCAGTTGAATTATGATCCGCATACCCACTCCATTCAAATAATACATTTGCTAATGAATCTGCTTCAAGTTGTCGAAGAAATGAATCAGCGGCAGATTCTTCCAATGCTAAAGGCAGAATCTGTTTAAGAGAATCCCATCCCAAGATTTTATAATCTAAAGCGACATTTTTCAGATAATCAGCTGTAAGACTATCTCCACCTAAATCCAATAATTCAACTACTCGACGGCCACGAATTCCAAAACTATTTCCTTCGTATAGTTCGATGGGAACATCCTCAGGCCCAAATCCAGGATCTGGGGTTACGTACCATGGAGCATCGTTGCAATCTTGTAAATACCCTGAAGCTGGGTTTTCTACTCGTGGTAGAGATGAAAATGGAATAACATCCTGCCAAAGTGTGGTAGAAGTGGAACCGTCCAAAGCATCTTCTCTAGCTGCTATTGGATCATTTCTATAATGAGTATGCCCATTAAAAATAAATAATAAGTTCCCTTGAACATCGCCGCCCATACAATTCCATTTGTCATATTGATGAAGGGATAAAGCTTCTTCCCATTCTGCGACAGATTCTGATGTCATCATCCGAAATCCTTGTTCAAATCCAGATACAAGGTTTTCAACTTCTAGTTTTGCAAATAGGGCTGTAGACTCGTTAATAGATTGCACAAATACGCCATGGTCATCTGATTGTTTGACTGTTCGGTGAGATACGGTTCCGTTAGAGATTGGGATGGATTCTGTCCAAGTGTTAAATGGTTTTGAAACACCATCTAACATATAATGGTTTTCACCATTGGGATCTAGCGAAACAAGAAATGCATCCGCGAAATCCACTTTATTGGCCGTATGAGACCAAGCAAAAGTTTCATTATGTCCCATCACTGGATGAGGGCCACCTAAAAAGAAAAATCCATTATAATTTAAGGTTCCGTCCGCAGATTTTAAATGAGCGCTCCATGATCCTGTGAGACCATTAAAAGGTAAATGGGGGTCACATAACATATAAAGAGCATCATCTGCTGTGCGCTCAGGCGAAACAACCCATTGATTTGACATATCTTGTTTTGTAGCGGGCAAAATATCAGTTTGAGTTAAATAATTGCTCGCGTCCTTTTGAAATTGATTCCACTCGTGTGTTAAAGCTTTTATATAACTAGTAGTAAAAATATCTGAAGCTGTAACGGGGAGAAATGCATTTGCATTAATGGATGTTGGTATTTTTTCAGGGTATGTAGCAAACCCATAATTGACTCCCGCAGCCAGTCCGTCTAAATAATTTAAAATATCATCGGAAATAGTTTCCATTGCTATAGACGTTTTTTCCTGAAACCGAAGGGATCGAATAAATAAATCTTGATTAACATAACTTTGGCCATAATGTTGTGCCATTTCACCGCGAGTCGTTAAAATATTATCAATTAAAGATTTAGGATGATCCTGAAACATGGCAATGGTTAGGCCAAACCCACAATCTTTAACCGTTTCACCTAAAATATGGGGAATACCATCGGTGTCCCGAATAATTTCAACCGATTGCGTAAACCCTATGGATGTAACAATAAAAATTAAAAACAATCGTTTAATAGATAAAAAGGTCATAAACCGCTCCAAGCTAGATTAATATGTAGGCTAACAGACCCGAATATCTTATAAAGGTTAAATAATTACAACCCCTTTTTTAAGAATGATATTTGCAAAAAGAGCAGATTCACTTGTGGCGACAACGGCGAATGCATCTTTGGAGCGTTCATAAAATGCCTCACGAGAAATGGATATTAATGTTGACCTGTCGGGGTTTTCTTTTTTTATAATATTTTCAAACTGACTCCAAATGGGAGGAATAGATTTATCGCCAATTGCCATAACAATGGCATAATCATTTACAGATTCATCAATAGGGAAGAAAGATATCATTGCATCCAACACATCGCATACGCCATGTCCATCTGCACGAATAAGCCGTGCAGCATTTGTATCAGCAGGGAAGTTACCATCAGCGATAACAATTTCATCTCCATGCCCCATACTCATTAATACATGTAAAAGATCAGGGGATAGAATGGGTGGTATATTTTTTAGCATGAAGTCTCCTTTATTAAATTATTTTCAACTCTCTCCCAACTTTGATAAACGCATTTATGGCTGTATCCAAATGCTGTTGATTCATGGCTGCGGATATTTGTACACGAATTCGTGCTTCCCCTTTGGGTACCACAGGAAAGAAAAACCCTGTTACATAAATTCCTTCTTCCAATAATGCAGAAGCCATTTTTTGTGCTAAAACTGCATCATATAACATTATGGGTACAATAGGATGAATACCTTTTTTTAAATCGAATCCAGCATTGGCCATTTTATTCCGAAAATAGGATGTGTTTTTTTCTAACTTATCTCGGAGCTCTGTTGTAGATGACAATAATTCAAATGCTTTTATTCCTGCCGCAACGATGGATGGAGCCACACTATTGGAAAAAAGATATGGGCGAGATCGTTGTCGTAATAAATCAATTATTTTTTGATTTCCTGATGTGAATCCACCTGAAGCTCCGCCCAATGCTTTTCCAAGAGTAGAAGTAAAAATATCAATTTTATTTAATACACTATTGTGCTCAGCCGATCCGCGACCCGTTTTCCCCACAAATCCAGTCGCATGTGAATCATCCACCATGACTAAAGCATCATATTTGTCAGCTAAATCGGTAATACCTTTTAAATTAGCAATATACCCATCCATGGAAAAAACACCATCCGTAGCAATTAAGCGAATTCGTGCATCATGCGCTTCCTTTAGTTTGGATTCTAAATCATCCATATCATTATTATTGTAGCGAAAGCGTTTTGCCTTACACAATCGAATCCCATCAATGATGGATGCATGATTGAGCGCATCAGAAATAACCGCATCTTCGGAGCCTAGAAGTGTTTCAAAAAGTCCCCCATTCGCGTCGAAACAACTTGTATACAAAATGGTATCATCCGTCTCAAGAAAAGTTGAAATTGATTTTTCCAGTGATGTGTGTAAATCTTGCGTCCCGCAAATAAACCGCACGGATGCCATACCAAATCCATACGTATCTAATGCTTGTTTTGCAGCTAGGATTAAATCGGGATGATTCGCTAAACCTAAATAATTATTTGCGCAAAAATTCAATACATTTCCACCTTCTTTTGTGGAAATATCAACCCCTTGTGGCGTGGTAATAGTTCGTTCTTTTTTATAAAGTCCTTCAGTCTCAATTTGAGATAGAATGGTGGTGAAATGTTGATTGGATTTATTCATGTGGTTTAAATAGGTTTTTTCCTTCAAATGCTTTTGTCCCATTGATATAACTAAAATATTTTCTGTTTTCACATGAAATATATTCAATATCAACAGGTGTTAATTGTCTTTGACGTGTTGGCCAATATTCATCTTGTAATTCAATCATTTTATCAATGGTTTCATGATGGTTCTCCAAACCAAGATAATGTTGTAAACGATCTAAATATGGTTTTGCCCCAATACCGGTAGGCACGGGACTATTGGGACTAATAATATCTGGCCTAAACCAAGAAATATCAATGACAGTCATGAATATTGGGAAATCATTTATCATTTGAAACGTTTGATTGATTGAATGTGTTGCTGTAGCCACATTCTGGTTGGATGCTAAAATAGTTTCTAAAAGGAAGTTAATAATTTGGGGGAAAAGGTCTGTACATGCTTCCAACCTATCGTATGCAACACCCTCCCACATAACTGGTACAACAGGATAAGCTTCAGATGCCCAAGGTTGATCCAGTTGGTTTAATAACATATCTTTTAAGCGAGATGGATTGTTTAGATCTGAAGGTTTTAGGCGGTCTAGCGTTTTATGAAGATTGCACCAACGAGCAAAAAATAAAGCATGGATTAAATCTTTTAATGTATCTTTGACAGGTTTACAGAATTTTATTACTGCTATAGATCCTTTGTCATATTCTCGAAATGTATTAAGAAAACGTCCTTGTTGAAATATTGGGTCAGATGTCCAAGGAGCTTTTTCGTTGTTTTCTCGTTTGACGCGAATATTTTCTCTTTCAATACACCAATCGAAAAAAGATTTTACCGGGTCATTGATGATTAACCCATCCAATGAATTTTCGTATGGATTATGCATCATCGATTCTTTGGTAGCTTGAAATAATAGATTTTATTTACCATTCTAATACAACTTTCCCACAATTACCTGATTCCATTATATCAAATCCTTTTTGAAAATCGTCGATCGGAAAAGTGTGAGTTAACACTTTAGAAATATCTAAACCACTTCGAAGCATTTGAGTCATTTTATACCATGTTTCAAACATTTCCCTTCCATAAATACCTTTAACGTGTAATCCTTTAAATATTATATTGTCCCAATTAATTTGTGTGGATTCAGGAAGCAATCCTAAAAGCGCAACGCGTCCACCGTGATACATATTTTCCAACATAGATTTAAATGCTTCAGAATTTCCTGACATTTCGAGTCCAACATCAAATCCATTTGACATCTCAAGTTCCGATAAAATATCGCTAATAGATTCTCGGGTAACATTGACTATTTTTGTTGCACCCATTTTTTTTGCTAAGTCTAATCGATATTCATTTATATCGGTAATTACCACATGTCGTGCTCCCACAAAATTACAAATAGCTACGGCCATTAATCCAATAGGACCCGCACCAGTAATAAGAACATCTTCGCCAACCATTTCAAATGAGAGGGCTGTATGAGCAGCATTCCCAAATGGATCAAAAAAAGCTGCCATTTCAGAAGGAATATCATCATGAACAGGCCATACATTGAATTCCGGCATTACTAAATATTCTGCAAATGCACCATCACGATGAATGCCAATGCCCTTTGTTTTATGGCATAAATGGCGTTTCCCAGCTCGACAATTTCTGCAATATCCGCATGTAATATGTCCTTCGCCCGAAACACGATCTCCAATTTGAAAGTGCGTAACGCCTGGACCAATTTCATCTATAATTCCCACAAATTCATGCCCAGTAACCAAAGGGGGATTTATATTTCGCTGAGACCATTCATCCCATTTATAAATATGAAGATCGGTTCCACAAATAGCTGTATGGGTAATTTTAATTTTTACATCATTTGTGCTACAGGTTGGAGTGGGAACATTTTCCATCCATATTCCACGTCCAGGAGATTTTTTTACAAGTGCTTTCATATAAGAATCAAATTCATTTCATCGAAAAAATACAATTGAAATTTACAGGATGAAATTTTATTAAACCATATGATGGCAAAACATTTTCTAGATATTCGAAACATGTTAAATCTTTATAAGTATAATCTTATTCCTTAACCTTAACGCTTGACCGGATATAAATTCCGTGCCCGAAAAAAATTCGGAAAAATATATTATGGGACATATTATTTCATTCACAAACCAAAAAGGCGGTGTAGGGAAAACCACATCTGCCGTAAACGTTGCCCTGAGCTTAGGTGTGACTGAAGAAAAAACACTCCTAATTGACCTTGACCCACAAGCAAATGCGACAACAGGAGTTATGGATATTTCTGATCCACCCACATCATCTATTTATGATGTTCTTATAAAAGATGTTCCTGTAAAAGATGCAATTACGTCAACTAAATTTCCAGAATTAGATTTAATTGCTTCCACAAATGATTTAGTTGGTGCTGAAATTGAATTGGTGAGTATTTTGGCTCGCGAGTACCAATTGCAAAAATGTTTAAAATCCATAAAAAAGAAATACAAATTCATTATAATTGATTGCCCACCCTCGTTAGGACTTTTAACCATAAATGCATTAACGGCTTCAGATTCAATCATTATTCCTATCCAAAGTGAATATTATGCATTAGAAGGTTTAGGGCAATTATTAAATACGGTAAGGCTTGTCCAACGTCATTTAAATAAAAAACTAGAAATTACAGGTGTACTTATGACCATGTATGATGGTCGTTTAAATTTATCCAAACAAGTTGCAGATGAAGTTCAAGGCTATTTCAAAGACAAATTGTTTAAAACGTTGATCCATCGTAACGTTCGCTTAAGTGAAGCTCCTAGTTTTGGTAAACCAGCCTTATTATATGACGCTAGTTCTACAGGAGCAATGGATTATATGAATTTAACAGAGGAAATATTACATCGTGTCGGTTAATCGCTTAGGGAGAGGGTTAGAAGCACTTATTCGCCCTGAACCCGAACAAAAGAAAAAAAACACACAAAAGAAAAAAAGTAAACCGGGAGTTTCGCAGATTCCAGTTAAAGATATTTTTTCAAACCCAAATCAACCGAGACGAGATTTTAAACCGGGTGCACTTGAAGAGCTTATTGCATCAATCAAAGAAAAAGGAATTATTACACCTGTTACAGTTAGAAATATCGATACGGGGTTTGAATTAATTGCTGGTGAACGTCGTTGGCGAGCTGCAAAAAAACTTAGATTGAAATCAATTCCTGCATATATCATTACTGTGGCAGACGCGGCTGAAGTCATGGAATTAGCTCTTATTGAGAATATTCAACGGGAAGATTTAAATCCATTAGAAGAAGCGGAAGGATATGCTGTTTTAAATAGCCAACACAATTTATCTCACGAAGCGATTGCGAAAGCTGTTGGTAAAAAACGAGTAACCATATCAAATGCATTACGGTTACTAAAACTTCCACCCGATATACGAAAAAGTCTTCGAAATGGGAATATTTCTGGTGGGCACGGCAGGGCTATTCTTCAAGCAAAAACAAACCAATCTATGCAGCGTATCTGGAAAAAGATCCTTAATGAAAATTTAAGCGTCCGGGCAGCTGAATCGCTCGTAAAAGAATCGACGGTAAAAGTAAAAGTTCGCTCTAAAAAGAAAAATACTCCCGCTCATATTCGTGCCATTGAGAATCAACTCATTTCTGCCCTTGGGACAAAAGTGAAAGTTAAACCTTCAAAAAAGGGTGGCAGTATTGAAATTGTCTATTTTTCTAAAGATGATTTAGAGCGGCTACTTGATTTACTCAATTCTCTTGATTAGGGATTCAATTGGGCCAAAAATATACAGCTATACTTATTCCAGATAATGATGGAAAAACACGACGATTTCGATTGTCCGGATTTCGATTAAAAAGTGCACTTATTTTTTCAGTCATATTATTGGTAATCATTGTTGGAATGTTTTTACACTATATTCCTCAGGCAATGAAATATGATTCAATGAAGAAACAATATGAAGTATTTGCAGCTGAACGGACACAAATATTAGAGCTGAGTAGAGACCTTCAGCGATTGAAGCAAATGGATAAACTTATTCGAAATTCATTAGGAACATCAAATGTATCAATGGGTGATACATCATCTTTCGGTTTGTTAACAACACAGAATGAAACTATCTCTTACATTGAAAATATTCCATCTGTCCCTCCAGTATTAGGATACGTTTCACAACGGTCTGAAAAAGACAAATCATTTATACAGCCAGGCCATTATGGAATTGATATTGTCATAAAAGAAGGTGAACCAATCCAAGCATCTGCCGCAGGTTTAGTTGTTTTTTCTGATTGGACTTATGATCAAGGAAACTTAATTATACTTTATCATGGGGATGGATATTTTACTCATTATGGTCATAATCAAAAAAATCTAAAAAACCAACGTGACATGGTTACAAGAGGTGAAGTAATTGCATTGTCAGGTAATACAGGGAATTCATCAGGTCCCCATTTGCATTATGAAATTTGGAAAAATGGTGTAGCTGTTGATCCATTGGACTATTTTCCAGCATTCAAAACAACAGATTTAACATCAAAAAATGGCTAAAATAAATTTTCAAAATGTACACACAATGGTTGGGGCAGATGCAACAATCCATGGACCAATTGAATTAAAAGAAGGTATTATTATTTATGGGCATGTATTGGGCGATATTATAACAGAAGGTCCCATTCGGATCGCAAAAGGAGCATCCGTCAAAGGGAATATTTCTGGTAGTGATATTCAGGTCGGTGGCAACGTGACTGGGAATGTATCAGCTAACGGATTAGTTGTTTTGGGGGAGAAATGTGTTATGAATGGAGATATTATATATAAAAAATTATTGATTGAAGATGGCGCTCAGTTTGAAGGAAAATGCAATCTAGTTTCATCCAGTAAATAATATATTACTGTTTAATTACCTATTTATATGTCATTTTTAGATAAAGAATCACCAGAACATTCCACAATTGAGTCTTTATCTTATTTCCAAAAAATGGTTCAAAAATCGGGTCCAGCAGCTGGAGCATCTTATGCATTAATTGGAGCTGTGATTCTATTCGGTTTGCTAGGTTATTATTTAGATAACAGATTCAACTCTCAACCTTGGTTTTTATTAGGTGGCATTTTATTAGGAATTATTTCTGGGTTTTATCAATTAGCAAAAACAATTTGGTTAAATAAATGAAAATATATTTTTATGCACTAATGATAAGTTTTGGAATATATGGACTCGTAGTAGGCGCTAGGCCTGAATGGAGTTTGGAAATACTATTAGGATTATTGGCTCCTGCTATCGTGGGTTTATTGACAGTAATACTTTTTTCGAGATTTCAAAAAATGACTGCCCAGCAAATGACCCAATGGCTCATGATCAGTTTTGGAATTAAAATGCTGATTTATCCAATCTATTTTATAATAATATTTAAATTTTATTCCTTTGCTCCTTATCCGTTTATTTTTAGCTTTGCCGGCTATTTTATTGGGCTTCACGTTGTAGAAGCTATAGTCTTAAAATCCAAAACATAATTAATATACATACATTGATAGCATGAGTAGTGCAATTGAATCGGGCGGACACGCCGGAAGCGTCATGTCGCAAGTTGGGGACAATATTATTCACCATGTCTCTAACTCGTCCATTGAACACCCATTAATCCACCTTCCAAAAGTTTTTGGAATAGATATGTCTGTTACTAAACATGTATTTATGTTATGGCTAGTTGCTATCCTTGTTTCAATTACAGTTATTATTCCGATTCGTCGATTTTTAAAAGGAAATAAAATTGTACCAAGTGGAATGGCTAATTTGATTGAAACAGTTGTCGTTTTTATTCGAGATTCAATCGTGAAACCAAATGTTGGACCTCGATGGGTGAATACGTGGTCACCGCTTATTTTTACTTTATTCTTTTTTATTTTTTTTGCAAACGCCATTGGCATGATTCCAATCTTTGATATATTGGGACTCGCTGATAGGTTTGTTCTACATACAGATTCTCATTCTTTTTTGAACCAGTTACTTCATGGAGGCACAACAGCTACAGGGAATTATAATGTAACAGCTGGACTTGCCGTAATAACTTTTTTCTCCATAATGGTTGCCGGTACATTAGCGCACGGATTTATAAAACATTGGGTCAATTTGGTCCCTCATGGTTTAGCATGGCCCATTTATATAATATTAATTCCAATTGAATTAATTGGCCTATTTGTTAAACCATTCGCATTAACAATGCGTTTAGCTGCGAATATGACTGGTGGTCATATCGCATTATTAGCTATTTTATCATTTATGGCCATTTTTGGAGAAATGTTTCACAGTGTGGCCGCTGGTGTTGGAGTTGCGTTAATATCCGTTCCAATGGCTGCCGCTATTTCTGGTTTAGAAATAATCGTTATTTTAGTACAGGCGTATGTTTTTACGCTATTATCGGCTGTGTTTATCGGCATGGCTATCAATGTTCATCATTAAACAATAAAAACGGAGGTCCTTAACATGGAAGTTCTTCATTATTTTGGTGCTGCAATCGGTCTTGGAATGATCGTAATTGGAGCTGGGTTAGGCATAAGTAAATTCACTGCAGCAGCAGCTGAAAGTATCGCACGTCAACCAGAAGCAGCAGACAAAATCACAGGCGCAGTGAATCTGCCTTTATTCCTTCTCGAAGGGGTAGCAATTCTTGCTGAAGTATTTGTTCTGCTAATCGTTTTAATGAAGTAAGGGGTAAATCTTTACCGTCAATAAACGGAGAAATAAATGGATAATCCTTTAGTTCAGCTAGATCCCGGTCTATTTATTTGGACCATTCTCACTTTTCTCATTTTATTTGGGGCATTAGCCAAATTCGCTTGGAAGCCCCTTTTAAAAGCTTTGGAAAATCGAGAGAATATGATTCGATCTTCTATTGCAGATGCAGAGAAAGCACAGCAAGAGCTGGAAACAATAAATCAGCAATCTGATGATGTTTTGGCTAAAGCACGTGCTGAATCGCAATCTATCTTAGTTGATGGAAAAGCTGCAGCAGAAAAAGTAAAAGAAGATACTTTGAATCAAGCTAAAGAAAAAGCAGCTGCAATTATTGAATCAGCCGAAAAACAGATTCAAGTTGAAAAAGATAAAGCTATTTCAGAAATCAAAGGAGAAGTAGCTAATCTTGCGATTCAAGTTGCTGAAAAATTGATTCAAAAGAATCTCAATAGAGATGATAATCAATCCCTCATTGATGAATCATTGCAAAAAATAAAAGGGTATGAAGCATAATTTAAAACCGAACCAATATGCCGCTGCACTTATAGCAGTTGCCGAGCAATTGGAAGCAACCCAAGAAGTGGGTTCTTCTTTTGACGTTGTGGAAAAGTTGATTCGCACAAATGCGCAATTCAGATCTTTTATTCTGTCAAAGCGAATTCCGTCTGATCAAAAAAAGCAATCATTGGTTGCCATTTTAGGAGATAGCTGTCACCCAATCGTGATAGAATTTCTCGGGATGATCTCAGGAGCTCAAACGATTAAACTTATTCGCGAAACAGGGAAAGTGATTCATGAGAAAGTTAAAGATTCTCTAAATAAGATTTCTGTTACAGCTCATGTGGCTGAAGCTTTATCGGAAAGTGAAACAGACCATCTTAAAACATCTCTGGATACAATTCTTGAGAAATCAACGGATTTAAACATTTCTGTTGATCCAGAATTGGTCGGAGGAATTAAGCTGAGAATTGAAAATATATTTTTGGATGCATCCATTCAAAATCAATTGAATGAATTGCGTTCAGATTTAATGCAATCCTAATTCTTAAGGAAGAAAATGGAAATACAGACTGAAAAAATAACACAGTTAATAAAAGAACAAATTGAAAAATTTGATGGAGCAATAGATGTTGCTGAAGTCGGTGAAGTCATCGAAATCGGTGATGGTGTTGCTCGTGTAAGTGGCCTTGAAAATGTTATGAGTTCCGAACTTGTGGAACTTCCAAATGGCGTTTTTGGTATGGCATTGAATTTAGAAGATGATAATGTAGGTTTAGTGCTTTTTGGTGAAACACGTCTCGTGAAAGAAGGCGATTTAGCCAAAAGAACAGGGCGAGTAGTGGAGGTTCCTGTTGGTGAAGCTATGCTAGGTCGCGTTGTGAATCCATTAGGGCAACCCATTGATGGGAAAGGTCCAATTGATACACCACATTCATTACCTATAGAAAGAAAAGCTCTAGGTGTCATGGCACGACAACCTGTAACAGAACCTTTACAAACAGGAGTGAAAGCTGTTGATAGTATGATTCCTATTGGTCGTGGCCAAAGGGAATTAATTATCGGCGATCGTCAAACGGGTAAAACTGCCGTTGCAATTGATGCCATTATTAATCAAAAGTATACACATAAAACTGACAAACCTGTTTATTGTATTTATGTTGCGATTGGACAAAAAGCATCCACAGTCGCTTCACTTGTTGGAGAATTAGAGTCAAATGGTGCCATGGAATACACAACGGTTGTTGCTGCAAATGCATCAGATCCTGCACCTATGCAATATATTGCTCCTTATGCAGGTGCTGCAATGGGTGAATTTTTCCGTGATGGTGGAAAACATGCTTTAATTGTTTATGATGATTTATCAAAACAAGCTGTAGCTTATAGACAAATGTCACTTGTTCTTCGTCGTCCACCAGGACGTGAAGCATTCCCGGGAGATGTTTTTTACCTTCATAGCAGATTGTTAGAACGTGCATCTAAATTATCCGATGATTTAGGTGGTGGTTCATTAACAGCTTTACCTATCATTGAAACACAAGAAGGAGACGTTTCGGCTTATATTCCAACCAATGTGATTTCAATTACAGATGGACAAATATATTTAGAAACAAATTTATTTAATTCAGGTATTCGTCCTGCGATTGATGTAGGGCTTTCCGTTTCTCGTGTAGGTGGTGCTGCCCAAATTAAAGCAATGAAATCTGTAGCTGGAACTCTTCGTTTAGATTTAGCTCAATTTCGTGAATTAGAAGCATTTGCAAAATTTGGTTCCGACTTAGATAAATCTACATTAGCCCAGCTAACACGCGGTGAACGTATGGTTGAAATATTAAAACAAAACCAATACGTACCCATGGATGTAGAGAAACAAGTTTCAATTATTTATGCTGCATCAAAAGGATATTTGGATGATTTAAATGTAGAACAGGTGTCTGACTTTGAAACTGGGTTATTCAATTACCTAGAAGCAAATGTATCTGATGTTTTAGCATCTATTGTGAGTGAAGGAAAAATCACTGACGATATAAGTGCAGCATTGGATAAAGCTATTACAGAATTCAAGCAAGGATTTACTGCATAGTTTATGGCAAACCTGAAAGACATTCGGGATCGGATAAAATCCGTTAAAAGTATCCAAAAGGTGACAAAGGCCATGAAAATGGTTTCTGCCGCCAAGATGCGTCGTGCTCAAGAGCGTATGGAAGAATCACGTCCTTATAGTCAAAGTTTGCAAGATGTCATACATCATATTTTACCAGATGTAGACCGCGATACACTTCCCCTTTTGAATGTGCGAGACATTAAAAGAAAAGCCTATGTTGTCGTTTCAGCAGATCGAGGATTATCGGGTTCCTTCAATGCAAATGTATTAAAAGAAGCCCAGAATGAAATTGATACATTTGGAAAGGATAATGTAGACTTATTTTGTATTGGTAAAAAAGCGAGAGATCATTTTAAGCGAAGAGAATATAATATTATCGAAAGCCATGTGGATTTCTGGGCAGAAATGGAATTCGACAGTGCTATGATGATTGGTCGTAGTATCATTGATCATTTTGTAAGTGGGAAAGTGGATGAAATTCATGTGGTTTACAATTATTTCATTAATGTAGGGCAGCAAGAAGTAAAATCTGAAGTATTACTTCCATTAGTGTATGATGAAAATGATTCAACAACAACTGACCGTTTGTATGAACCATCAAAAGATGCATTAGTTCAGTCGCTCATTCCTCGTCACTTAAATGTGCAAATGTGGAAATATTTGTTAGAATCCTATGCAAGTGAACAAGCAGCGCGAATGATGGCCATGGAAAATGCCACTACAAATGCCCAAGATATGATTAAAGATTTAACATTACAATTCAACAAAGCTCGCCAAGCAGCCATTACGACAGAAATGCTCGAAATTGTGAGTGGTGCAGAAGCTTTATCGGAATAAAAAGAAAAAGGAAACATATTCTATGTCAATGACAGGAAAAATTTCACAGGTTATGGGTGCAGTGGTTGACGTCTCATTTTCAGACGGACACCTTCCCAATATTTATAACGCATTAACCGTAGATCGTGGAGAAGAAGGTACACTTGTTTTAGAAGTGGCTCAACATTTAGGAGATGGAAACGTTAGAACGGTTGCGATGGATTCAACAGATGGACTTGTACGTGGACATGAAACAGTAGATACAGGCGAACCAATTACAGTTCCGGTGGGACCAGAAACACTTGGGCGTTTATTTGATGTTTTAGGGAATACGATTGATCAAAAAGGTGATGTAAGTACTGCGAAGAAATATCCTATTCACCGTACAGCACCTAAACATGAAGATTTATCTACATCCACAGAAATGTTGGTGACAGGGATTAAAGTCGTTGATTTGATGGAACCATATACGCGTGGCGGTAAAACAGGTTTATTCGGTGGTGCCGGTGTTGGTAAAACAGTTTTGATTCAAGAATTAATTCGAAATATTGCAACAGAGCATGGTGGTTATTCAGTCTTTGCAGGTGTGGGTGAACGTACGCGTGAAGGGAATGACCTTTATAATGAAATGACTGAATCAGGTGTGATTGATAAAACAACCATGGTTTTTGGTCAAATGAATGAACCACCTGGAGCACGTCTTCGTGTAGCTTTAAGTGGTTTAGCTATGGCTGAATATTTTAGAGATGATGAAGGAAGAGACGTTTTATTATTCATTGATAATATTTTCCGCTTTACACAAGCTGGATCCGAAGTATCTGCATTGCTCGGGCGTATGCCATCTGCTGTGGGATACCAACCAACCCTATCAACAGAAATGGGTGATTTACAGGAAAGAATTACATCCACTAAAAAAGGATCCATTACGTCTGTTCAAGCCGTGTATGTGCCTGCGGATGATTTAACAGATCCTGCACCAGCTACAGCATTTGCTCACTTAGATGCAACGTCCGTTCTTGAGCGAAAAATTGCCGAGTTGGGTATTTATCCTGCTGTGGATCCTCTTGCATCCACATCTCGTATTTTAGATCCACGAATTATTGGTGACCGTCATTATAATGTGGCTCGTCAAGTTCAAATCGTATTACAGCAATATAAAGATTTACAGGATATTATTGCTATTTTAGGTATGGATGAATTATCGGATGATGATAAAATCACGGTTGCACGTGCACGTAAAATGCAAAAATTTATGTCTCAACCATTCTTTGTCGCAGAACAGTTTACAGGTACTCCTGGTCGCTATGTTAGCTTAGAAGATACCGTTTCTGGCTTTGAAGCTATTCTAAATGGTGAAGTGGATGAATTACAAGAAAATGCATTCTCTTATGTTGGATCTTTAGATGAAGCGATTGATAAAAATAAGAAGCTGACTGCATAATGAGCCAATTTAACCTTGAAATAGTTACACCAACCCGAAGCATGGATGAGGGTGAAGTGAATTACGTTCGCTGCCCTGGATTGGATGGCTCTTTTGGTGTTATGAAAAACCATCGAGAAGGCATTATTGCGCTTGGCGTTGGAGAAATCAAGGTTGATAGAAATGGTAAATCTGAATGGATGGCAACGAGTGGCGGGTTTGTAGAAATCACAAATGAAAAAGTTCAAATGCTTTTAGAGTCAGTAGAAAAATCAAATGAAATTGATGCAACAAGAGCAGAAGATGCATTGAAAAGAGCAAAGAAAAGAAAATCTGAAATAGATGTAAATATGGATGATGCACGGATGGATGCTTCTTTAATGCGAGCAATTAACCGATTGAAGGTTGCAAAAAGATAAAAAAATTAATCAAACTGAATTAATTGAAAACCGCTCGTAATTTCCGAGCGGTTTTTTTTATGGTAAAAGAGAAATAAATATGTTTAAACGAACACACACATGCGGCGAATTACAAAAAGAAAATATTGGTGAAACAATCCACCTTAATGGATGGGTCAATACTGTTCGACTCCACGGGCAAGTGGTATTTGTAGATATACGGGATCGATATGGGAAAACACAAATCGTATTTAATGCGGATTCATTTAGTGGAAATTTTGAAGCGGTAAAAAAATTATCCATGGAAGATGTTCTTTCCATTAAAGGTCAAGTGCAATCGCGTGCAGAGTCTGCCATTAACCCTAATATGGCTACGGGTGAAATCGAAGTAGCGGTTGAAGATTATATTATGCTAAATGAAGCTGCTCCACTCCCATTTGTCATATCGGATAGAGATAATGCGGAAGAAAATCTTCGTTTAAAATATCGTTACCTTGAACTTCGTATGGAAGAACTTCAGCGGAATATGCTCATAAGACATGAAACATATCAAGCTACACGCTCTTATCTTTCTGGAGAAAAATTTGTAGAAATTGAAACGCCTATGTTAATGAAATCTACACCAGAAGGTGCTCGAGATTATTTGGTCCCAAGTCGCATTCACAATGGAAAATTTTATGCATTGCCACAATCACCCCAGATTTATAAACAAATTTTAATGATATCTGGATATGATCGCTATTTTCAGATTGTAAAATGTTTTAGGGATGAAGATTTACGGGCAGATCGTCAACCGGAATTCACTCAAATTGATATGGAATTATCCTTTATCGATGAGGAAGAAATATTTTCAACCATAGAAGGATTAACAAAACATGTTTTTAATCAGGTGAATGGCATTCAATTACCAGAATCCTTTGATAGACTCACTTGGGCAGAAGCCATGGAAACGTATGGCTCTGATAAACCTGACTTACGCTACGGAATGGAATTGAAAGATGTAAAAGAATTCACAGATGCTTCCGATTTTAATGCATTTAAATCAGCCGAAAGAGTAAAAGCAATTGTTGTAGAAGGCGGTGCAAAATATTCACGAAAAATTATTGATGAACTCACTGATTATGTAAAAAAATATAAAGCTAAAGGATTAGCTTGGATGAAGGGAGAAAATGGTGCTTTAGTTGGTGGCATTTCTAAATTTTTCTCCGATGATTTACATCAATCGATTCGTTCATCTATGGATGTTAAAGATGGTGATATCATTTTTATGATTGGAGATACCGAATCTGTCACCTTAAATGCATTGGGACAATTACGTGTTGAAATTGCAAAGAAAGAATCGTTGGCAAATTCGGATGAATTTAAACCGGTGTGGATAACGGAATTCCCAATGTTTGAATATGATGAAGAAGCAGATCGATTTATCGCCATGCATCATCCATTTACGGCTCCACGAGAAGATGACATTGCCTTATTAGATACAGATCCGTCTAAAACATTAAGTCGTGGCTATGATTTAACCATGAATGGCTACGAAATTGCAGGCGGTTCGATTCGAATTCATGATCAAAAAATTCAAGAAAAAGTATTTTCTTTATTAGGATTGAGTCGTGATGAAGCGATTGAAAAATTTGGATTTTTGGTTGAAGCACTTACCTACGGAGCGCCACCACACGGTGGAATTGCATTTGGGTTTGACCGATTAGTTATGCTATTAGCTGGAACTGAAAATATACGAGATGTTATTGCATTCCCAAAAACAACTTCAGCCACATCACTTATGGATGAAAGTCCAAGTACTGTGAGTACAATTCAATTGGATGATTTGGGAATTCAGCTCAAAGAAACTGAAGAATAATAATGAAAAAGGTAATGAGAAATCCAATTCACAATTTATAACTCATAATTCATATTTTAAAAATATGAACGAGCAACAAAAAATATCCATACGCTTTTTTGACGACCGCGAAGTGCGGGCTTTGTGGGATGAGCAAAATGCCAAATGGTGGTTTTCGGTATTAGATATAGTAGCCGTTTTTACAGACCAAAACGACTATGCGAAAAACCGAAACTATTGGAAATACCTTAAAGCCAAATTAAAGAAAGATGGCAGTCAGTTGGTTAGTACTACTACCCAACTGAAATTAACAGCGGCTGATGGCAAAAAATATAAGTCAGATATGCTCGATTACAATGGTATAATTACTTTAGGTAAAAGTTTTCCCGGAACAAAAGCAAACCGGTTTATCGAATGGTTTACATATAGCGATGAAAGTATAGACGGAAAAAGCAAAACAAAGGCTTATGCACTGTTTGAAAGTTCTTTTATCAATAGCATAGAGGTTGGTACAACCAATGGTTTACAACAAATTCACGCTTATTTATTTGGCGGATTGTATGATTTCGCCGGGCAAATCAGGCAAAAGAATATCTCGAAAAGCGGTTTCCAATTTGCGGTTTCCAAATTCCTTGGCGCCACATTAAAGCAAATATACAAAATGGATGAAAACACATTTGATGAAATTGTTGAAAAATATGTTGAAATGAATATTGCACATCCATTTATGGATGGGAATGGAAGAAGTACTCGAATATGGCTGGATTTGATATTGAAAAAACGCCTGAAAAATTGCAGTGATTGGAGCAAAATAAGCAAAAAAGATTATATGAACACAATGGTAATGAGTTCAGCGAATAACCGCACCTTAAAAAAGTTGCTAAAAAATGCACTAACCAAGCAAATCGATAATCGAGAAATGTTTATGAAAGGAATTGATTACTCATATTATTATGAGGAAAAATAATTTCTTACCAATAAATACGAATCAATCGTATGCTTAGCATAACTTAGTATGACTAGCTCTTTTTATTTTGCAGTTGTTAATAAGTCTGCTTTTTGCATGATTGTGCGGTTAAAACACAATAATGAATTAAAGAGAAAACCCGCTAAACGTAATATTAGGTTTAGCAAGACGTT
>CAZGFQ010000039.1:0-17356 GCA_964525185.1 uncultured bacterium
GTCATAAATTTATTGGAAAAGGTAGGATTGCAAGCGGTTCATGCCGATCGATTCCCCCACGAATTTTCAGGTGGACAGAGACAACGTGTTGGGATTGCCCGGGCCTTAGCTACAAATCCTGATTTGATTATTTGTGATGAACCCGTTTCTGCATTGGATGTATCTATTCAGGCGCAAGTCATCAATTTGATGATGGATATTCAAAAGGAATTTGATGTATCCTTTTTATTTATTGCTCATGATTTATCTGTTGTAGAGCATATTTCTGATCAAATTGCTGTTATGTATCTAGGGAATCTCATGGAATTTGGTCCAGCGAAACAAGTCTATCATCATCCAGTACATCCTTATAGTACAGCATTATTATCGGCAGTGCCTATCCCAGACCCAGAGAAGAAGGATCGACAAAGAATTGTTCTAGAAGGGGATGTACCAACGCCAATCAATAAACCGTCAGGTTGTAGTTTTCGAACGCGTTGTCCGGTTGCGGAAGATGGGTGTGCAGAATCCATTCCACATTTAAAAGAATTAGATCCAAATCATTGGGTTGCTTGTCCAATCGTTGCAGATAAATCTGCAATTGTTGGAAACTGAAACAGACATAATCTTAAAATGTTTTATTTGTTCTATTAAACTCCGAAGGAGTGGAAATATTATAAAACAAAAACAATATTACTTAAACCCTGAAAGGGTGAAATAATGCCTGGCACATTTACACAACTTTATGTTCAATGTATTTTCGCTGTTAAGGGAAGGCAAAAACTTCTAAATAAAACTTGGCGTGAAGATGTATTTAAATATATGGCTGGTATCTTAACAAATAAGGGTCAAAAACCAATTATCATTAATGGGGTAGAAGATCATGTCCATTTACTCATTGGTTTAACATCTTCTGTGTCTATTTCTGAATTAATTCGAGATGTAAAAAATAATTCTAGCCAATTTATAAATAATCATAATTGGGTTCGGGGTAAATTTTATTGGCAGGAAGGATTTGGTGCTTTTACATATAGCCATTCCCAATTAGATATGATTTACAATTATGTAAAGAATCAAGAAGAACATCATAAAGTAAAATCATTTAAAGAAAAATATTTGGCATTTCTTAATAAGTTCAATGTCACATATGAAGAAAAATATGTTTTTGATTAAAACGCATGATGAGTTTTACACCCCTTCAGGGTTGTTAATGGAAAAATAAATTTATATAATAATTTCATCCCTACGGGATTAATAAAGGAGAAAGAAAATATGAAATACACAGATTACCATTATGAACGAATTGATATTGATACCTTTAGAACAAATATGGAAACTTGGCGGAAAGAATTTAATGAAGCCGAGTCTGTTGATATTCAATCAAGTATTATTCAAAAAGTAGATGAATTTGAAAGAGAATATGCATCCTACCAAGCGATTGCCAGTCTAAATTATAATCGAAACATCAATGATCCAGATGCAAAAGCAGAAAAGGAATTCTTCGACTCAATAGGACCGAAAGCATCAGAAATTTCTAATGGATTTAATCAAGATTTGGTGAAATCAAAGTTCAGAAATGAATTAGAAGAAAAATGGGGTAAACAATATTTTAGTCAAATTGAATTAGACCTAAAAACATTTGATCCATCTATTATGGATATGTTATTGGAAGAAACAAAATTACGGAATGAATACACTCAACTCATTGCTGGTGCTCAAATTGACTATAATGGAGAAACATACAATTTAGCTGGATTGGGACCATTCCATAAAGATTCGGATCGTAAGGTAAGAAAATCATCCTATGAAGCACGATTCAATTGGTTTAATGAACATGCAGATGATTTTGATGATTTATATGATACCTTGGTTAAACTTCGCCATAAAATCGCTACAACTCTTGGGTATGAAACTTTTACAGAATTAGGATATATGCGTATGGGGCGAAGCGATTATGGTCCTGACGAAGTTGCGAATTTCAGGACACAAATTGTAGATTATGTTGTACCACTAGTTCAAAAATTAAATGAACAACGCCAAGAAATATTAGGGCTGGACCATTTATATTTTTATGATGGCATTAATTATAAAGAAGGAGACCCAAAACCAAAAGGGACACCGGACGATTTAGTGAATAAAGCAGTAAAAATGTATGATGAATTATCTCCGGAAACGGGCGAATTCTTTCATAAGATGGTGGATGAAGATTTGCTGGATTTAGTGAACCGTGATGGGAAAATGGCGGGTGGTTTTTGCACCGGATTCCCAAAATATGAACGTCCATACATTTTTTCAAATTTCAATGGGACGGACCATGACGTTGTTGTGTTAACCCATGAAGCAGGTCATGCATTTCAAAGCTATGAATCTCGGAAACAACCGCTAGTATCTTATTTATGGCCAACCATGGAAGCGGCAGAAATTCATTCAATGAGTATGGAATTTATTACTTGGCCTTGGATGGATTTATTTTTCGAAGAAGAAACGGATCGATTTAAATACAAACATTTGGCGGGTGCATTATCCTTTCTTCCTTATGGAGCTTCTGTAGATCATTTCCAACATTGGGTTTACGAAAATCCCGAAGCCACTCCAGAAGAGCGGAAAAACAAATGGAAAGAATTAGAAGGAATGTATCGTCCAGGGCAAGATTATGATGGAATGCCATTTCCGGAAAGTGGTGCTTTGTGGCAACAACAGCTCCATATTTATCAAATGCCATTTTATTATATTGATTATACATTGGCTCAAACCTGTGCATTTCAATTTTGGATGAGATTTAATAATGAAGATAAAAATGCATGGAATGATTATTTGAAATTATGTCAAGCCGGTGGAAGTGAACCATTTTCTGATTTAGTGGAATTGGCAGGATTAAAATCGCCCTTTAAACCGGGAACATTAAAAGATGTGGCAAATGAAATATTTAAATGGCTTGAAACGATTAATGTGGAAGAATTATAATTGAAGAACCTTCTATTTATCAGTTTTTTATTTTCCATTATTTCTGGTCAACAAAAAGGTTCTCACGAGGCTAAATTGTGGAAAAGTGTATTTATATTTCAGAGCCATCAAAAAATGGCACCATCCATGTATATGGATGATGTAGATGGTTTTTTAATGAATAAAGCAGATAAAGAATGTTCGGATATTATGGATATTATTGAGCATAAACCCGTTGATAAAACTTTACTCAATGAATCAACAAATGAGTTAGAATCAACAATTGAATCTATAAATAATGGTCCACATACATTCCCAATTAAAGAGCAAGAATCATCAAAATATAAAACAAATTATTTTTCATCTTCGTCCTGATAATCAGGCTCAATATCTAATTCCTTAAATATAGTTTTAGATATTTGATCGGCTATTTCATCTTCTTGATACTTTAATTGCCGCAATTCCTCCCAAGATTGGAGAAGAATGGCAAAATCTTCTTCATGGGAAAATATTTCATCTAATATGGGTGATGGAACAAAAAAGTCCCGCAACCGCTCATACATTTCTAATCGTGTACTATCCATAGGGAGAAAATACAAATATTATATTGGTTAAAAAAGTTGACTATTGACACATATAATTGTAAATTGTCTTTAGTGATCGTGCTAAACGAATTTTCATAATTTAATGAGGTCTTATAATGAAATTTCATTTTACATCTTTTTTAAGTATTTTTTTAATTACATATACTTTTGTACATGCTGACGGTGCTATGATTGGAGAATTAGAAATTAGCGGAATACCTCCAGGTAACACGGTTATATTAACAGCAGAAGGAACAGCTTGGAACGGAATCAATGAAGGCTGGACAATATGCACAGATAATAATTTATTAAACATAACTCTCACAGGTGAGTCCTTGTATTACTTAGACTTTATTACAGATGATCAAGCTAACCAAGGTCCGCATGGAACTATTTGTCATGGAAAATATAAAATGCAAATGGGCTCAAATATTGTATTTATTGATTGGAGGGATTGTGATTATAATGATTTAAATAGCCAAGGGACTAATTATATAACTGCTGACATATATATTAGATGGAATCCAGGAATGATGAGATTTGAACATAAGGATAAAGTATTACCAACTTGGCATGGTATTTCGCCGAACTCAACTGTTGGTATTTGGGATGGAAATAGGAAAACCAATAACATTCCAGCGTTCGATCATTTCCAACCCACAAACCCAACAAACCTTACAAAATTGAGTGATTATAACAACCATCCAAGATTCATTTTTGATGAATCGATTGCTCCTACAGATCCAAATAATTTATCTTCTATTACATATAATATATTTAGGAGAACAGGTTTTGGTCCTTTTTTGCAAATCTCCACAAACCTTAATGTGAATACTTATATTGATTATGAAGTATATAATAATATATCAGGGATACGGCATGAATATAAAATAAATGCAAATTCAGGGGATTCCTATATTCAATCTCCATCCTTTTCTAATCGATTATTTTATAGAGGATGGTTAGGAAGACAATCACAAGCATCATCAACTCATATATTAGATGGATTTGATTCTAAAACAATTTCAACAAATACAATGTCCATTAATTTGACCAATGTAAATGCTCTAAATTGGTTTATTGAAGGATCTTACATAGGAGTAGAGTGGTTAAGTGGGGCTAATGACCTTGTTTTTACCCATGGACTATGGTTGACTGGAATGGCGGACGGTTCCTTAATGGGTACAACATCCAGTTGGGGATTTGATTATTCTCCCGGTCCAATTATAGATAACCAAGCTGCCATGATTGCACAACCAAATGATTCTACTACTTATAGGATTTATCATATAGATCAAAATAGTGGTCCCGGCGATTCCGATTATGATGAATGGCCTGTGCATTGGGGAGCACCCAAAAATCCTGATGGGTCACCTAAAATCTATGGGGATCAAACAGCTTTTATGATATATAATGATGCTCATCCTAGCGTGGAGCTAAGAGGTCTACCAGAATCCGATGCAACTCCGATTGAAATTCATGAAACTGTGTGGTCTCATAGTGAAGCTGATGCAAGTGTAAATGTTTTTGAAATACAAAATATTATTTTTTATCGTTATCAACTTTTTAATCGAGGAAGTACTGATATTATTGAAGCTTCTTTAGCGCTTTGGACAGATTTAGATATTTATGATGCATCTGCTAATTGGGGCGGATATAATGATAATGGGAATTATGCTTATAATTATCTTTATCAAAATGGGTATGAGGGATATATACCTCGAGCAATTGCATATGTTTTGTTACAAGGACCCCTTACTGAACAAAATGGTGGAACGGGGATAGCATTTGGACAAGAATTCTCAGATAAAACCAATCTAGGAACAACAGCAAGTTGGTTTATTGAAGACGATTCCCTTCCTGTTGGAGATGGCGATAATTTTGGTGTATTCCCTGATGAATTAGAACAACTTAGAAATATTACTCTAGGTTTAATGCCAAACGGTGACCCGATTGTACATCCAATTACGGGTGAAATAACATCCTATACTCATGATGGAAACCCGGCAACGGGCGAAGGATGGCTTCATGATGTTTCTTCAGGTGGAGGTGCTGGATTTGTTTCTTCAAGCTCAAATTTTGATATATCATCTGGTGATTCTACTGAGGCCATTTTTGCGATGGTTGTAGCTTTGGGGGACTCTTTTAGTGATGCATTAGTCAACCTAGAAAATCAAGTAATGGATTTGAGAGATTGGTGGGAAGAAAACCAGTTAGATATATATGATGAAAATTATGAACAAATCCCAGATTCATTTGAATTATTAAATGCATACCCAAATCCATTTAATCCGACGACAAATATTCAATTTAATGTAAGGTCAGAAAGTGATATTTCACTACAAATATTGGACATTTCAGGAAGAGCAGTGGAAACACTTTTAAATGGTATAGTACCTATGGGCAGACAGGATATTCAATGGAATCCCCAGAATCATGCGAGTGGAATATATTTTATTCACCTTAGTTCTCAGTTTAATTCACAGTCCAAAAAAATAGTTTACTTGAAATAATAAAAATCACTGATTGGTTTCTAAATCAAAACATTTAAATAGGCGGTTTTATTTAAAACTATTTGTAGAAGTCATATTTACCGCTTGATTAGAGAACATCAACCCTTTAAAATTCAGCCTAAATTTTGAGATAAATAATGCGTTCAAATACAAAAATACTCTTATCCTTACTCTTTCTTTTTGTCGGGTCTGAAACACTCTCGGCAAATTATGCTTTTAAGAAGAAGATTAAAAATGTCTGTAAATCTTATCGCATCACAGTAGATGCATCCAAGTTTGACTTAAATCAGGATACTTTTTCTATGACATTAGAAAGTGGTAGGAATGATTTTGAAATGTTTATGCTGGTTGGTTTTGCTGCTGCAGGACAAGCGGTGGCCCATCAAAAAGAAATGGGATTGGCCAATGCTTATACGCCATCAATGGTCGAAGTAAGTGTTTTGGTTCCTGTTTCAAAAGGAGAATTCAGCACATTTATCGCGAGGTGTGATTCCAAATTAGCCATATCATTGGCAGACGGTACCACAGACTCATCAGACTTCATGAAAACAATCATGGAAAAAATGGAAATACTATAAGGAGATACTATGCTACAAGATCCAAATTCATTAATGGGAATATTAACACAATACGGCCGTGCAGTCGGTTGGTCCATAGCTGCTGCTGTGGGATTTGCTTTTGGCGTGGGAATCGCTTTAAAAGTATTTGATTGGCTGTCATCTGATATTGATGAATGGGAAGAAATCAAAAAAGGAAATATGGGTGTAGCCCTTATTTTTATTTCACTGATTGTGATGGTTGGTTTACTCGTTCATAAAGTGATTTAAACGAATACACTCAATTAAAAAAATGGAAAGCCTTCTGCCAAAGCGGAAGGCTTTTTTATTTATAAAATAAATATATTCCCATTAACAATGGTGTAGTGGCAGTAGATAATAGATTCACCATATCATTGGTAACCCAACTATATCCATGAATAAGCGTAGCTCCTTCTTCCGGTATTTCAATGGTTTTCCCATTCTTTGATTGATACTTTGCTTGAATTGTTGCCCCTAAAATGGAATCAATGATGGAACCTAAGAATCCACATGCTATAATTCCGTAGGCCAAACTGCCATAAATTGGGAAGAATAACCAAACACAGAATACGAATATACTTGCGCCTAAAAGTGAACCGATTGTACCGGTAAGTGTTATTCCACCTGACTCGCCTGTTGGTACCGTTTTAAATGTTAATATGGATACGGGTTTTTGTTTTGATAATTTCCCTAATTCTGTGGCCCATGTGTCGGCCATTGCCGCCGCGACAGATGCCAAAAAGAAAGGCATATAATCTCCGTTCGGATTAAAATACATCCATAGACTAATCAATAATGGGACAAGTCCATTTGCATACACTTGTATAATGTCTCGTTCAGATCCTTTAGATTCAATTTCAGGTTCTTTTTTTAAGACTTTACTCAATATTGAAGACAGTATAAAAAAGATAAATAAAGGATATAAAGTTGCAATTCCACCGGAAAAAATGATAAGAGTTCCCATGATTAATCCGCCATAATACCCACTGCGTGAAACAGATTTTAATGCATATGCTCCTGAAAAAATGACTATCATAAAAATGAAGAGGACTGAAACCATTAATTTATCGTGACTTTGAATTGGTTGTATGCCTTGTGATAGGTCAGAATAAAATATCATGAATAAAATACTTATAACGGGAATTGAAACATTATCAGACCCTGAGCTACTTACCATTTCACCTAATGTTGCGCCAAAAGCCACAAACAGGGAAAAATAAAGGGGGGAAACCAAATTTATATCCAAAAGGGAAACCCCAGAAAAAACAATGGCAAACGCACTTAGAAAAAAGGCTGTTGATCCTTGAATAGATTTTACATCTTTCCAGATAGTGAAGTTTTTCGGGGCTTTTCTAGATTCACCTACAATGGCTGCTAATGGATCTGAAATAGCGAGAATAATCATAGATAAAATGATGAATTCAGAATAATTCCAAAAAAAGGAAACAAGGATAAGGTATGCACCTGGGAAATACACAGTGCCAAATGAAAATCTTTCTTGAGAATGTATGCCTTTAAATAAATCCTGTTTCAATGTAACTGCATTAACAACGATAAAAATAATCGCCAATGTGATTGCTTGAATATTATTTGTAAAAATAAATGGCGCTGTAGATGTTGCCAAACCCACGATCAAATGCACACCTTTCCGATTAGCTTGTGGCGAAAACCATTTTTTCTTTAATGTGATTTCACTCATTCCAACCAGAATTAGTATGGCTACAAAGTAGACGCAAAACGTCCACCATTCATTTTCAAAGGGGATCATTATGGGGAAATCCATTTTTTAAATTATTTGTTTATGAGTGAATAAGCAATAAAATAACGAAGATTATATTTGAATATTTAAACAGGAAAAGATGTACATGCTTATAGAGGTTAATCAATTTGTAAAACGTCAAGTTAAAGGATCGGGGAAAACATATTCTGAAACATTGACATTTAAAGAAATAGCTTCCCATGCGGGGAATCAAATGGAGTTAGGATTCTATGAAGATGGATATAGAGATGGTGTTCGAATTGTTTCTTGCGATAAGACAATGGTAAATCATTTTCATTGCCCATTTGTTAAAATCGATGAAAAAACTCAACTCACAGCCAGCTGGATTACAAGACAGAAGCAAGAGGAGCCATACATTCAAATTAGAGCATTAAATGGGATACCCCTTCCAGCTGAAAAGGTTGAATTTATTCTCTATAGGCATGATGTTTTAGCTGAAAATGATGAACAATCTACCGATGCAGAATGGGAGCTTATAAGTATTCAAGCCATCCCCGTTGGGATAAAGAATTTTCCTATGGGACCAGTTACAATGATGCGAAATCAATTAGACTTAATTGGGGGCACAAAAGCATCCTATTCTTCTGAACAATGGGCTGAATCAGTACGATTCTGGCAACAATATGCAGCAATAGATTCAAGAGAGTAGACTACAGAAAAATATTTGCGTTTATTAAAGTTATACTTTAAGTTAAAACACACATGAACCAAACCACAAATACCACATACCATGAAACTAAACCAAAATTCGGATTATACCGGGCTAGGACGGAAACATCTTAGTCATACCACTTTAATACAAACCCAAATCATTCGCCAATCCATCGAAGTTTCTTCGATGGCGATAAAATGGATATTTCTATCCATCCTATTTCTCAGTTTTTCCTTTGGGCAAAATATGTCCATAAGCGGATTGATTGTGAATGAAAAAGGGAAAAAATTTGGCGTTACTCGCATTGTTTTATACAATGGGAAAAAGCAAAAAATAGAAGAACAAACAACGTCAAGTAACGGAAAATATAAATTCAAAAAACTTGAGTCAGGCGAATATACATTAAACGTATATGGTGATGGCTCATTCTCCGCGACTGAAAAAGTATCTTTGAGTGGGTCAAATGTAAGTAAACTAAATATTCAGCCTACAAAAGATGCCATGCAGCCGCAACTATCCGTCGATTTACAATCGGGTGGTGTTTCTCTTTCATGGACAGGTGTAGCAGGTGTATCAGGATATAAAGTGTATAGAAATAATGATGCTATAAAAGACGTGTCGGGGACAAGCTATTTTGATGAAGTAAAAGGGGGAGAAGTATATTCATATACAATTGCAGCTGTAGAGTCTGATGATACGGTTGGACCCAGATCTATCACAGAGTATGGGAAAGCATTATTCCCATACCCAGATTCTTTTGAATCGCTTGTAAAGAAAAATGCTGTTCTATTATCTTGGGAAGTAGTAGAAGGGGCCAGTGCCTATAATGTATATAGAGATGGTGAATTATTAACAACAACGACGGACAATGGATATGATGATTATGATTTGAAATATGAAAAACAATATTCCTATGAACTGGCATCTGTTGATTGGGTGAAAAGTGAAGGACCAAGATCAAATAAAAAAAATGTAACAACACATCCAGAATTAAAAGCACTTAAAAAGATTAATGCAGAACCTGGAGAAAATAGTGTTATACTTTCCTGGGAAAAACATTCATTAGCACACTCTTATTTTATTTATCAGAATGGTGAAAAAATAGATTCAACACAATCCACAACTTATACAGCAAAAACTGAAGCTGGATCTGAAAATTGCTTTAATGTGACACCAAAAGATCAATTTGGGACAGAAGGGGCACAAACAAAGCCTGCATGTGATAAAAGTCAATACTCCCCACCAGAGGATATTATTGTTGCTGTTGATTTGAATACAGTTACCCTTAGTTGGGAATTAGTCGAAGGAGCAAGTACCTATAATATTTACCGAGATGGAAAAGAAATTTCCAATACAGTAAAATCATCATATAAAGATATTGATCTCAAATTTGGTAAAACATATAAATATGAAATTTCATCATTAGCGGGTGATGGGGCCGAAGGGCCATTATCGTCATCACAAAACGGCATTACACCTCCTGCATTTGAAATTTCAGGTGCTCTCGTGAATGAAGATGGACAAAGCAAAATAGAAGAAGCAAAAATATTTCTGTATACATCAGCAGACAATAAACTAAAAGATGAATATGTTGCAGGCTCAAATGGGAAATTTAAATTTTCAAATGCAATTATTCCTGGTGATTATATTATTAAGGCATTCGGAAACGGATCTGGTAATGGTGGCAAAAACATTACAATTAAGAATAGTGATATGACTGGATTAAGTATACCATTGTCCACAGATGGTCTTAAAACCAATGTGACTGTAGAACGCGGTGTACAATCTCTTACAATTAAATGGACTCAAATTCCACAAGCGGAAACATATAACATTTATAAAAATGATAAACTCATTGGAACGCAAAGAGAAAATGTTTTTGTAGATCAAGTCGCACCGGGAAGTGAAGTATGTTATATTGTACGTGGGATTGATATGTATGATTTAGAAGGCCCAATTTCAAATAAAGTGTGTGAAAAGTCATCTTACAATTATCCGGAATTAGTTCCGAACCTAATTTCTGGTGGCTTAACAGAAGAAGGAAGTGGTCGACATTTAAAACTTTTTTGGACGGGTGTACCTGAAGTGTCAAAATACAGTCTTTATAAAGATAATCAAAAAATTTCTACGCAAGATTCGACGGGTTATTTTGATGCATCGTTAAAATATGGTACAGAATATCAATACCAAGTTTCATCTTATGATGGCGATGGTGATGAAGGTGTTTTATCTCCGAATACATCTCTTCTTACACATCCAGAAATAGTTGCTCCAATTATTACTGCGCAAGGAGATGTAAATGCCATTAAAGTATCGTGGCCTGTTGTTGAACATTCTGTCCTTTACAAGGTATTTAGAAATGGGGGTTATTTAACAGATGTCACTCGAACATTTTTTATCGATAATGTTCCAGCTGGTTCAGAATATTGCTATTCAATCTCTGCAGAAGATTCATATGGAACTGAAGGACCTAAATCTGATATTAAGTGTGCCAAAGGTATGTATGCCCCGCCTGCTACCTTAAGTGGTGATATATTAAAAAATACAATTGCATTAAGTTGGCCATCCGTAAATGATGTTGCTGGATATCATTTATATAGAAATGATAGTTTAGTGGTTGACACAAAAGATTTATCTTTCATGGATGAAGGATTAGCTTTTGATACGCGTTATGATTATAAAATTGCTTCGTATGACATTGATGGTGATGATGGTCCTTACTCAAACCTTACTCTAACAACTCACGAAGAAGTTATTGCACCTATTTTATCGGGAACGGCTGATTTAGAATCTATACACATTTCTTGGTCAAAGCTTTCACTTAAAGTTGATCATAAATATCGAATTTATAGAGATGGTGCTATGATTAAAGAATTAACGGATACCTCTTATGTTGATAATGTAACTCCAGGACAATTCTATTGTTATTCAATTTCATGCGTTGATGCATATGGAACTGAGGGGCCAAAGTCCAATGAAGAATGTTTAAAAATTATGGTGAATTACCCTGATCAACTTTCAATCGTTGGTGATGTGAAGCGCGTTATTTTTAAATGGAAGAAAATGATTGGTGCGGAATTATATCATATTTATCGAGTAAATAAAGAATCAGGGGAAAATACATTCCTGACAAGCACAAAAGGAAATTATTACGAACATAAAGGATTAGAATTCGATACAGAGTATTGCTATAGTGTATCATCAATTGATCAAGATAATGAAGAAGGACCTCAATCACCAACTATGTGCGATATTGTTCTTCCGCCACCCCATATATCCTTAATTGATGTCAAATTTGTTGAAGAGTCTGGAAATAATTTATTAGATGGCCGAGAAAATGCTTTATTTATTGCGCGAATTGTAAATGATGGTAGAAGTCCAGCAAGAGAATTAAAACCATGGCTAGAACCATTAGGTGAATCATTAACACCCTCCTTAATCCTGTCTGATGTGCCTGTTTTTAAAAAACTAGATGTGAATGATACATTAACTATTTCATTTTCTATATTTGCTAAGTTAAAAATTGAATCTGGAGAACGAAATTTTAATATTCGGGTAGATGAATGGTCAGGGCAAGATTTAAAACCGAAGCCTGTAAATTTCACTACGTTGGCAGTTGTGCCTCCTAATATGGTCATTGCTGACTATGCAATTGATAATGAAATTGGTGCGCATTATATCCCTAGAAATGAAATTGTTACTATGACAGTTAGATTCCAAAATTTATCCATTGGAAAAACTGATACTGCATTTTTAAAATTAAATCGTGACCCATCATTTACGATTATTGATCATCAAGAATCTTATGGATTGGGAATGATTCCTGGTGGAGATTATATTGATTTCAGTTTCAATATTTTCAGTAAGGAAGAAGAATTTTCTATCTATTTTGATACATATGATTATTTTGGTGTTAAAAAAATTATTCCAATCCATTTAAAAACAATGACTCATTATAAGGGGGTAAAAGATTTAGCTACTTATGATGTACCAATGGAAACTTTTGTTCAGCCAGGAATGAAAGAAGAGAAGCATACATTATTGCAGAATATTCCCTCAGCAAAAACGGATCGTGATGTTGTTGGAGTTGTATTGGGCAACCAAGCATTTTGGAGCAAAAAAATCCATGGTAAATCGTCTGCCAAAGAAAATGTAAAATTAGTCCGGAAGTATTTTGGAGATTTATTGGGTGTAAAAGATCATATGTTGTATCCATCTCAAAGTTGGACATTCGATGATGGGATTTCAAAAGTTGATCTTTATGATACATTTGATCCTGACTTTGGTTACATTCGGAAAAAAATGGAATCAAGCCAAAAATACTCTCAATCCGATTCAATTGATTTAATCATCTATTTTTCTGGTGAAGGAACCACAATCGACGGAGAAAAGTGTTTAATTCCATTAGATGCAGATCAATATAGAGTCAGTTCATTTTACCCCGTATCTCAACTTTATGCTTCTTTAAATGAGTTGAAAAAATTGGAATATGTTGGAAATATTACTCTCTTTATGGACGTAGATTTTAATAATCCATCTTTTAAACCTTTGAATACGATGGTAGTAAAACCTACTGAAGATGAAGAAAATGTAAATGAAGAAAATTTAACAACTCAATTTCCTGAGCAACTATTACCCGATGAATTACTACCTCCTGAAGGTATTACAGCTTTTTATGCTTCCAATATTTTTCAAAAATCCTATGATCATATTGATGAAAATAATGGGTTATTTACCTATTATCTATTGAAAGGATTAAAGGGTGAAGCAGATAATGGCGATAAAATTGTTACCGTAGAAGAATTATATACATATGTTGCAAAAAATGTTTACGATACGACTGCAACCCTGTATGGGGCTGATCATCAGGTTCCATTATTATTTGCCGATAATCCAAATCAAGTATTATTTAGATTTCCGTAATAAACACATATTCAAAAATTTTTCATATCGTTTTGGCAAACGCATCTATAGTCAAGTTGTGATATAATCCTGTTTCTTTATTTTTCAGGTTCAATTAATTTCAACGTAATGGTAAAGAAACTCTTAGGAACCTTTATTCTCTTTTCGCTGGCATTTAGCCAATCAGTATCCATATCTGGAATTGTATTTAATAAAAAGGGTAAAGGGATAAAAAAAGCAATTGTAACATTACATTCACTAGATGGCAATGAAATCGCAAGTACAAAGTCAGGTAAGAAAGGTGCTTTTATATTAGAAAATATTAGTCCAGCTAAATACCTTCTAACAGCAAAACATAAAAAATCTGGCCAAGCTCAAGTTCAGTTAGAACCAAATGAAACTGGAAATACGGATATAGTCGATTTAGAATTATCCCTTTCCAAAGAAGAAACAGAATTAACAATTGTGTCATTTGGGAAAATGGATGTCCCCATTTTCAGTGAACAAAATACGGAAAGTCAAAATGTAATATCATTTTCAGGGACAGTCGTGAATGCAAAAGGGAAAGGTCTTAAAAAAGTAACCCTTTCATTTGTGGATGAAAAAGGGAATACCATTGCCGAATCTGAAACAAATAGAAAAGGTGAATACTCATTTATTGACTTGGAACCCCAAATATACACTTTGGTTGCTTATCACCCAGATTTGGGTACTTTTAAGCGAAAAATAATAAATTCAGATGTTGGAAATAATTCTATAGATAATTTCCAAATATCCTTACCAGACACAACTGACATTTTATGGATTTATACATTTGCAGGAGATGGCCCATTATCAGTAGACCCAACACTTTCAATTCCTGCACCTATAACGAAATCTAATATTGGTGAAATAATCGTTGAATGGGATGAAACACCCCAAGCAGATATATATGAATTGTATGAAAACGATCAATTAGTTTATGAAGGAGAATCCCCGCGGTATGCGTTAAAAGCTCTCCCAGGTGAAACACATTGTTTTAAAGTGCGTGTTATGGGAGAACAAGGTTTATTTGGCCCAATGACAGATGAAACGTGTGGCAACAGTTCGATTGATACACCAATGAATTTGACTTCTGCTGATTCACAAAATACTATATCTCTAAATTGGTTGCCAACGAAAGGTGCTATTTCTTACAATATTTATAGAGAAGATATATTATTATCCAATGAAACTCATAATCAGTTTAAGGATGAAAATTTGGCCTACGGTACTTTATACCAATATAGGGTATCGGCGATTGATCATTTTGGAACAGAAGGATTATTATCTCATCCTGTACAAAGCAAAACACGAGAAGTAATTCAAGCGCCCATTTTGTCATCTTTAGAAAGTACGGATGCTATTGTCTTAATATGGAATGAAGTGGATAAAGCAGCCAAATATTATATTTATAAAGATGGATTTCTAGTTAAAGAAACAACGAAGACGACTTTTATAGATTCAACACAAGCTGGTAGCTCTTTTTGTTATGAAGTAACAGCAATAGATAGCTTTCAATTGGAAAGTACCGTCTCAAACCGACATTGTGGAAAAGTACAAGTGATGGCACCGAATAATCTATCAGCCGTTGGAGGAGCAAGATCAATCCATCTGTCATGGGATACGGTTCAAGGTGCAAAATCCTACCAAGTATATAAAACAATTCCCGGTGGTGATTATGAATTATTACACCAGTCCAAAATGACGCATACCACAGATTCTGAATTAGGGTATGATGATTCATTATGTTATGCAATTTCGAGTATTGATCAAGATGGAGTTGAGAGTGATTATTCAACCCGGATGTGTGCATCAACATTAGAGCCACCTGAATTAACTATTTTAAATTTTGAATTAGTAGAACCGTCAAAAAATGGTGCACTCGATGCACGAGAAGATGGAAAAATGAGATTTTCAATCCAAAATATTGGTGAAAGTCCTGCTCACGAAATTACTTTAACTATTTATCCAGATGGGCCAGATATAAATGAGTTAACTATGGATACTGTGACAGTCGTGGATACATTGATTTCCGATGAAATAAAATACATTGATTTAGATGTATTTTCGAAACTAAAAATTGGCACAGCAGAAAGATCCTTCTCGCTGTATGCTACAGAACGGGATGGATATCACTTAAAAGAGCCTCACCCTTTTTCATTCCAAACAGTTGCTGTAGTTCCACCGAAAATTTTACTCTCAGATTTTGCAATAACAAACGATTTCGGTGTCCATTATATCCCAAAGAATGAAGTTGTTACACTTACAGGCCGCATCCAAAATGTGGGTGAAGGTTTAACCGAAAATGTTAAACTGCAATTTTTAGAGAATCAATCTTATTCTATGGCGGATTTCAATGGTGGTATTTTATTAGATGAATTAAAGCCAGGTGCATTTTCTGATTTTACCATCGAATTTTCTAGCAATAGAAATCATTTTTCAATTCCCATTAAATCTACTGATTATTTAGGTGTTGAGCGTGAACATATGATAGAGTTAGAATTAATGAAACATTACCGTGGGCCAAAAGAATTAACGTCATATCCCATTGGGACAATGGTTGTAGACCCCTACCCAGAAGAGATGAGTGATGTAGATATTGAAAATCACATTCCAATTGGGAAACGGAATTCAAATGCGTTAGCCATTGTATTTGGAATTGAAACTTATGATAATCCGACTCTCCCGGAAGTTCAGTTTGTAAATAGAGATGTGAAATTTATGAGAACGTATCTTCAGAATACATTTGGAATGGATGATTATCAAGTCATTCCATCTAAAACATGGCATATGGAAGGTGGACCTACATTAGATGATTTAAACGCTACATTGGACCCACATCAAGGCGATTTGCGACATCGAATTGTAACAAGTAATAAGTATTCGGGTGTTGAATCTTTAGATATATACATTTATTTCAACGGATTAGGTAAACATTCAAAAGGGAAACCATATTTATTGCCCAAAGATGCTAACCCTGATAGAGATGTTTCTCAATATGGGTTAGAAGAATTTTTAACTCATTTATCCATGATTTCTGTGTTGAATACAGTTCGATCCATTACTGTTATGTTAGACATTAAGTGGATGAATAAACCTGACGACTCTAATGGCGAATGGGAATTTCCATATTTATCTGAAAAAGTAACCGTCTTAGCAAGTTCGGGAATTAAGGGAAATTCGGATTATTATACGGATATGAATCATAGTTATTTCACCTATTCTGCATTGAAAGGGTTAGGTGGCGCAGCAGATGACGGTGATGGAAAAATAAGTATTTCTGAATTTTCAAATTATATTCAACAATCAATGGCTCAATTAAACCCAACACAAAAACCCCACATTATTAGTGTAGATAATGACCGTATTATTGTAGAATATTATGGTGTCGAATAATAAATCTA
>CAZGFQ010000040.1:0-4858 GCA_964525185.1 uncultured bacterium
GCATCTTTAAAATGGTCAAGTGTTCCAATCCCGCCCGATGCAATAACGGGGATTGAAACCATGTCGCTAATTAGTTTTGTTATTTCCAAGTCAACGCCAGTCTGTGTGCCATCTGCATCCATACTTGTAAGTAATATTTCCCCAACACCACGACTTTCTGCTTCTTTAATCCATTCTATAGCATTGATATTTAAAGACTTGCTTCCTCCATGAGAATAAACATTCCAGGAACGGTCAGATCGTTTTACATCAACAGCTAAAACAATACATTGAGAACCAAATCGATGGGAAGCTATGTTGAGTAAATTTGGATTTTTTAATGCAGCAGAATTAATGGATACTTTATCTGCACCAGCACTTAATAAATCTGAAATATCTTTAACAGACCTAACGCCACCGCCAACTGTAAAAGGTATAAATACATTTTTTGCAACTTTCTGAACCAAATCGACAACATTGTTTCTGGATTCTAGGGTAGCAGTAATATCTAAAAACACTAATTCATCCGCACCTTGATTACTGTATTTTTTTGCGAGTTCAATGGGATCGCCTTCTGATGTTAGGTTTACAAAATTTACACCTTTTACAACTTCACCATCTTTCACATCTAGGCATGGAATTATTCGTTTGGCTAACATGTGCTTAATGCCTCCAAAGTGATTTCTCCATCATAAATCGCTTTGCCTAAAATGACACCACTTACATTTTTGTTTGACATGGATTTAATATTTTGAACATCTAATATTGATCCGACGCCGCCTGATGCAATGGTAGGGATTGGGGATTGTTTAGCAAACAATTCTAATTGTTCTAAGTTTGGTCCTGTCAACATACCATCTCGTTGAATATCCGTATAAATTGTTCGAATAAACCCCTTTTCCCCCAGGCGTTTAATTAAATCGATTGCAGAAACAGACGATGTTTCTTCCCATCCTTCAACAGAAACGAATCCATTTTTAGCATCAATTCCTGCAATTAATCTATCGGGAAATATTGTCATCCATTCATCTATCACAGGTCCAATATTTAATAATTTTGTCCCAAGAATCAAATCTTGAGCACCTGCATTTACTGCAGATGTAAGATGGCCTAAAGTTCGAAGGCCTCCACCAAGTTCTACGGTGATGCCACACGATGCAATTTCTTCAATAGATTGTAGATTTTTTGGTTCACCATCCCTAGCACCATCCAAGTCCACAACATGAACTAAATCGAAACCTGTATCTAAAAATTGTTTTGCAGTCGATTTTGGGTCGTTATTATAAACAGTTTTTTTTGCATAATTGCCTTGGATGAGCCGGACACATTTACCATCAATTAAATCGATAGCTGGAATTATTTTAAACGGAAGCATTTGCGTAATTCCTTAATATATGTAAACCAAAATCTTGGGATTTCTCAGGATGAAATTGAACACCAATTACATTCCCATTTTGAATGGCGGATGGAAAAGAATTTCCATACTTAGTTTCTGCAATAACGTTCTTTTTATTTTCTGGTTGACACGCATATGAATGAACAAAATAAGCAAATCCGGATTTAGGGATTAGAGCATTTTCTATTGATGGTTCAACCTTATTCCAACCAATATGAATTTTACGATTTGCATTCTTTATTGGCATGACTTGTCCAGGAATTAGATTTAATCCATAGGTGGTTCCATTTTCTTCGCTGTTCGTTAGTAAAAGTTGCATACCCAAACAGATCCCTAAAATAGGTTTCTCGTTTAATGCCCATTCTTTAATAAATACGTCAAATTTCAAATCGGTCAATATATTCATCGCTGGCTCAAATGCGCCAACACCAGGTAAAATTAACTTTTCACAGGATGATAGTTGGTTTTTATCAGCCGTAACTATATTTGGAATACCTAAATGATCTAAAGCATTTTTAACGGACCCAATGTTTCCCATTCCATATTGAATAACTCCAATCATAATATTCCTTTTGTTGATTGTGTTTTATCTCCTGTAATCGTACAGGCTCGTTTTAATGCAAGACCAAGTCCTTTAAACATTGTTTCAATAATATGGTGTGCATTATTTCCGTGGAGCATATGAATATGTTGAGTAATCCGAGCTTCTTGTGCAAAAGAATGGAAAAAATGTTCAGTCATTGACGTTTCATATTCTCCGACTTTTTCAACATTGAATTTTGCTTCGAATGTATTATATGGACGATTACAAACATCAACAACAATACGAGTTAACGCTTCATCTAGAGGACAGAATGCATAAGCGATTCTTTCAATGTTTTTATTTTTAGACCACTCTTTATAGAATGCTTTTCCCAAAGAAAGGCCAATGTCTTCAACAGTATGGTGAGTGTCAATATAGAGATCGCCCACACATTTAATATTTAAATCCCAATTCCCCCAGAAAGCTAAAGAAGTAAGCATATGATCAAAAAAACCAATACCGGTATTGATGGAAATATTTTTATTTCCCCTAATATTTAAGGAAAGTTGAATGTCAGTCTCTTTTGTTTTACGCGAAATACGTGTCATGAATTGCCTCCATATATTTTGAAGAAGTCCCCAATGGTATTAACCTTATAATCCCACGTTGGGATTTGGTTGTTTTCCCCAACACAACAAAACGTCATTTGTAAATTCGATTGTTCATTAAAGTTTTTTACAAGGAAATAATCATCAATTGAATCACCAAAATAGATGGGTGATTGACAATTCACATTACTTACCACATTTAATAGCTTCTCAGGGTTAGGCTTGTCTAATTTGGGATTATCAGAAATAGCAACACGTGAATCTGGTAATTCCCAACCGAGAATTTGAAACCCTAACTCCATTTCAGATTTATTTCGACCAGTTACAATTCCAGATATAGCTAAAATCGATTCAATATTTTCCCTATTTAAATACGATTTTTCATTTTTCCACATTCCATCTATTTGAATAGATGATGGTTTAAATCCATATAGCTGCTCACAGGCTGTGTCTCCACCATATGACTCCATTGCCAATCGAGATACCGTTTTAATAAATGAGTTTGGTAATTCAGACTTAGCTTCAGTTGCTATTTCAAGAAAGGAGTCAAAAGACGTTTCTGGGTAATATTTTATCCAAGCTGCTCCAGCAATTGCAACATCCCAATCATTATTAAACCCAGATAATTCTTTTAATGAATTATAATGATTCAATTGAAATTTTGTTGAATGGGTCATTTGTTCAATTGCATACAATACAGCAGAACTAAACGATTGGCTTGTATCTATCAATACACCATCAACATCAAAAATAAATGCGTCGTAACTCAAAACATTTCCTTTAAGGTTTTTATAAGTGCATTATTCTCATCGGGGGTACCCACAGTAATCCTATTATAATTCTCTAATCCGTTATAGGATGAAACATTCCTTATCAATATTCCATTCTTTGCCAAATGATTAAATACATATTCAGGTGAATGTATTGATGAAATCAAAAAGAAATTGGAATGGGACTGTAATGCATCTATGCCAGGAATTATATTTAATTCATCTATTATTCGGTTTCTTTCTTTACAAATATTTTTTGCGCTTTCAGCAACAATATCAGAATGATCCAACAAGGTATTTAATGCTACCAATGATGGCATATCCACATTAAAAGGGAGAAGGCATTTTTGAATTTCTGATGCTAAAGCACTATTCATTAATCCAAATCCAATTCTAAATCCAGCCATGGCGAAAGCCTTTGAAAAGGTACGTGTAACAATTAGGTTCTCATAGGATGATAACAATCCAACAGTAGAACAATTTGAAAAATCCACATACGCTTCATCTACAACCACTAACCCAGATGTATTTTGAATTATTTTTTCAATAATGTTCATTGAAAGCAAAGTTCCTGTTGGAGAATTTGGGTTACAAATAATTGTTAATTTTGCGTGTTGTGATTTTGATAGTAAATCTTGCAGGTTAATATCAAATTTAGAATCAAGCTTTGATTCAAGGAATTGTGCGCCTTTTTGCTCAGCCAACATTTTATAAACAGCAAAGGTTGGAGAAAGTGTTGCAACAGTATCGTTTGGTCGAATACTCGCTGTAAATAGAGCCTGTAATATTTCATTAGACCCCTTACCGATAATGACACCATTTTTATCAATATTATTTAATTCACCAATTTTCTTTTTTAATTCCTTAGGGATCAAATCAGGATATCTATTCCAATTACTTTCAAGAATAGATTCTCCGATGGCCTTTTTTATTTCAATTGGCCAATCCCAAGGAGACTCATTTTGGTTTAGCTTAATTTTATATGGAGTCATTTTTACTTTGTAGGAAGGTTGATTAAGTACATCTTTATGAATCCAATTATTGATCATGATTTATCTCCAATTCGGAGATTTACAGACAGAGCATGCCCCATTAATCCTTCAGCTTCCGCCATTATACAAATTGCTTGAATACTCTGTTGATTATTATTAGCCGTTGTAACTGAGTATGGGACGAGAAAATCTAGAACATTTAATAAGCCACGATATTGAGCCGCCCCAGATGTGGGTAAAGTATGATTTGGACCTGCCCAATAATCTCCCCAAGCCACAGGAGTTTGCTCTCCTATGAAAATTGCTCCAGCAATACATTTATCTGAAAGGGTATCACTATCAATTGTTTGAATCGAAAGATGTTCAGGGGCAATTTGATTCGATATTTTAATACATTCAGTTAAGGAATCAGCCAAATATGCAAACCCATTATTTATGAATGATTCTGTTGCAGTATTTATCGTTTTTAGAGTTTTCAACAATCGAAAAATTTCAGATTTAGTGTTTTCAATGATATTTTTATCTGTGGATAATAAAAATGTAAAAGCATCTTTATCATGTTCCGCTTGAGAAATAAGATCTGAAGCAAT
>CAZGFQ010000040.1:4958-14121 GCA_964525185.1 uncultured bacterium
GGTTAATTTGGCCGTTGGATTGGGGAGGAGTACAAACAATGATATTTTCAACACCAGCAACTTGTGCCGGTATAACATTCATTAATACGGTTGACAATAATGGGTAATTTCCTCCTGGGACATATACACCCACTTTTTTTATTGAACGCCATTTTAAAGAAACATTCGTACCATCATCTTGTTGATGGTTGATTGGTTTCGGCATTTGTTTCTGATGAAATGCTTTAATATTCTCTGAAGCCTGTTGGATCGCACTTTTTAAGACAGGATTCTCTATTTTTATAGAAGGTATATTTACCTTTATATCATCAAGTTTAATGTGATCAAACTTTTGTGTGTATTCAATTAATGCTTCATCACCGTGGTCACGAACAGTTGAAATTATTTCTTCCACTAGTTGCAAATCTTCTACGGACGAATCCTGTTGAATCGAAATTGTATTTAATAAGTCAGATTTGCTGTGAAAAGTTTTGAACATTATATGATAACTTTATTTAGGGGATATTCAATAATATCAGTTGCACCATTTTTAATAAGAAGTGGAATAAAATCTCTAACAATTTTTTCTTCAACAATTATTTCAACAGCTGACCCAGATCCATTGGTAAGTTGACTTATAGTTGGTTTTTTCATGGCAGGTAGGACTGATACAAGTGATTCTAATTGGTCCGCGCTTACATTCATTTTGAGTCCAACACGAGAAGTCGCATTTATACTACTTTGAAGTAACATTGCAATATTATCTATTTTTTTCTTTTTCCATGGATCTTTATATGCATTTTTATTTGCTACTAATCGTGTACTTGATTCCATAATGGTATCAACAATACGAAGGTTATTCGCTTTTAAGGAAGATCCTGTTTCAGTTACTTCTACGATAGCATCTACAAGAATCCCCGGTTTTACTTCCGTTGCACCCCATGAGAATTCCACATGTGCGTTTACATTATTCTTCTTCAAATATTTTTTTGTTATGTTGACTACTTCAGTGCTAATTCGCTTACCTTCCAAATCTTCAACAGTTTGAATATTACTATCATTTGGAACAGCTAATACCCAACGTACTGGACGCATATAAGATTTCGCATAAATGAGTTCACAAACTTCAACAACATCTGACTCATTTTCTTCAACCCAATCTTTTCCAGTAATCCCCATGTCAAAAACACCCTGTTCCACATAGACGGACATTTCTTGTGCGCGAATGAGCCAAGCTTCTAAATCTTTATCATCACAATATGGTTTATAGGCTCGTCCAGAGATGGAAAAATTCCAACCTGCTTTTTTTAACAGTTTAAGCGTTGTTTCTTGGAGACTCCCTTTTGGAAGTCCTATTTTTAAATTATTTTTCATTGTATTCCTTTATGCAAAAAAAAAGCCCCCCGGTTGTCCGGAGGGCTTTTATATTTTTGAAATTTTATTAAAAAACTATGTAGCTCGGCCAGACCTTCCTTTTAATGTAAAGGGTCGATGATGGTGGTTATGGCGTCGTCGCATATTCATAATTGTGAACTGAATCTATTGTGCTTATTTAATCGAATGCAAACAAATAAAAAATTTATTTTAACCATTTTCGATTTTATTAAGAAAAAAATATAGTAATACTATAAATGATTGATTAACATCGGCTAGACATTTTAATGCTTCTTGACAGTTCAGCAACGGATTTTATCCAGAAAGGTGGAGGGATCAGGCCCGACGATACCTTAGCAACCTGAATTCATTATTAAATGGTTCAAGGTGCTAATTCCTGCTCCGAATTTATTCGGAGGTAGATAAGACAGATAATGCTGTTCTGTCTCATACCCCCCTGACACAAAATACCAAATGAATAATAAGTAGTTGCTCGATTTATTGAGTCGCTATTTCAATTAATGTAGTTCATAATCCTCGATTAATTATCCACAGGAACCATGGGATTCAAATATTTGGGTTTGGAGAAATACGTTTTAGCTGTCATGATAGCTGTTAATCATTCAAATAAAAGGAAGAATAATGAGCAATCAATTACAATTCGATACATTACAAGTACATGCTGGGCAGGAGCCAGCTGCAGGAACAAACGCTAGAGCAGTTCCTATTTTTTCATCAACATCTTACACGTTTAACGATACCGATCATGCTGCTAATCTGTTTTCACTAAAAGAATTTGGGAATATTTATACGCGTATAATGAATCCAACTACAGATGTTTTTGAAAAAAGAATTGCTGCATTAGAAGGAGGTGTAGCAGCATTGGCAACTTCAAGCGGACAAGCAGCGCAATTTTTAGCCTTACAAACGTTAGCTAAGGCTGGTGATAATATAGTTTCCTCAAGTTATTTATACGGAGGAACCTATAATCAATTTAAAGTTAGCTTTCCTAGGCTAGGGATTGATGTTCGATTTGCAGATGGGGACGATGCAGCTTCCATTGAATCATTAATAGATGAAAATACAAAAGCTATCTATTTGGAGAGTATCGGAAACCCAAAGTACAATGTACCACATTTTAAAGCTATATCTAAAATTGCTAAGCAAAATGGAGTTCCATTAGTTGTAGATAATACGTTTGGAATGGGTGGATTTGTATGTCGACCCATTGACCATGGTGCTGATATTGTTGTAGCATCTGCAACAAAATGGATTGGGGGCCATGGGAATACTGTTGGCGGTGTAATAATTGATGCTGGAACTTTTCCATGGGATAATGGGAAATTCCCAGAGTTTACGGAACCATCAGAAGGGTACCATGGACTCATGTTTTGGGATACATTTGGTCCAAATGGTGTATTAGGGGCAAATGTCACATTTATCATTAAAGCCAGGGTCGAAGGATTAAGAGATTTCGGAGCATGTCAAAATCCATTTGGCTCATTTTTACTATTACAAGGTTTGGAAACATTGTCTTTACGTGGTCAACGCCATGTGGATAGTGCATTAACCCTTTCTAACTGGTTAGAAAAACATGAAAAAGTAGAGTGGGTGAGTTATCCTGGTTTAGAGAGTCATCCTTATCATCAACAAGCCAAGGAATATTTAACCAATGGATTTGGTGGCGTATTATCATTTGGAATAAAAGGTGGAGGTTCTTCAGGGAAAAAGTTCATTGAATCTGTGCAATTAGCAAGCCATTTAGCAAATGTGGGTGATGCTAAAACACTTGTGATTCATCCAGCATCCACAACTCATGAGCAACTTTCTGAGAGCGAACAAATTGCATCTGGCGTGACGGAAGAACTCATTCGAGTCTCCGTGGGTATTGAGAATATAAATGATATTATCTCTGATTTTTATCAAGCATTAAATGACATTTAATTGTATAATATTATTTGAAACAGGCAGTGAGTAATAGCTCAAAAAGGTGGCTTGAAAAATCAAGCCACCTTGGCCATATGAAGCCAACTATAAAAATATTAATATTAAATCTGATGCCTAATAAAATTGATACAGAAAATCAGTTTAATAGATTATTTGAAGAATTGGATTATCAAATAGATATTACATTCTTAAGATTAGAAAGTTATATATCTAAAAACACACCATTAGATTATTTAAAAACAAATTATGGAATATTATCAGATATATCACCCACTGATTATGATGGATTTATTTGCACCGGTTCTCCTGTGGAAACACTTCCATTTGAGCAAGTTGAATACTGGGATGAATTGACTCAAATTTTTGATGAAATTTATAAAGCAGGACTCCCATCAAATTTTATTTGTTGGGGAGCTCAAGCTGTTTTATATCATAGATATGAAATAAAAAAATATTTATTAGATAAAAAGATGTTTGGTGTATTTAAGCACACTTTTTTTAACCATGAGTTGATTGGAAATATTGCTTTCCCAAGTGAAGTTTCAATTCCTGTTTCAAGATATACTGGTTTAAAAAAGAGAGATGTTTTATCAGTTCCGGAATTAAAAATTATATTGGATTCTGATGAAGCTGGAGTTTGCTTGGTGTCTAATACAATACACAACGAATTTTATAATTTTAATCACTTTGAATATGATACAATTACCTTATCTAATGAATATTCCAGAGATATGGATAAGGGGCTAAACCCCAATATTCCTAAATATTATTTTCCTGATGATAATTCAGATATGGCTCCATCAAATACTTGGAATGAAAATGCACTAACATTTTTTAATTATTGGTTTGCTCGAATAGATAAAGGCAGAATAAACCAAGGTGTAAATAGTGATTAACTAATTTATATTATTTAAAAATAATTGGATAGCCTGCAAGTATCCATTTTTACCTAATCCTGAAATTTGGGTTAAACATACATCTTTTATAACAGATATTTTTCTAAAACGTTCCCTATTGCTGATATCACTTAAGTGTACTTCTATTGTAGGGATTTCTGAAGAAGTAATGGCATCACGAATTGCATAGGAATAATGGGTATATGCTCCCGGGTTAATCACTATTCCGCCTACACGATTAATTGCTTTATGTATTTTATCTATAATTTCACCTTCATGATTTGATTGGAACCATTCAATTTGGTGATTATCGTCATTCAATGAATCATTAACCCAAGATTCAATTTCAGCTAACGAGTCAGTACCATAAATATCAGGTTCTCTTTTCCCTAAGAGATTAAGGTTTGGACCATTTATTATGAGAAACTTCATTGAATTTCTTTCATAGCGTTAATCAATAGTTTATCTGTTACATTATCATTTGTGGTAGCTGACCCAATTCCCAATAGAGTGACAAAATGAAGAATACCTGAAACTGTTTTTTTATCATTTTTAATAAAAGGTAATAAAGAAACGGGATCAAATTTATTTAATATTGGAAGAGGTAATCTTAAAATAGATTGTTTAAAAATTTTGTAATCATCTTTCTTTAATAGCCCTAATTCTTTCGAAATCCACCCCGCGCTAATCATACCATATGATACGGCATCCCCGTGACGTATTTGTCCATAACCAAAATGAGCTTCAAGAGCATGGCCAATCGTATGACCAAAATTGAGCAACCTTCGTAAGCCACCTTCGCGTTCATCTTGAGAAACTATTTCTGCTTTTATTTCACATGATCTAGCAATTGCATCTTCATAGGGAAATGTATCTAAATTATCCAAAGAATGAGATGTAGTTGAAAAGAAAGTTGTATCTTTTATGGCACCATATTTCAATATTTCACCCAAACCCGACACAACTTCTTCTCTTGGTAAGGATCCTAATATTGTTGGATCAATGAGAACACCTTTTGGCTGGTAAATTGCACCGACCAAATTTTTACCTTCAGCGATATTAATGCCTGTTTTACCCCCAATGGATGAATCAACCATAGCCAATAAAGTGGTTGGAATTTGATAATAGTCAATACCACGCATAAAGCTAGAAGCAACAAACCCCGCAACATCACCAACAACACCTCCTCCAAGAGCAAGAATAGTTGTGGATCGATCACATTTCATTTCAATCATTTGACTAATAATACGATTGAACTCAACAATACTTTTTGCCGTCTCCCCTGTTGGGACGGTTATATAATCAATAGAATAGCCAGATTGTTTTAATTGATTCATTAATTCGAACCCAAAAAATTCCATCAATCTGTGCTGAGATATAATAATCCATTTTTGATCTTTATTATGATCCATTAATATGGATGGTATTTCCCTGATTAATCCATTTTCAACTTGGATTGAATATGATCGATTATGAAGGTTTACGTCAATTATTTTCATTTAAAAACTTTTGTATTTGTTTAACAATTTGATTGGGAGATTTGTTATTTGTATCAATTGTATGGTTAGATAAATCTAAATACATCTTTTCTCTCTCTTTAAATATATTGGTTAATTCTTCTGATATATTTTTTTGTTTTAATAATGGTCTATGACTTGAATTTAAAATCCGTTTTACTAATTCAGTAATAGTTGCTTCTAGATAAAATATATTTCCCTGTTTTAAATATGTGTAGTTATTTTCACTTAATACAATACCGCCTCCGCAAGATATTACAACACCATCCTTCATAGTCGATATAAGCGCTTTAGTTTCTAATGCCCTGAAATGTTTTTCACCACGATTTTCAAAAATATTTCCAATTGTCATATTTTCTTCTTTTTCGATAAAAGAATCCAAATCTATAAATGAATAATCAATTATTTCAGCCAATTGCTTCCCAACTGTGGATTTCCCCGAACCCATCATGCCAATAATATATATTGTCATTAATATTTTGCTGATGATGAAATATGTGTTTTTAATTGTCCAATCGAATCTCCACCAAATTTCTCTAAAAGTGCATCTGCTAAAACAAAGCATAACATACTTTCAGCTATGATGGCTGCCGCTGGGACAGCACAGGCATCTGTCCGTTCTTTATGCGCATCCTTTTCTTCCTTCGATTCAATATCTACAGATTTAAGTGGTTTCATTAAGGTGGGGATAGGTTTCATTACCATTCTAACAACAATGGGCTGAGCATTGCTCATTCCACCTTCAATACCACCCGCATTATTAGAGTGACGTATAAATTTATTCCCATCCCAACCAATTTCATCATGGACTTCACTCCCAAATTTCATCCCACCGGAAAAGCCGTTTCCAATTTCAATACCTTTAAAGGCATTCACACTCATCATTAGGCTTGAAATACGTGTTTGTAATTTTTTATCCCATTGCGTGTGGGAGCCTAATCCATAAGGAAGTCCTGTTGCAATAACTTCAAAAACACCTCCCAATGAGTCACCATTTGTTTTGGCGTCGTCAATACATTTTATCATTTTCTCTTCAATGTTTTTGTCCAAGCATCTTACGGGCGATTCATCTGCTTTTTGATTTAAAGTATCGAGCGAATAACCAGAAGGGATTGGAGAATCATCTATTATTGAGTGTATTTGCGTAACGCGGCTTGCCACCTGAATATCTACTTCTTCCAATAGTTTTCTGCAAATAGACCCTAATGCGACCCGCATAGTTGTTTCTCGAGCACTAGAGCGTTCGAGCACATTTCTAATATCAGCAAAACCGAATTTTTGAATTCCCGCAAGATCGGCATGCCCAGGTCGAGGAAGTGTCACTTTTTTAATAGGTTCATCCGTTGGTTCAACGGACATTTTTTTCGTCCAGTTTTCCCAATCTTTATTGTGGATTAAAATTCCAATGGGTGACCCAAGTGATTTCCCGTGGCGAACACCACTCCAAATCTCAGCCGTGTCTGTTTCAATTTTCATACGCCCACCACGGCCATGACCCATTTGCCTACGAGCAAGTTGAATATTAATTTCATTTTCAGAAATATCTAAAGAAGCAGGAATACCATCTAATATCCCAAGAAGACCGCGGCCATGTGATTCCCCCGCAGTTAGAAATGTAAGTTTTTTTAACATAGTTCTAATTTACTCATTCATAATTATTTTGTTATCAATAAATAAGAAAATATCTTAATTTGACCACCTGGTCAATATACATTTTTTTAATGAAATATCCATATGAATCCATTTGAAAGACTGCCGATAGAAAAACAAGAGCGTATTGTGAATGCATCCATTTCTGAATTTGCTGAAAAAGATTATGAAACAGCATCCATGAATGTTGTTGTAAATCAAGCAGGTATTTCTAAAGGATCATTGTTTAATTATTTCAAAACAAAAAGTACTCTATATGATTATGTGTATGCGTTAACTCTTGGAGAAGTCAAAGCCTATTTAAAAGATGTAAGAGATTCAACCACAGGGCTTCCATTCAATGAGCGATTAGCACAAATCATTGATTCGGGTGTTCAGTTCATTACAGATCATCCAAGGTTAGCGAAAATATATTTTAGATTAGTGTATTCTGGCGATTCACCCAATAGAAAAAAAATAATGACTGAACTACAGCTACTTTCAAATGACTATTTGGGTGAAATCATACAGGATGGGATTGACCGAAAGGAATTGAATTCAAATTTAATAAAAGGACAGGCTGTCTTTTATTTAGATGCTGTATTAAACCATTTTTTAAAAGAATATCATGAAGCATTATCTGAAGGAACCCAATTAGATAGAATAGAATGGGTGAATGGAATTACTGACTTATTTACAAAAGGATTTAAGTGATAGATCAACAAAATAAAAATTATCCATCCGTTAAGGAAATGAATGATGATCAACGTATTGGAATCGTAAAAGATATTTTTACATCTGTAACAGATAAATATGATTTTTTAAATCGGTTATTGTCTGGCCGAAGAGATGTTGCTTGGCGTAAACGCACGGTTGCTGAAATGACATTTTTCAATACAAACCGCTTTTTAGATGTTGCGACTGGCACAGGTGATTTAGCCTTGGATTGTGCCAACACTTATGAAAACGTGAATGTTGTTGGTATTGATTTTGTTCAAGAAATGGTTAATAACGGATTGAAAAAAGTCGATGCGCAAAATTTGAATAATCGTGTAGAGCTAAAATGGGGAGACGCAACAAATATTGAGTATAATGGCAATTCATTTGATGTGGCCGCCATTGCTTTTGGGATTCGAAATATTCCTGATAAAAAACAAGCACTCACAGAAATGAAACGCATTCTTGTTAATAATGGACAGGTCATGGTTCTTGAACTCACAACACCGGAACCGGGTTTTTGGAGAAGTGCTTATGGTTTTTACCTAAATGGAATATTACCAAAGTTGGCTAGATGGTTTACTAAAAATCCAGCTGCCTACGAGTATCTTGCGGACTCTATTATGAATTTCCCAACAAGAAAAGAATTTATAAACATCATGGAATCGATAGGATTAAAGAATTGTAGAGCAATCCCACTTACATTTGGAGTTTGTACTCTATATATTGGAGAAAAATAATGGAAAAATCAATACAATTAGAAACATTAAATGCATTTGGAAAAGGAACTTTGGCTGAAGCGCTTGGAATTGAGATTACTGATTTTGGTTCTGACTTTGTATCTGGGAAAATGCCTGTAGATCAAAGAACAATTCAACCTTTTGGCTTATTACATGGCGGATCGTCAGCCGCTTTAGCAGAAACATTAGGAAGTATAGCTGGAGGAATGGTATTAAAGGATGATGGAAAAACTGTCGTTGGTGTGGAAATCAATTGTAATCATTTAAGAAGTGCTAAAAATGGATGGGTGCATGGAAAAGCCACCCCAATTAAAATTGGGAAAAGAATTCAAGTTTGGAATATTGATATTCACAATGATAACAG
>CAZGFQ010000040.1:14221-17049 GCA_964525185.1 uncultured bacterium
GATCTCCCAAAAAAGGTCGCATGGATCTTCAAAATACAGAATCGGGGTTTGTCGTTAGTCCATTCATGAATCCAGAAGGGAACGAAACACTCTTTTTGAAATCAGATGTGTTTGCTTCTACAGATAAAAATGGGAATTGGATAGTCGAAAAAGGGGAATTACTGAAAAATGAAGATACAGAGAAATCTCCACAAAAATATTACCTAAACAATAGGCCTGATACAGAAATTTCCGGAGAAAAATCTCACTTCATTAAAATGGTAGAAAATGGAATTACGGCCATTGAAGAAGGCGAATTTGATAAAGTAGTTTCTGCCAGAACTTACGATGAACCATTATCGGATAATTTTGATATTATTGATCAATTTAACCGGTTGGAAAACGCATATCCCGATGCTTTCGTGAGTTTGGTTTCCATCCCTGGGCGTGGAACGTGGATGGGTGCGACACCGGAATTACTGGTTGAATCAACAAATAATCATTTTCGAACGGTGTCTGTAGCCGGGACTCAACCGTTTCCTTTGGATAAGGATGTGTCTGAAGCTACATGGAATCAGAAAGAAATAGAAGAGCAGGCAATGGTGAGTCGTTACATTATTGAACAGTTTAAAACCATTCGCCTTAGAGAGTTTGTTGAAACGGGACCCCGATCTGTACGAGCTGGGAATATGATTCATCTAAAGACAGAATTTAATGTTGATTTAAATGAAGTCCATTTCCCTGAATTGGGAACAGTTATGTTGAATCTACTTCACCCGACATCTGCCGTTTGTGGAATGCCGAAATTTTCAGCTTTGCGATTTATTGCCGCAAATGAACATTTGAACCGGGAGTTTTACAGTGGATATTTAGGTCCGGTGAATATGGAAGGAATTACACGTCTTTATGTGAATCTTCGATGTATGCAAATCTTACGAACGCGTGCGGTTCTTTACGCTGGCGCAGGAATTACACACGATTCTGTTCCGGAAAAAGAATGGAAAGAAACAGCGCTGAAGTGTCAGACGTTGTTGGATGTGATGAATGGGGATGGACAAAGTGTTTAAGTCTTTGAAGTGTTCACGTGTTCGAAGTGTTAAAGGGCTCAAGACTTTTAATTTGTGGGATAAACTCAAATATGTGAACACATTGTAACATGAACATTTTAACACTTAAAAAAAACAACCAACATATTTACGATTTAGTCAGTCTTTGTGCAGAGTATGGTGTAGAGAAAGCGGTTGTGTGTCCCGGTTCGCGGTGTGCGCCATTGCTTATTGGGTTTGGCAAACATCCAAATATAGAAACTATATCAGTTGCTGATGAACGATCCGCAGGGTTCATGGGGTTAGGATTGGCTCAACAATCCGGAAAGCCCGTGGTACTTGTTTGTACCTCAGGTACCGCTGCCCAGAATTTTGCTCCTGCAGTCACTGAAGCTTATTATCAACAGGTTCCCCTGATCATATTAACAGCAGATCGCCCACCGGAATGGATTGATCAATGGGATGGCCAAACGATTCATCAAGAAAAAATGTATGAACCCCATATAATGGGCAGTTTTAATTATAATGAAAATAATTCAAACGTTGGGGTAGAAGCTTTGACTTTAGCTTTAGATGAAACATTAGGTCCGGTGCATATAAATATTCCCATTCGTGAACCATTTTATCCGGAATCTTTGGGTGATATTATATTTTCCACAAAGACGCGGAGAACACAGAGAAAAACATTTAAAAATATTTCCGAAGAAATATTTAATGAATTTAAATCCATTTTAGAATCATCTGAAAAGGTGATGGTTCTAGGTGGGCAGTTGGAACCGAATCAGGAATTGGTGTATTTGCTTCATCGGTTAGATGTGCCAATTGTTGGAGATGTGATTTCAAATCTTCATGGGGTGGATGGTCTAATTTATTCTGGAGATTTGCTCTTTAAACATGCAGACAAATCATTGAGTCCAAACTTTCTTATTACATTTGGTCGTTCTGTCATTTCCAAGAATTTGAAATTATTTTTAAAAAAATATAAGCCTAAAATTCATTGGCATATTGGCACGGGGATGGTGGGTAATCCATTTCAAAGTTTGACGAAAGTTATTGAAGTTGATCCTGTTGTGTTTTTCAAAAAGTGGGTGGAATTAACCTCGGAGACAGGGAGACACAAAGAAATTTATCATTCAAAACTTTCGACGGCTCAAACAGACACACATATACGGTTTAGCAAGTTATTGGATGAAACAGAATTCAATTATTTTTCTGCTGTTCGAAAAGTTTTGAAGCTATTACCCAAAAATAGTGTGCTTCATTTGGGGAATAGTATGCCGGTTCGAATTGCTAATTATATTGGTGTTCATGATTCAACCATTGATGTTTGGTGTAATCGGGGAACATCCGGAATCGACGGTGTGGTAAGTACAGCCGTGGGGCATGCATTGGCAGAACCCAATAGAAAACACTCATTAATTGTGGGAGACCTTTCATTTTTTTATGACCGGAATGGACTGTGGCTAAATCATAAATTCCCCACAAACTTACAATTTATTATTTTGAATGATGGTGGCGGCGGGATTTTTAACATGATTCCGGGCCCTTCAAATCAAGTTGGACTTACGAATCTTTTTACTACACCGCACAAACGAACAGCAGAACTCACAGCAAAAGAATTTGGGTTAAATTATCAATCGGCAGAATCATTGGACGAAATTGACGGATGGTTTTCCAGCATCTTGGAAATATTTACAGAAATGAAAATAAATACAGAAATATTTAAAAAATTATTAGTGTTCGAGTTTTCACGACCACGAACACCATAACACGTAAACACTTTAACACTTTTAACAGGAGTAA
>CAZGFQ010000041.1:0-16949 GCA_964525185.1 uncultured bacterium
CCGTTGCAAAAGTTTACCCGCCATTTTCTGGGAAGGGGGACAACACACAACGGGGCTGATACAATACCAAACAGAAAAGCCTGCCTGCCGAAGTAGCACGTAGGCTGGGAAAGATATTGTGATTAGAGTTAATCATAATTGTCTTTCTTAAAAAGTAAAGGAAAGTACAATGAAAAATAAATTTACTAATATGCTTCTCTTACTTACAGTGCTATACGTTGGCCTTATAGATATCGGTTGTACATATAATATTAACCATCAGGTTCAATTATTTGAAAATCCGTATGATAGCATTGGCAATGAGCATAATAAATTGCTCCAAGAAATGTTTGATAATAACGAAGTGGACCTAGTATAAAAAAATGTACATGGAGTTAAGCAACTTTTTAATTTAGAAAAGTTAAAAGGAAGTAAAATGGATAATAATTTTATCACTTATATTGCTTACAACTTGGTTAGTTTGAAATCTAAACCTTTACTTCAATAGCAGCATTTTTTGTGAAAAGGTGCGGTGCCCCACATTGAGTCTTAAAAAGTAAATGCCTGTTCCTACTGATTCATGGTTGGTATTTTTCCCGTCCCATTTTATTTCATGAAATCCAGCATCTATTTCACCCAAATGGCGATGGTATATTTCTCGACCCAGAATATCATAAATTTTCATGTCTAATACTGCATTTTCAGGAATATCAATTTTAAGTCGTGTTTCCGCATTAAACGGATTTGGGAAATTTGGATGAACTGCAAATTGTTCCGGTAAAACATCTAAAACTAAATCTGTAAATCCGGAAGATAATGCCTGCCCTTCCCTATTAAAGAATTGATAAAAAACAGATGTTTGAAAAATATCTTTTTCATTCTCTTTTAAAGAAAAGACAATTTTATCTGTGGATGATTTTTGTAAATGAGAAAAAGCGGTGGATTGAATCCCTTTGGAAGAATCATAATGGGTTAATACCATATGATGTGAAAAATCGTTTACATTTTTGATGGATAATTGGTTCAATGATGGATCGGAAAAAGTAATTTGTCCTGTTGTAGTTCCTTCCGGAAGTTGGATGGATAATGAATGGACTCTTGCTACCGCTTCCAGCGGTTCCCCCATCGTCATGATGGCGCCTGGAATGGGCTCATAATCCTGATAATACCAATTCCACATTTGTCCAAAGGCAGCCAAATCTCTCAAATTCACTTCTCCATCTGGACTTGGAATAACATAAGGCGGTGTCGCATCAAACGGTGCTAAATCCACATCGGGCCATGCTGCATTAAAAGCAATCACATCTTGCACATCAATGGCAAAATCGTGATTTAAATCTCCCCATAATTCACTGAAAAATTGCAATGTATCAGAAACAGTTAACAAATTATACGCCATGGCAGAATCCACAACTACCGTAACTGTATCAAAACTTGGAAGTACATCTTCTAACGCAATTACAATGGCTGAATCTGTTTGAATTAATGAATAATTCACATCTCCCAATTGACTCGATGCAACTGAAATATCAAAGTCCCATAACAATTTATTGAATTGAATATTTAATGTATCCACTGATAATACAGACACTACTTGGCTTGAATCCACTTCAGGTAATATTTGAGTTACCATTGGAAAAACATCATCAAAATAGATTCCATCCGTTTCTACCGTTTCAGATGTATTCCCAGCAGAATCAATCGCCTTTAAAAAAGTTGTGTATAAAATATCCCTTTCTAAACTTAACCCGGTAATGGTATCTGTTTCAGCAAATCCAATGTTGGTAAAAGGCAAAATGTTTGTTTGTTCTCCATCCATTCCGATGGCTAATTGGAAATATTCCAATCCTACATTATCAGAAAAATTTCCCCATCGATAACTGAGCTGAGATGAATCTGGTGTATAATCCACATCCATAATCCAATTCCCATCAACAATAAATCCAGTGTCTGGAATTTGTATATCAATATAAATTCCATTCCCCCAAATGGTATCCGAATAATTCCCAGCGGAATCTTGAGCAAATGCACATCCAAAATATCGTGTATCATTGGTTAGGTTTAATTGATCCCAACCGCCATAATTAAATGTATTTCCATTTGTCCATCCTTGAACATCTGTCATATTTGAATCTGTACCTAATGCATAATAAGAGTCTTGTATTCCCGACAATGCGTCGGATTGATCCCAGTAAAGTGTTAATGAATCACCTTCATTATAATAGGTAATATCTTCCCCACCTCGACCTTCTAGTACGTTTAATACTTGGGGCGAAGTTCGATCAATTTTAACGATTGATCCGTCTGTTGTTTCAGACATATCACTCCCACTATTCCCAGCTGTATCCATGAATGTTATAAAAAAGGAAACTACGCCGTCAGAGTCCATTTCCGAAACGATATGTTCCCCAACCCATATGGTTGCGTTGTTCGATTGGGTGGTATTAATGGTATCGTTTAAAATAAGTGTGATGGGTTCATTAAGCCCTTCACTAGCCGTATAAGAAAGTGTAAATGTATTGCCTATCGTCGCCCAATTTGGACTGAGTTCATTATTAGATGTTACCGTTATTTCTGATAGCTCCGGGATTGTTTCATCTATATGATAAACCGTATTGTAAGTATTTCCAATGGTTTCATTTCCTGCTTTATCCTGGAGTATGGCGGTGAATTCTGCATCCGCATCATCAATAAAACCGTCAGTAGATGAAAATGTATCCCGTGAAATAGATACCTGTATTACGCCCAATGATTCGATCGTTATGGATGAACCGATATTTAAAAAATCGCCCCCGTCGAATCGCACTTGGGGTTGGACTGTGCCATCAATTAATGTTTCATCATCTTCAGAAATTGGAATATCCAAAACCATTTCCAAATTGGTAGAATTCCAATAACCGGATAGAACAGTTCCACCTGTTGAATAAACTGAATCTAAACTAAAAGCCGTGGGAGCTGTCATATCAAAAAAAACGTAACTGCCATCCGTGGTGGAATCCACTTGAATCCCTTCATTCCCTACCCTATCTATCATATCAATAGTAAATGGAATATATCCTTCTGTTTCTGTCCCTTGAATGGTATAAGTGGATGTTAAGGTCCAATCTACTGATGATTGAGAATCGGGATTATTTTCAGCAATTTGAATTGTTGTTGTTCTCAAAGATTCTGCTGAAACGGCGATGAGTGTTATTTCATCCCCTATTCCCGCTAATGATGCGTCCGTAGGATGATTTGAAGAAAGAGATACACTATTTATAACGGGTGGCGTTCCATCAAATCGAACCATAGACCCGTCAGATGTAGAACCAATATCTTCTGGCGCATTCCCCGCAGAATCAACACACGCAATTAAAAATGATACCCATCCATCTGTATCCGATTCTGAAAAAGTATAACTCGCATCATAATCTAGTCCACTGGAATTAACTGTTTGATCTTGGCTAGCAATTTGAGTTGTAACGGTTCGAAGCCCTTCATTGAGTGAAAATTGCAATGTAACAACACTTCCCAATGCGGCCAAAGAATCACCATAAACATTATCCGATGTAAGAGTTACAGGAGAAACTACGGGAGCAGTTTTATCAAATTGAACTTCTGTATTATTTGTGGAAGCATTGTAATCCGGTCCGGATTGTCCAGCCAAATCCGTATAAGTGATGGAAAAAGCAATAACGCCTTCCGGATCTGATTCTTGCATCACATACGTTCCATTATATAGAAGTCCAGATGGATTCTCTGTACTTGAGATGGTTCCAACTGTGGTTAATTCTATATTGGCTAAAATTTCTGTCCCTGAAAATGTAACTGTAATGGTATCCCCGACCTTCGCCCAAGATGAATCTGCGTTGGATGAAATGATGGATATATCCACCAAGTCCGGCGGCCCAACATCATGACTCACAAAACTACCATCAGTTGTTGATAATACAGAATCAGCCACATTGCCGGCTCTATCATTAAAAGTGATTGAAAAATCAAGAGGTCCAGAAGGTTCTGTCCCCAAAACGGTATATTCTCCTGAATAAATTCCAGCATTTTCTGTAACAGCTACATTTGTTTCAGCCACTGTAAGACTCACAGACGTAATAGGTTCATTCGGTTCAAAAATCATAGTAGCAATATCACCGCCCACGGCGATGGATTCATTCATAGCATTATTCGATGCGAAATGGACTGAGGATAAAAATGGTTTTGTGCGATCAAATATTACATCCGAACCATCCGTGGTAGATGATAATGTATCACTAATATTCCCCGCCCAATCTGTGCCTAAAATTCCAAATGGGACACTGCCTTCCAGATCTGTTTCTACCATCGCCCAGATTGCAGTAAACGCATTTCCGCCACCATCCGCCATAGTTGCAATACTATCAGCAATGGTTCCACTTCTGTCCATCAAAGATTCACTCGATGTAAAAGAAACAGTGACTGTATCACCCACTTTTGCCCAAGTCGGGTCTGCATTCGTAGATAAAATGGTTACAGGATTAAAAGTAGGAATGGTTCGGTCAAAAATGACTTGTGTTGCATCACTTGTTTCAATCACATCTTCTCCGGGATTTCCATCCTGCCCGGTGTAGATTATCGTAAATGAAACCACCCCTTCCGGCTCATTCTCTGTCATGGTATAATCGGCTTGAAATTGATTTCCGCCTAAATCGGTTACCGTTGCACCTTGACCTGCAATGGTTACATCCGGAGTTTCTAATGGTTCACTTGCCAAAAATGTAATTGTAATTATATCCCCAATTTTCGCTAACGAAGTAGAATCATTATTTGATACGATTGATACTGGATCAAGTGCGGGCGGCGTTCCATCAATCACCAAATAAGATTCACTTACATTCCCTTCTGTTTCATTTCCGGGAATGTCATAAATCACTGCTTTAAAAAAGAGTGTATCATCTTCTGCGAAACCAGTCAATGCTTCAACCGAATCTTCAATAAGGGACATGGTTTTAATATTTCCCACTTCTTCTGATTCTATAAAAACATATTCTCCAATAGATTCAAATGGATTATTTCCAACCTTCCCCCACATTTGAACTCGACCACTATCCAAGGTTGAATCGGAATCAATTGGCACAAGTATGTCAACTCCTGTATTGGTGGAATTCCAAATTCCATCACTGACATTTCCTCCTGTGGCTGTCATATTTCCAACGGTAAAGCCAGCCGGTGTTGTCATATCAAAAATGATATAGGAGTTATCTGTGGATGTAACAACCGTATCGCCTTGGTTTCCTGCAGAATCAGAAAAAACAACTTCATAAGAAACAATCCCTTCCGTATCTGTATTCGAATACGTATATCCCAATTCAAATTCATGGGCATTATACCACGTATCCGTTGATGTATTTTCATTAAATGCACAAACCAGCGTTAATAAATCTTCACTAGAGTTGGCATAAATACGGCCATAATCTCCATCTTTGGCCCAATAAATATTCCAAGGATTATTTGTCTGCAATTGAACTTGGATTAATACAGGTTTAGTTCGATCAAAGACCACTTCACTTCCATCTGTTGCATCTGCAAAACCATCAGCAGGATTCCCGCGTGCATCTACTAATTCATTCACAGTAAATGCAATAATACCTTCATCATCTGTTTCCAACATTGTATATGTGGCTGACCAATTGAATGATCCCAAATCAGCAATAGTTGCGTCGCCACTTGCAATGGTTGCTGAAGGAGATTCTATTATTTCACTGGTTTGAAATGTAAGTGTAATTTCATCATCCACCTTAGCTTTGGTTGAATCTGCATTATTGGATTCAATATGAGAACTCATAACGGAAGGTGCTGTTTCATCAATCACTAATGTATTTTCGCTTAATGTACCTTCTGTTTCATTCCCAGGTCGATCCGTCATAAATGCTTTCACAAATATTGTATCTTCTTCTGCATATCCTGTGATGGCTTCTACTTGTGCTTCTGAAAGTGAGATGGTTTTATTCGTCCCAAAATCATTCGACGTAATGGGTACGGCATCTCCAAATAATTCATATGCATTCGCGCCAACCTTTGCCCATAACTGAATGGAACCATTTTTTAATGTTGTATCATTTGCCGCAACGGGAACTTGAACATCTAAACCCGTATTTGTTGAATTCCAGGCGTCTGTAACGCTATTTCCACCTGTCGAAACGACTGTACCTACGGTGAATGCTTCCGGAGGATCTGGATCAAAAACCACATAACTCCCGTCTGTAGTTTCAATTGTTTCAACACCGCTATTCCCCGCACAATCATTGTATTGAATACTGATATCCATCGGACCCACAGGATCATCCGCCGCCATTTCTTTATTTCCATAAACAATCGTGGTATCATTTGTAAATGTTTGACCGTATTTATTTCCTAAATATTTATATGTTTTTGTTAATTCCGATTCAGTTAATTCTCTATCATATAATAATACTTCAGCTATATAAGAATCATTATATTGGAAATTCAAGCGGTTGCGGTTAATCTTATATTTATCAAATTGTCTACCATTTGTATTATTTGCCCAATTTGCCACATTTCCATCAACAATAGTGGATGTTCCAGACGCATTTGCAATGATGCCGTATAGTTTTAAATCATTATCCCATGGTTCAAAGTTGATTTCTCCCTCACTTAAAAATTTAAAATGCCCATCATTAGTTTTATACGTTATTTGGAAATAATTGTTATTATTATTATCGCCATTTGAGAAAAAGGAATCAAAATTTTCAGGTGTATTATTCTGTTGAAATACAATAAATAAGGAAAATTCTGTTGCATTCCATTTGTTGCCACCTAAATCATGCACCAACATATCTTCTTCTGCTTTATTAAATTGGAGTGCCGCTTGACCATTATAATGGTTTTCAACAAGGGATGGAGTCCCTTGTCCTGCTTCTTCAATAACATCTGCACCATTCCCGGACTTATCCGCCCATAATGGTACATTACCATCTACAATATTATCTTCATATAATCCTTCAGAAATTCCATCGCCATCCACATCGTTGGCGTCTAACCAAAGTTTTAAATTATCTGTAATGATTTCACCACCTACACATTCGCTGGCACCATTATAAGCTACATTGGATGTATCAAAAAGGGTAAGGGCAGAAGCTGCTAAAGTAACGGTTGTTTCATATAAAATTTCATTCCCGCTAAAATTTAATTTTACACTGTCGCCAACTTTTGCCCATTGTGTATCCGCATTATTGGATATGATGGTTACAGGGGACACTTCTGGTGCTGTACGATCCAATATAACTGACGTTCCATTGGTTGTGCCACTATGAGTCCCCGGATTTCCTAAATAGTCTGTAGTTGTAATGTCAAAATCTATACTTCCTTCAGGTTCTGATCCATCGATTGTATAAGTTGCTGAAAATTGTTCTGCGCCTAAATCTGTTTCTGATGCATTATCATTTCCTTCGACAGTTACATTCGGCGTTTCCACATCTTCATCATATTCCATCGTTATGGTTAAAATATCTCCATCCGTTGCCAAATGAGGGAATGTATTATTTGATGAAATAGATACGGGATTTGGATTACTTGCAATTAAATCGATGGTTAAGGTTGTTCCACTCGTATCCCCTTCTGAATAATTTCCAGCAACATCAAATAATCGTGCAGAAAACGACCCAGATCCCCCATGTGCATAACTTGTTACACCGCTGAAATCAACGGCTGATGCTGTAATTGTTTTTGTTCCAGACGTGACATCATCAATGACAATTGGGATTTGGGGACCTATCGGTTCAAATCCATTTCCATCAACTTCTGCACGCATTTGAAATAATGATCCAACAATAACCGTATTATCATAAATGGGTTCTTGGAAAAAAATGGGTGATTCTCCACTATCCCAAGAAGCTCCACTTACAGTGGCTGTATTATTGTTTGATGTATAATCAGCTGTCGTTCCACCAGATGTTTCATCTATTTGCCAATATCCCACCAAACCTGTTTCATCGCCATTAAGTGTAATTTCTTTTGATGCTTTTATTTCCGCTGCCGATCGAACAACATTCCATAATCGAACATCATCCATATTTCCATCGAAGTATTTAGTTGTTCCATCTTTCGTAAAACTACCTAAAGTCACATTTCCGGGAGCACCTGACCATTCCACGTTTCCCATAGCATCAGTGGAATCGATGGCTGAACCATTTCTATAAATACGAATTTTAGTCCCATCATAAGTGGCTGCTAAATGAGTCCATTGACCAACCGGAGTAGACGTTTCAGCCATATTTGCATAATCAATTGTATTGGTCGTTGTTTTTAAATAAAAACGCCAACCTGTGGCAAAAAAGACAAACCCAAATCCAGCTTCTGTTCCACCATTATCCGTAGCAAAATTCAAAAATCCTTCATTATCGCTCCAAGAATTTGGTTTAACCCACGTTTCAACGGTTAATGCATCTGTCACTTGGTATGAAGCTATAGCAGGAATTGTCACTTCATCATTCGATCCATCAAATGACAATGAGTTTCCTTCAATATAATCAAAATTCACAACAGCGGAATCTTGTGGGACATTAACTTCAAGTTGAACTTCTGTATTTGTACTTGCCCATGTCCCCGCTTCGACAACGCCACCAGATGTTGTAACACCGCCAACGGTAAATGATGGAGGATCAGAATTATCAACCACAACACTTGACCCATTTGATGTTTGTTTCACGGTACTGCCATCAACCCCATTCGCATCCGTGAAATCAATCGTAAATTGGAGTGGCCCATCCGGGTCAGTGGCTTGAACCGTGTAATAAGCAACCCAATTTGTTCCGCCTAAATTATCGACAGTACATGCATTGCCATTTATTTGGACATAGGGGTCGCTTGATAAATCTGAATCTGCCGTAAAATTGAGCCAAATATTCGTTCCTTCAACAGCTGTACTTGGATCTTCATTGGCTGATTCAATCGTAACACTTGTTAATTGCGGGAGTGTAATAATTTTCACATTATCAATAATCCAGGAATCAATCCAATATGAGTCTGTCCCGTAAGCAGTCCATTTTAATTTTAAATCACTCCCAGATTCAATATCTGCCGTGAATGATTCAGTTCTTCTTTCAATGGATACAAAACCCGCATCGGGACCAATTTCATAATTAAGGACTGGAACCCAACCATTTCCTCCATCATAGCTGATTGTCATTCCATTTGTATGATCTGACGCACCCCAAAAATCCAATGCAAAATCAAATTCAATTAAAACACCTGCATTATCTCCTACATCAATATCTGGCGTTTGAACATCATTGGAATAATCATATATACGCGGTGACCATGTAAATGATAATGCGGGGGGAGTTGTATTTCCATCATACCCAGTTTGGACTCTCCAATTATTGGCATTATCTGTTGTCCATCCCGTGGGTAATACACCATTTGCATCAAAAGATTCTGTAAAAAGGACTTCCCCTTTTAATGGAAGACATGATGAAAGGATGATTAGAATTGTAAGCCAATGTTTCATTGAACTGTAACGATACAATCTCGCTTCCCATTAATTATCATAGATTCATCTTGTGGACTTACCAATTCGCATGATTCTAAATCATACTCTACTGTGGCTTCTCCCGAAGAAATACTTGTGAATTGTATATCAGCGATATGGCCTGTTCCACTCAAAGATGTAACTGTAGTATCTAAAAAATAAATAAATATATCAACAGATTCTTCATTTTGGTTCCAAACGAATAAGGGTGTTGTTAAACTTGAATCAGTAAAAAATACTCCCGGGAATATCGTATCAACTTCCAAAATAGAAGGATTGTATTTCACGTTAAGATGTGCCCCTGCATAGCCTGAATCAGGTTGAACAATATGAGCACTTAATGTAAAAGAAGAATTAACAGTTACTGTTGTATCTTTGGGATGAAAAACTAATGCGGGTGGATCTGGGTTATTTTCTGCTTCTGAATCAACTGGATTATCCAACTCTATTTCATAAATTGTACAACTCGCAAAAAATAGTATGCTTATCCATACATACGGTTTAAACCGATTATTTTTCATTACTTATGTCCTCTATTCAGATGGAATAATAGGTCCATAAATATTTAATTCGGGTCTCGGGCCTGTAAAATAAGCATGAATGGCGTTTGACATCCACGATGTGGTTGCTGCTGCGGAAAATCCAATAATAAAATTATTATATTTTATATGGTCTGAATGGGAACTTTCAACATCCATTCTAAATTCACCAATGTCAGTTTCATTTTCTGATGCATTATATTGAGCCAAACTCAAATTCATATCTTCAACACTTTTACTATATTTGGAATAGCTCACTAAAATTGAAGCAATTAAAACACTTTCAAACGATGACCAAACTATTCCTGATGTTTTATTCTCAGAATAAAATTGTCCCCATCCGGGAACTGCGAAAGACCGCATCATAGCACCCACCGGTGTTTTTTCTAATATAATTTCATCTGCGTTAGGGAATAATAATTCTTCTCTCGCGCTGACTAAATCACCCTTTACTTTTTTGAAAATGTCGCCCGCCCAAAGAAGAAGTTCGTTAAAAACTCCATCGCTATATTGTAAAAATTGTACATTTTTTTCCTGTAAAATACCACCAGATCTCACAGAAAATAGCTGTCCATTTAAATGAGATGTATTGCCATCTTCAATTAATGTATTAAACAATACATAATCACTTTCATGAATTTCGCCTAATTCTCGAATAATTTCCATTTTATCAATGACAGAACTTTCATGTGATGAAAAAAGGTCTATAATGGTTTGCTCAACTTGTGATGTAAAAAAATGTATTTTTGAACCAAACTTAATTTTGATGGATTCTTGAACATTTTCAAAAACGGGTGCAGTATCTGATTCTCCAAATGAATTAATAACGAGTAAACTACTTTTCCCATACGCAGATGAAAAAAGGTATAATAAAAATAAACTAATGAATCGAATCTTATTCATCTTCTGGATTCTTATTTAAATGATATCGAATGGTGGTAGGTTGATCGACTGTGATGGATCTAGTATCAATTAAAACACCTTTTCGATACACTCGTAACTCATGATCCCCCGCCTCTATTTGGAGTTTTATTTTTCGTTTATTCCATTCATGCTCTTTATTGAGTTTAAAAGTTAAATCTTTATGATCTGTTTTAAACTTTATATCGTAGACTGGATTTAGAAAAAATTCCAACTTTACTGCTTTTGACTCATTAATGGTCATCGGGTATAGAATGGGAGCATACCCTTTTGAGATTATTTGGATTTCATGTTCCCCCGGACGAATTTTATACTGATCAATTGGAGTGCGACCAATTTGGTCCCCATCTATATATACATCCGCTGGACGTGGAACAGTCACCAAGGATAAGCGAACTTGCCCGATCAAAGTGGAAAATAATAAAAGGGTAATATATTTTTTAATATCTATTTTCATGAGCATCTTTTAATGTACCGTCTAAAAATAAATTTAAATCCAATTTATCCACCCAGCCGTCAATCAGAATTAATTCTCCTGATTCAATTTCTGTTTCAACAAAACCATATACTCGATCGCCTGTAACTTTTTGTCCAGCCAATACTTCCCCTCTCCCAATGAGCATTGAACTATTACTACCCGCATGAGGGAAATACCTTAAATGTGTCTGGTCTTTTTTAACAATATACATATTTCCTAACGACATTAATTCTGCGCTGGGTCCTATATCCAGTATATAGTCTGTTTTTGGTAGTTGAATACGTTTCCTGGCTGGTGCAAATTGGTAATCTGATCCTGCAATAATTGATAAATCATCCACATATTTATATCGACCCGGAATGGAACATTCATATTTCCCAATTGAGTCCGTGTATACAGTATTAACAATGGAACCCAAGTTTAATATGGATACATCTAAGTCTGGAATGGGTGATTCGCCTGCCCGCTCTCTAACTCTTCCTGTAAATACAAGAGGTCGTTCTTCTATAAGAATGGGTGGTAATCTTAATTCACCAAACTTTACCCCCGTAAATGGTAGAGTTAATGGGTCGAAATCTTCATTAGACATTTTAATGACTAACGTATTATTTGAGTTTTGAAAACCCAAAGTCCCTTGAGGTAAAAATAAGGGCATAACATCTGGTGGATCTGTGGTGACGGAAACTAATAATTGTTGAGATGTAGAATCGCCTGTATATACTTCAAATGTAAGTCTACCTGGATCTAAGCCAACATACTCCAATGGAACTACCATTTCAATTTCACCAAATTCATAAGAGATAGAAACGAGAGGAACTCTTTGGTTCGTAATTATTCGAGGATATTTCGACATGAGCGAAAATGAACATCCTGATAGAAAGAATGACATTATAAGAAGCCCGAGTAGCACTCCTTTATTAATCATAATATTTCTCATTTTTTTGGTCATAACAATCATAACAATTATTTGAATAAAGATTCTCGTATCTGTCCGTATTTAATGCTGAACGCCGATAGGTCGAGTATGTGGAAAATATGTCAGAGTTTAGCAGGCCAAACTTTAGGATTTGTTAAAAAGGATGCAAGCATTTTCATATTCATATTATGAATTGGTTTTTTTTTGTAAAAATATAAAAATACTTTAAGTAATCCCATTTATATAAACGTATTGTGATTGAATACTTTAATAAGCCTCGGAAATGTGACCTAGACCTTCTACCTCCTTTTGTTTCTTTTCCATTTTCGGGGCTTATTCTTTTTCTCATCTCTCTTGTATTCTGAATCTGCCCTAAATTCACGCCTTCATGTTATGGCTGAAAAAGAACACATATTACTTCAACAAGTAAAACAATCTGACAAACAAGCTTTTAAAACATTGTTTTCCATGTATCATGATACATTATTTCGATTCGTATTTTATCGAGTCAAAGATAATGACTTAGCTGAAGATATAACTCAAGATACTTTTTTACGTGTATGGAAAACTCGCGAATCACTCCAGCCAAAAAAATCATTCTTTTCACTCATAGCTCGTATTAGTTCCAATTTATGCTATGATTATTTTCGACACGAAAATGTGAAACATCGACATGAAGACTTTATTCCCATTCATGGACATTCGGAACTGGATAATCCTGAAATGAATACACATGCTTCTGCCCTTGAGGAGGAGATTCAAGAAATCATTAATACCTATCTCCCAAATAAATGTAGAAATATTTTTATTTTGAGCCGTATAGAAGGAAAATCAAACCCAGAAATTGCGGCTATACTCGATTTATCTGTTCGTACCGTGGAAAATCAAATCTATCGAGCTCTTAAAATATTGAAAAAACATTTAAAGAAATATTTATGAGTAAAATAAACCTTTTTATCGTTTTTATATCAGATGCGGGGAAAAAGCACCTTTGGGTGCCCCTCCATCTGTTTAAAGCATAAATAGACATTATGAATATCAAAGAAAAAGACTTAAAGAAAATTTGGGAATTGAGTTCTCATGTTGATTTACCAACGCCTCCATCATTAGACGAAGCGTGGGATCAATTGGAGCAACGCATGACCATTGCAGATATGGACATTGAGCCCAAACAAAAAATAATGGGTTTACAATTTTCTATATTAAAACCTAAATTGGTTTTTGCAAGCGCAATGGCTCTCTTCTTAGTCATGTCAACTCCCATGGCTATTCGCTATTTAAATACAACATCTGTTTTAACTCAAAATGCTGAAAAAGAAAATATAAAATTAGATGATGGCTCTTATATACACATAAATAATGATAGTAAAATTTCATATCAAAAAGATTTTAATACAGATCATAGAACAATTCAATTAGACGGAGAAGCATTTTTCACGGTAGAAAAAAGCCCTATTCCTTTTATTATTGAAACATCATTCGGGGATGTATCTGTTTTAGGAACATCTTTTAATGTGAAATCGAGAGGTGACAATTTAGAAGTGGGTGTAAAAACAGGGATCGTTTCCGTTTCATCTCAAAATAAAACATTTAAACTCAACGCTGGACAATTTTTAAAATTGAGTAAAAATAGTGTTCCAGTCTCTCCAACAAATCTTCCACACACTGATTTCCCTGCTTGGTTAAATGATAAACTCATTTTCCAAGAAACCAATCTAGTGGAAGCCACAAATGAAATTGAACGATTATTTGATATAACTTTTGAATTTGAAGATCCGAGTTTGCGCACCCTTTCTATTACGGGTGTTATTAATACAAATGATTTACAAACTGTATTAAGTGCAATCTCGTTTTTAACACAGCGGGATTATAAATTCAATCGTGAATCCCGTACCTGTATCATCCAGTAAGCGATATTTTCTTACATCTTTCATTCTTTTAGCCTTGTGTTGGCTCCCTTTACAGGCAGCGAATTCCTATACTTTTTCTTTTAACGAGGAACCATTACGTGATGCATTAATTCAGCTTATTCATGAAAAAAATATGTCTATCATTTTCTCTGATCAAGGTGTGGATTCCACCTATATTTCTGCTCAATGCCATGAATGCACATCAGAAGAAGCTATAGATATCATTCTTCGGTCAACGCCCCTTTCATGGGAAAAAACAGGGCAACAATTCACTATTTATAAACCACGGTATTTTCAATTTTCTTTAAATGGCATTGTGACAGATTCTCTAACAGGTGAATCAGTTCCTTTTGCAAATGTATTTATAAAAAATAATTATGTTGGTGATGTGACGAATCAAGACGGTCGATTTACTCTTGTTAACATTCCAACAAAAGTATGTACGTTGCACATTTCATATATTGGATATGAAACATCATATAAACCATTATTTTTCCCCAAAGATGAAACTGAATCTATTTCAATTTTATTGCGCCCTAAAGTATTAACTGGAGATCGTGTGGACATTCAAGGGGACAATCTTGATTTCATGGATCAATCATCTGGGCAAGGTCAAGTCGCCTTTTTACCTAGACATATATCTGCACTCCCCCATTTAGGAGAAACAGATATTTTCCGGTCTTTGCAATTATTACCGGGGGTTCAAATGGGAACATCCGGTACAGCAGATTTATTTATCCGCGGTGGTACTCCCGATCAAAATTTAATTTTATTAGATGGCATCCCCATATATAAACCAGATCATTTTTTTGGATTTTTTAGTGCTATTAATTCCGATGCGATTAAAGATATTCAGGTGTACAAAGGTCATATCCCAATTAAATATGGAGGTAAGTTATCCAGTGTAATTTCTATGTCCGGAAAAAATGGGAATATAAATCATCAAAACTTTTCAGTATTTATGAATATTCTAAGTTCAGGTTTTTCATATGAAAGACCTTTACCTTGGAATGGAAGTTGGGCCATTTCTGCTCGAAATTCTAATTCTAAATATTTTGAATCATCCTTATATCAATCCATTCAATCATATGTGACTGGAGATGATCGATTTAATTTATTGGGTGAATCTGTAATGGGTGATGAAACTAAAAAAACCACGTATTCGCCTCAGTTTGATTTCTTTGATTTAAATAATAAAATATCTTTTTTACCTACGCCATCCGATCGTATATCTATTTCATTTTTAATTGGACAGGATAAAATTGATGAATCCAGATCCTTTATAGGCTTTTCTGAATTATGGACTTATGATTCTCTTAGGACAGAAGAAATAACCGATTGGAACAACCAAGGCATATCCTTACAGTGGGCACATCATTGGAATCCATACTTTGAATCAGAATACAGTATGTCTCATAGCCAGTATAATAGTATTTTTAGCATAAGTCAGTTTCCTCTCGATCCAGACCCATCCTTTATTCTTCAAAAATCCCATGAAAGGAATTCATTCCTTGATCAAACTATTCGTATGAATCATCATTGGGTTGTCAATGAATCACACCAACTTGATTTTGGAATTGAAAATAATTTTTATACTTCAACATTATTGACTCAAAAACAAAATAATGATGTTTTTATAATTACTGTTAATCAAAAAAATAAATTGGGAATATCTACTAGCTATATTCAAGATAAATGGTCTATATCACCTACAAATATGGCTACAATTGGATTGAGACTCAATTCTGATCATGCGCAAGATTCTTTTATATTTGAACCTAGAATATCATTTCGATCCCATATGACAACTCAATTCAGGATTGAAGCATCTGTTGGAAAATCTGTACAATATATTCATCAATTCCAAAGTGATTTAAGTAGCCGTGGAAGCGAAAAATTATGGACACTCTCTGATAATGACACTCAACCAAGTGAGGCACTATTCTCAAATATTGGATTGCAATGGTCAACTGATTCATACCAAATACAATTGGATGTTTATAATAAACGTTACTCGGAATTAGTTAATTATTATCAAATGAATACCCCTGCACCCTATGAAGCAATTCGACGGGAATCAAAGCCGTCTCAAATATATTCTGGTGATGGCAATAGCTCAGGAGTTGAATTTCTAGTCCACAAAAGACAAGGAATCATGCAAGGATGGTTGGCTTATCATTATGGAAAATCAACCCTTTCTTTTGATGTCCTTTATGGAGGACAATCATACTTAACGGATCATGATCATACACATGAATTAAAACTTGTTACCAAGGGAAAAATAAATTCATGGGATATTACATTAAATTGGATTTATTCATCAGGGACAGTATTTACAGGATTATCTAATATGTCTATTTCTGACGATGAAACGATTTTTATTTCTGATAATGGGAAAAATACATATCGCCTATCGCCTATTCACAGACTTGATTTAAATGTTACAAAATCTCTATCCATATTAGGATGGTCCATGGAAACTGGCTTATCAATTTTCAATGTGTACAATAGAGAAAATATTAGTCATAAAAGAGTAAACCCATTTGGAACTGAACCGTCAATGACAAATATTAAGATGCTAGGTTTCTCTCCCACGGTTTTTGCTAAAATATATTTTTAGATATAAATAGATACCATATAAAACGGGTTCGCCCGCCGGAACGAAATGAATGCGAACTTTGTTCGCTTGAATCGAGTGGAGGCG
>CAZGFQ010000042.1:0-15000 GCA_964525185.1 uncultured bacterium
GTTACACTTTTCGCTAAATTACGTGGCATGTCCACATCGCATCCACGGAGAACAGCTAAATGATAGGCCAATAATTGTAATGGAATAGTGGCTAATATTGGGAATGTTCTAGCATGCGAAACCGGTACTTCTATTATATGATTAGATAATGACCTTAAATCATCCGTTATTTTATCTGTTACAGTTATAATTTTCCCTTTTCGTGCTTTCACTTCTTGAATATTAGATACAACTTTTTCATAAGTTTTGTCATGTGGAGCAAGAAAAATAACAGGCATTTTTTCATCAATAAGTGCAATTGGACCATGTTTCATTTCTGCTGCTGGATATCCTTCTGCATGAATGTATGAAATTTCTTTTAATTTTAAGGCACCTTCTAAAGCAACAGGAAAATTGGTCCCCCTTCCAAGATATAGACAATTATCTGCATCCACTATTTCTTCAGCAATATCTCTTATTTTATCTGTTTGATTTAATATATCATTCACTCGATCACCTAAATCATGCAATGCATGGGCCAATTTAATTCCATCTTCTTTTGAGTACCCATTTTTTCGCCCAAGATGTAATGCTAACATGTATAATACTGATACTTGTGCCGTAAATGCTTTAGTAGATGCAACTCCAATTTCTGGACCCGCATGTGTATAAATGCCACAATCAGTTTCCCTAGATATTGAGCTTCCTACAACATTGCATATACCAAAAGTTAAACAACCATTTTCTTTTGCTTTTCGGATGGCTGCAAGCGTATCCGCCGTTTCACCCGACTGAGAAATAGCAATAACAACCGATTGACTATCTATTACAGGATCTCGATACCGAAATTCTGATGCATATTCAACATGCACTGGGATCCCAGCAAATTCTTCTAAAATATATTTTCCAATCAAACCCGCATGCCAAGATGTACCACAAGCTGTAATGTAAAAATGGCGAGCACGCTCTATACGTAACAATTGGTCTTGAATTCCGCCTAAATGAACATTTCCTTCTTCCAATCGCAATCTTCCACGCATCGTATCTACAATCGTGTGTTCCTGTTCGTAGATTTCCTTTAACATATAGTGAGGGTAATTCCCCTTTTCAATCTCTTCAATTGAAAAGTCAATATGCGATATCTTTTTTTCTACTGTTTTGCTATTTTCAACTTGTTTGATTTCATATCCATCATCTCCAATCAATAGGCATTCACCTTCTTCTAAATAAATGACATTTCGTGTATGCTCAACAAGAGGGGATGCATCACTGGCTAAAAAATATTCACCATTTCCTACTCCCAAAACAAGTGGACTTCCCAATCGAGCGGCGATCAGTTGGTTTGGTTCATCTGAGCACATAACAACAATACCATATGTACCAACAACTTTTCTTAATGCTAGAGTAACAGCATCTTCAAAAGATGTATTATCTTCATGGTAAATCATTGAAATAAGTTGGACCAACACTTCAGTATCTGTTTCGGACTGAAATTCAACGCCTTTTTGTTCTAATAATTGTTTAAGAACAGCATAATTTTCAATGATTCCATTATGTATTAATGCAAATTTTCCTGTTTGGTCCACATGAGGATGAGCATTTAAATCAGAAGGTTCACCATGTGTTGCCCATCTTGTGTGCCCAATACCAATCGACCCCTTAGCAGAATTCCCGTTAAGCTTCATTTCTAAATCTTTAACTTTTCCTGCTTTTTTTGTGACGGTAAACGCATTTTGCTCCATGATGGCGACCCCTGCAGAATCATATCCGCGGTATTCAAGTCTCTTTAGCCCATTAATGAGTATAGGAGCAGCACTATTATTTCCAAAATATCCAACAATTCCACACATTTTTATAATTGTTAATTATCAATGATTAATTAACTATCCTTTCTTGTTTTTATTTCCAAATTAAATAAGGTTATGTCACAGTGATATTTAAAATAATATTCTCACGTTTAGACAGAATAACATAAACTTACCCGTTGTACCTAATAAATAAAAAACAAATTTTGATCAACTCCAGCCCAATTCATCATTCAAAATTTATCATTCATAATTAAAAAGTTATTCCCACTCGATCGTACCTGGTGGCTTAGATGTAATATCATATACAACACGATTAATGCCACGAACCGAATTTACGATTTCGCTCGAAATTCGTGCCATGACATGTTCAGGCAAACGATACCAATCTGCGGTCATTCCATCGTGACTTGTAACAGCTCTAATTCCACATAAATTTTCGTAGGTACGTTGATCTCCCATTACACCGACTGTTTTTATGGGGATTAAAACAGCAAAAGCTTGCCATATTTCATGATAAATTCCTTCATCATGTAGAATGTCCATATATATTTGGTCTGCATTTTGCAAAATACGAATTCTTTCTTCTGTGATTTCCCCAATAATACGAACAGCTAATCCAGGACCAGGAAAAGGATGTCGATCAATTAATGAATCAGGCAATCCTAATTCACGACCGACATTCCGTACTTCATCTTTAAATAATTCTCTCAATGGTTCGACTAATTCAAATTCAATATCGTCCGGCAATCCACCCACATTATGGTGACTTTTAATCATATGAGCTTTTTTCCCATGACTCACTCCACTTTCAATCACATCAGGGTAAAGTGTTCCTTGTGCCAGAAAACTGAAATCACCTAATTCTTCTGATATAGATTCAAAACTTCTAATAAATTGTTCACCGATGATTTTTCGTTTCTTTTCAGGGTCTGAAATTCCTTTCAATTTTGGTAAAAATAAGTGTGACTCATCAAAAGATTGAATCTTTACCCCCAATCCATCCTTGAGCGCATGGACACATAAATCTGCTTCATTTTTCCTTAATAGTCCATGGTCAATTAATACTGCACTCGATTGATCCCCAATAGCTTTATGTAATAATGCTGCCACAACAGATGAATCAACGCCACCACTAACACCGACTAATACGTTTCCTTCACCAACTTGTTTCCGAATATGTTCAACTTGCTCTTTAATAAAATTTCCTGATGTCCAATTAGGAGAACATTCCGCAACATTAAAAAGGAAATTTCGCAATATATGTTCCCCTTCTATCGTATGAATCACTTCTGGGTGGAATTGAGTAGCAAACCATTTATTTTGAACATGACATAAAGATGCAATAATTCCATTTTCAGACTCAGCTAAAACTGACCAATTTTCGGGAACATGCGTCACATGGTCCATATGGCTCATCCATACTTGCGTTCCATCAGAAACTGCATTAAAAAGTGAATCGTGACTTTGAATATTCAATTTAGAAAACCCATATTCACCCTTTCCACTAGATTCAACTTTTCCCCCACTGTGATGCACAAGCAACTGCAATCCATAACATATTCCTAAAATCGGAATCCCTAGATCTAAAATCGAAATATCAAATTCTGGGGCAGAATGCCCAAATACACTTGATGGGCCACCCGACAAAATGATAGCTGAAGGATTCCTTGCAACAATATCTGAAACCTGAACATCGGGCTGTAATATTTCAGAATACACGTGTTGTTCTCGAACACGGCGTGCAATTAACTGGGTATATTGGGAACCAAAATCAAGGATAATGACGCCTTGTTCTTGGAATAGATTCAATTGAGGTCCCAGGTTTTCAATTCTGGTATATATGATTCATTTGTGAGCTTATAATGTATTGGAGTTAAGCTTACATAATTATTGGCAATAGCATATCCATCCATGTCCATAGAATCATCTTCATTAAATCTTTGGCCGGTCATCCAAAAATATTTGCGACCTCTCGGATCATCTCGGCTTTCTAACCAATCTTCCCAAAATTCGCTGCCTTGCTCAGTAACTTGATATCCTAGTATATCGCTTGAATGACAATTTGGAATATTTACATTTAACAATGTCCCTTTTGGTAGCCCATTTTCAAGCACTTTTTGAGATACATTTTGAGTGATTGGTTTTGATGCGGAAAAGTCACCATTTCGAATTGTGTCTAAACTATAAGCAATGGATGGAATTCCTAACATTGTACCTAGATTTGCTGCAGAAACGGTACCAGAATACAAAATATTAGTACCAATATTTGCTCCCATATTGATACCAGATACAACAAGATCAGGTTTTTCATCTAAGATTGAATGAATGGCAACTTTTACACAATCTGCAGGTGTACCATTTACTGAATATCCTTCAAAACCGCCATGCCGAGTAATTTCTTGTATTCGAATTGGATCTGAAATTGTGATTGCGTGTCCTACCGCACTTTTTTCCGTGTTAGGTGCAACAACAATTGTCTGACCTATTTGTGACATTGCTTCCCATAATGCATATATGCCTGGTGCATGTATACCATCATCATTTGTAATTAAAATTTTAGGCTTTTTCATTTTTAAGTATATGTACTAGTTTTGATAATTTTTGTTTCATTTCAGATCTCGGAACAATATGGTCAATGAATCCTTTTTCCATGAGGAATTCAGAACGTTGAAACCCTTTAGGCAAATCTTGCCCAATTGTTTGTTTTATGACTCTAGGTCCTGCAAATCCAATGAGTGCTCCCGGTTCTGCTAATATAACATCACCCAACATTCCAAAACTTGCGGTTACTCCCCCTGTCGTGGGGTCAGTAAGGATTGGGATATACAATCCGCCATTTTTCGCGAATTTAGCTAAATGTGCGCTTGTTTTAGCCAATTGCATTAAAGAGATAGCCCCTTCTTGCATGCGGGCTCCTCCTGATGCACACACTAAAATAAATGGTAGGGATAATTCATCGGCTCTTTTAACAGCACGTGCAACTGCTTCACCTACTACCGATCCCATACTTCCTCCAATAAATTTGAAATTCATGATTCCAAGCATGACGGGTAATTCATCAATCGTTCCTTGATAAACACGGATTGCTTCCTGCTCTCCGGTCTTATCTTTCGCCTCTTTTAATTGAGTTGTATATTTCTTTCCCGTTTTAAATTTTAAAAAATCCTTTGATTGCAAATCTGTAAATAGCCTATTTGCACTTCCATGATCTAATATCAACTCTAAATAGACTTTGGGCGATACTCGAAAATGGTGTTTACAATGGTGGCATACCATTCGATTTTTTTCCAATTCAGGACGATAAATTATTTCTGTACACGATGGACACTTTTCCCACAATCCATCAGGGATAGATTTTTTCTCTAATTGATTTATTTTTTTATCTTTTCTCTTAAACCATGACATGTGATTTAATATTTCCCCTTTTCATCACGATAGCATCTTCTCCATCATGATAATAGTTCTGGCGGATGTCAATTTCTTCAAACCCGCATCCTAAATAGAGTTTTATCGCAGGATAATTTGTTCGTTTTACATCTAAATAAACAGAAGATTCATCATGGATAGAATCTAAATAGTGTTCTAGTAACAATGTCCCATGCCCTTCTCCTTGGATGGATGGTAATATTGCGACATTAATTATTTCATGTTCATCTTTTATGTGGCGGCTCATTAAATAGCCTATTATTTTATATTTATGTTCTAGGACATAACATTTATTTGTATTTGTGCTGACTATTTCATTTTTCAATTGATTTATTGTCCATGCATTCTCATGAAATGCCGCATTTTCAATATGAACAATAGAATCAAAATCTCTTTTTTCAGCACGTCTGAAAATCATTTTGGGCTTCCAAAATTAAAAGATGAAATATAATTTGGAACTATCATTTTAGGATCTTTTTCAATCCAATCATTAAAATGCGTTTCCCCTAATTCTGCGATACTTGTGGACGACGGTTGACCTTGAGTATTATTTTGAAATTCATGAGCGAAATTATCACAGCCCCAATGAATCCACTCAAAACCTTCCATAGAATTATTTGGCACTTCCTGCCAAGAACAAATGTCTATTTTGCCCTTTGGGATTATTGTATTATTTACATTTTGAAATGATTGGTAATATACTTTTTCTCCATGAGAATAGAGCAACACACCTAAAGATCCATCCAAATTAGAACCATGGGCAATTGACATTAGCGTTGGAACAGGAATTAAGGGTAAATCTTGACTAAAAGCCAACCCTTTTGCAAAACTCAACCCAACTCGCAATCCTGTGAATGAACCAGGGCCAATTGAAATGGCAATCCCATCTACATCTTTTAATTCAAATTCAGATTGATTTTGAATTTCTTTATAATAAGATGGAAGTACTTCTGCATGTTTTCGATTTGAATCAGATTCTACTGTATATTTGTTTTCCCCAGCTTCTCGATACGTTATTCCACAAATATTGGTTGATGTTTCAATCGCTAATATTTTCATAACAGTATATTATCACCATCAATTCTAACATTCCTTATATTAGTGTTTACGTGATTTCTCTCAAGATACACTTTTATAGCCGATTCCGGCAATAGTGGTTCAATTTTTTCTGCCCATTCTATCAGTGTTACACCATCTATTGGGTGTAAATAATCATCTCCACCTATGGCAATAAAATCAATTGGTTTTTCTATACGATAACAATCAATGTGATATAGCTTGTGTGGTGCCCCATCATATTCTCCAACTAATTTAAATGTAGGCGAGCCGACATGTTCATCGATTAAAAGACCTTTAGCAAACCCTTGAGATAAGGTCGTTTTTCCAGCACCCAAGTTTCCCATCAACGCAATAACTGTTCCCAACGGAATTAATCTGGCCAATTTTGCACCAAACTCTTGAGTCTCTTCTACTGAATTCAGTTTTGTTTCTATCATTTTCCAGTTAGAGTAGCAACGGGGACTAGCATTTCTTCCATTGAAATTCCCCCGTGTTGAAAACTATTTGAGTACATAGATTGAAATTTATGCACTTGATTAGGATACACAAAATAAATATCATCTTTAGCCATAATATAACTGGGTTGCTCACCAAAGGATGGAAGTTTATATCGGCTTGGATCTTTTATCACGAGCGCATTACGTGATTTTGTATTCAAATTACGACCATATTTATACCGGACTCCAGAAGAAGCATCCCTATCAGCCGCTACCATAACATCTCTTTGGACACGAATACTTCCATGATCGCTTGTAATAAAAACTTTATAATCACTATCTGCTAACACTTTAAGAACATGAAATAGCCAAGAACTTTCAAACCAAGTTTTGACCGCTGTTCGATAACCAGATTCATCGGGCACCATTTCTTTCAATACATCTGATTGAGAACTTTTATGTGCAAGTATATCTACAAAATTGACTACAATTGCTAAAACATCTTGTTTTAAATAATCTTGGATTCTGTTTTTGAATTTTTTCCCTTCTCCAGCAGCCCAAATTTTATGATAATGGAAAGATTTATGCCCATTCCCAGTCCTAGCTAATAAATCTTCAAAAAATGTTTTTTCGAGCTGATTTAGGCTTGGAGCATGTTCTTTCATCATTTTCTCTTGCTCTGGATATTTTTTTATCATTTCATCAGGATATAACCCACAAAATATTGCATTTCTTGAATAGGGTGTTGCAGTAGGTAACAATGATAATTGATAATCCATTGAAACATTAAAATATTTTTTAATATCTGGCATTATAGCCATGAGTTGATCATGCCTCATACAATCCACTACAATAAAACAAACTTTTTGGTCATTATCGATTTCAGGCTTAATAAAGGATTCATAAAATTGTGGAGAAAGCGTGGGCTTCTCTTTGTCATTAATCCACGATGTATAGTGTTTTTCTATAAAATGTACAAATTCGCGATTACAAGATTGTAATTGCTCTTTTAATATATCACCAAGCCCAGTATCCCTATGTTCATCAAACTTTAATTGCCATGTAACTAATTCATTATAAAGATGCCACCATTCATCAATTGTTAAATCATGATGAAGTTTTTGGCTTATTTCTTGAAACACTTTTAAGTAATCAGTGGTTGCTTTTTCTTCTTGGATTTTACTTTGTTCCAATACTTGTTTACACGCCATTAATATTTGATTTGGATTGACAGGTTTAATTAATAATTGAGCAATATATTCCGAAATAGCTGCATCCATAAGCCATTCATCCTCACTCTTCGTAATCATAATAGCTTTAGTATCTGGACGAACTGATTTGATTTGATTTAAAGTTTCGAGCCCATCCATTCCAGGCATAGTTTGGTCTAATAATATCAGGTCAAAAATTGTATTCTCAGCCAATGATACAGCATCTCTCCCATTTGTTGCAGTTGTAAGAGTATACCCTTTTTCTTCTAGAAATAGGATATGTGGCTTAAGATGATCAATCTCATCATCGACCCATAATATATGTGCGCGAGGTTTATTCATATTATTTAGATACTTAAATTACAAATTAAAGTAAGAAGTTTACTTAGAATCTTACTTTGTAGTCATTGCCCAAACACCATCCCAATCTTTAGCGGGTGGGTTATCTTTAAAATGAATACATCTTTCAATAAAAACAGCTGAAGGCGTTGTGTTTCGACTGACGAAATGATCTTCCAATTCTTCAGATTCTTTAAAGCTTTCTATTGCCAATTCCCATTGTTGGTTATGATAATGTTCAATGCCTTGATCAAACTTTTTAATTAATTTTTTTATAGTATCGTCCCCATTTTCTATAGTTGAGATTAATTCATATACTTTAACTGGTATATGCTTTCCTTTAACCATGACAGAATCAATAAATCTAAAAATGAAATCATCTTTTGTCGCTTCATAGGTATTTTCACCCACAAAATTATATACCCCATAATGTTTTGCAGAAGATTCAAGACGCGCTGCCAAATTAACTGTATCACCCATCATTGTATAATTCATGCGCATTTCTGATCCCATATTCCCAGTCACCATTTTGCCTGAGTTTAATCCGATTCTGTGTCGCATATAATAAACAATATCTGGCCAATCACCTTCCGCCTCCCACTTGGCTCTTAATTTTTTCAATCTTTCTTGCATTTCTAATGCAGCAATACATGCTTTTTTTTCATGCTCATCGACAGCCATTGGTGCACCATAAAAAGCAACAATAGCATCACCTATATATTTATCTAAAGTTCCTTGACTGCTTAACAATACATCCGTCATTTCTGTTAAATATTCGTTCATTAACCGAACCATTTTCTCTGGTTCCAATGCCTCGGAAAATGTTGAAAAATTTTGAATATCCGAAAAGTAAGCAGTATGATATCCTTCTACCCCACCCAATTGTGGAGCTTGCTTTTCCTCATACATTTGTTCAATGAGTTTTGGCGAAATATAAGCCCCGAAAGTGGAACGAAGGAATTTCTTGTCCTGTTGCTCGTGTAAAAATTGAAAAATGACGTTACTTGAATAAGTAAGAACAATTGCAACAATTGGAGCAACTATTGGCATAACATAACTTTCACCCATACTTGGTAATGCAGATATAAGTGATGCATCAACACTTGGTGGTACAAACCATTGTGCAACTGTTTTAGGGAGCCACCAAACATCATTAATGAACAACCCAATTGCAACACCATAATAAACAATACATTCACCTAATGTTAATATACCAGCAAGAACCGGGTGAACCTGCAATTTGGTTAATAATATAAAGGCCATTACGGACAAAAATGTAATCAATAAAAAGTTCTCTAGGGGATAAGATATCCCTGTTTTATATAATCGAGTTAATTTTCCACCGAATATAGATATATGGTTGTTATGCAATATTGTTTGAATAGCATTTGCATGCGTTTCCATACCTGGAGTCAATTGACTCAAATTCATATAATTATAAAATGGTGTTGATTTAACATCATGTAATACTTCTACTGCCACACCTAGGATTACAATTTTATTATAAAATGGCGATTTTGTAACATCATAACTCTCCCCAAAACCAAAAGTGATTGCCATTTCATTTCTTTCAATGGGATCTTCAATTGATTTTATCCATTCTGGCATTTCGCCAGGCAAAAATTGGTCCATCCAATCTAAATCTTCTTCAGCATATTTTAATTCATAATCTTTAGTATCCATTATTTGCGCCATAGAATATCTCGGGTATGTACTCCAGGGTGGCAAATTTTTATCACCTGGCATTTTATACCCAGATGGAGGACCATAATAATTCACTAAAAAATTATTTGTAGGACCATTTGCTTTAATTTGATAAGGACCGTACGACCAAGATAGGTTTTCATAATTGAATTTGGGTAGCGTTGTATCTGGCAATCCCACAAATGCCTTCACACATTTTAATGCTAGAGTTAAATAAGCTTGGTCTTTTTCATGATCCATATACCCTGCAATACTATATTCTCTAGAAAAACCGTCAATATCCATCATATCATTGATTAATCCAGTTTCTGGATTTGCTTCCATAATTTTTTCTACTGGGTAAGCAATATATTGAGGTGGAATTCGAGTTGGTTCACGAACCATTTTAACATTAATTACAATTTCGGTACCATTGCCCTGAGCTTTTCGGATTGAAGCAGCTAATATTTCATCTCCGTGGGTAGGAATCGGAATTTTACTCTTAGAATCATTTAACAATAATTGATAATCTCGTAAATATTCTGAACGTGTGTCCGGTGAATCAAACTGGACGTCAAATGCAATCACTTTAGCTCCCGCATTGGATAAATTTTCAATGGCTTTCGCCCATACATCCCCTCTTGGATATGGCCATTTTGAGGGGATAAGTCTCCAAGCTTCATCATCAACTTCAACTAGAACTATATCTGTACCATTTTCAATAATGGTTGAATCCGATGCTCTCCATCCCGTTAATGGACCACGTATTGCGTGAAAGCGATAATCATAGGTTTTCAATTCTAAAAAATCAAAAACACCAGACCAATGTAAAATAACTACTAAAATAATTGAGCCAAATGTTAGCCCAATATCTATAGCATGCTTTTTTATTAATTTAATAAAGTATTTTATCAAAATTTGTAACCCAATGTTAAAATCGCACCTGATGTATTTACTGAAAAAGATTCACCAAATTCATCAATGTTTCCATCAGAATCATTATCTAATCCATCTGTTTTTAAAAATTCGCTATGATTTAACCGCACATTGCTTGAAAAATTAAGAGATAAATTTTTAATAATGGACCAATTTAGACCGAAAGTTCCGCCATATAAGTTTGTAACCCCTTCACTTCCTTCGCTTGTCAAAACATCAGCACCACATCTTATTTGTAATCGATTTTCAAATAACCCATATTGACCCCCAAGACCCAAAGAGCGCCACTGCATTTCTTTAATTAAAATGTCACCTTCTTCAGAATTGTATGGAATTTCCAATTTAGTCTGATTGAAAGATATGTTTGTTTTTAACGGGATTGAAAACCTTGACGAAATATTTGCACTCAAAGTAGTTGAATTTGTCTTAGAAAAAAAATAATCTGGTCGTCTTTCAGATAAAAGTAAATCTGAGTATTTAATGCTGTTAAGACTTATAGATATATTATTGAAAGTTTTACCAAAAGATGCAGGTAAATTAACAGACAATAATGTATTTAAAGCTTGAGTCTCTTCTCGTGGATCAGACAAATAATTTCCACCTGCATCTACTGTTAATGAATCGATTTCATTATTCTTCTTTGACGATTGAATGTTCACAACAATCGAAGGAGCTCCTGGCCCAGGAACTAATGTAAAATTCATTGAATATTTAGTTGTTTTAAGGGGGTCTACGGTTGTGTAAGAAATTTTATTATCTTTATACTGATATCCAAAAACAACGGATAATTTTCGTTCCAAAACTGAAATTCGATTATTTAGATTAAATTCTCGAATGTTTGTTGTTAAATATGGATTACCAAGAGATTTATATTGAGGACCTACCTGTCTATATTCGACTAATAAATTATTAAATGAATAGTGCCCCTTCAACCTAAAGAAAAAAGCAGACGATGGCATATTAACTAATGCAGCTATTTTATTTTCTTCCATAGCTCCAATATCGATGGGAAATAAAGGTATCATGTTCGTGTTAATCGTAAAAATATCTTTATAATCACTTGGATTTGGTATGCTTAAAGTGTCTATAGGAGAAATAGATCCTTCGCCAATGCTCCCATCATCATTATATACTTGGCCGATGAAACCATCTAAGGAATCGTCCAATGTTGTATCCATCTCAGCTAAAGTCATTTCATCATTCCAAATATCAGTATTATAGAAACTCATATTCCATCCCATTTGAAATAATAATTTTCTATTATCCATAGCAGACTCAAAATCAAAGCCAAGAACAAGATTATCTTCCGGTGAATTCCCAGACCAATTGTTATCTGGAAAAATAATAGTATCTCCTTGAGCTAGAACAGCGGAATCAAATGAATTAAACGTATAATTACCTGCCTCAATCCCATACCCTAATGAATCCACTGTAAATTCAATATCAGCAGAAATGGATTTAGAAACTTTATCTTTATCATCTTTAGCCTTCATAACATGAAGACCCGCCTTAATTTTATTAAACATGGAGAATGAAAGTTTAACTGCATTAACTTCCCTTGGAAAGGTATACCCTGTTCGACTCATGAAATATTTTGTGAAATTAGTACTATCAGTGACGGTGGCCTCTCCTAATAATGTATAACCACCGTTGGTATAATCTTGATATTGGACCGTTTCATTCAATTTCCCAGAAATAGTTTGAAGTCGGAAAAATGGTAAATGGATATCGATAAGTTGACCGCGAATTCGTTTTCCATCTATTATATAGGGTGAAAGGGATGGATATACATCGCCATATTCAATTTTTAAATAGTCTGTTATAAATAGACTTGTAGTCGTACGGTTTAGAGGTTGCAAAAAGTCTGATTCTCTTGAAGTTTTTCTGAAGTTAACCCTACCCTTAACCCAACTTAATTCTGCAGAAAGTTTTCCATTAATTTCAGCTTCATTAATCGACGATCCTGAAGCAGAATTGTTGGATGCTAATGAATTAATGTTTCCTTTATATAACAATTGTTCTACAACATTTACCATCGATTTTGTAATTGTAAATGACCAAATAATTGGCTCAATCTCTATACCATAGGTTGTTATAAAATTCAATTGAACTGTATGTAATCCAATATCAAGCTCATTTGGAGCTACTGAAAGAATATTTTGTTCTAATATAGCAAAATCTGAAAAATTTTCGCCATCAATCAATACTGTATATTTTGTCGAATCAATATTCGGAGAATTAAACGTTGAAACAGCAATGACAACATCTTCTGGCCGAATAAATGAACCAGGTTCAGGTGATAAAATCAGAACATCTGAAATAATTTTTGATTTCGATATTTTCTTTGATTGCCCAAACTCTTTCTGCACATAATTCTTTCTAACAGATATTGTTAAAGGGTCTTCAAATGGATCATTATTTAAAGGGGCTGATAATTTTGCGCCAAATGGCAAATCCAATATTATTACATATTCAATTCCAGTGGGTAAAACTTGCTCTTTTGGAATGTTGCCATACCATGATAATCCGTCTTTAAGCAAGTGTATTTCTTGATAACTTAATTCTCCAATGGGCCGAAAATAAATAGAACCTTGAGAAACAGGTTGATCTTGTAATAGCATTATGGAAAGATCTATAGCTTCCCCTTCTATTGCATTACCGGGATTTTTATGGTAATAATATTCAGTAGATTGAGCAGAAATAGTTGTTACTAAAATTATTAACCAAAAAATATAGACATATTTTTGATGATTAAGCATAGGGTAAAATATTTTGAATTAAGTGTTAATCAATATCTATCGATAATTGATTAATAATGATTTTTGTTCACCATTTGGTCCCTCAAAATATATTCGAATTTGAGATTCCTCCGATTCATCATCATCCGGATCATTTGGAATACTTGCGGTATTGGTTTCATCTATATTTACTTGTCCATCTGGAGTTGATGTCCCTGTGTTCCCCTGTGTTACATCTATATTTAATCCTGTCTCAATATTTAGAAGATTAACAATGCCTTCTAACCCTAACACCTGATCTCCTTCAGACTCATTCACAATTAGCCAAAAGTCTGTGCCTTTCACCGATGCAACTGATGTAGGAGTTTGAATGACAAATTCACCTTTACGCTGATCAGTTACTATTGCACGTAGTGTCCCTTCATCAATATCGATTTTTTTTGCAATACTTGCAGCAGATCTTTTTCCTGTTACAACAATTTCAGAATTTTCTTTTAGCTTTAGAGTGGATTTATCATCAATAAATATAACTGCAGCAAACGCCATACTCCCTGTTCTTATTCTATCGCCATCAGAAAGAATAGTGCCTGGTTTTAATTTTTCAAAATCTCGTTCACCAACTTTTTGGAGCTCTACGTTTCCATTTACCTTTGTTGCAACAGCAATTTTCGCACCATTTAAGGAAGATGAAACGACTAAAACAATTAAAATAATAATAGAATTTATTTTTTTCATCATCATTCTTCAATCTGAATATTAATGATTTCAATATCATTATTCATAATTTGGTTCAATATGTAGGTAACACTGGCTTCATCTACAGATACATTATTTATTTCAACACCCCCAGATGGTATATAACCACTCAAAGGACTTTCGTTTGAAAATAATGCATTAAATTGCCCATCCCCCAATGTTTGCTGTAAAGCAATCAATAGCGCGTTAGTCAATTCTGGTGTTGTTTCTATTTGGCCTGATGTACCTAACTTGAAAGCAAATATGGACGATTGCATTTCATCACTACCAGTTGTAGTTGGGAGTGTTACCCTAACTTGCCATGCATAGACTTTACCTTCTTCTAACGGATAAGCACCTGAAAATGGATATTGAAAAGAAGTTGCATTTCCTATCGGTTCCCATATTTGACTTTGGTCAAATGGCAGAACTCTTTGTTCTTCAATTGCATCTTCCAGTGATGAATGAACCGTTGGAATAAATTCGCCAACACGAATAAATGTTTGACATCCGCCACAGGTTTGTGAGTGCCACTGAAAAATTGGAAAGGTAGTATAAAGTAGATTGTCTAATGTATCTGCTAACGCACCACCAGGATTTTCTAGCGTAATAGAAACAGGAGTAGAAACAACGATTGTTTTACTTTCTT
>CAZGFQ010000043.1:0-16160 GCA_964525185.1 uncultured bacterium
GTAGATTTAGGAGTGGTTGAAAATTTACCAAAAAAATACCATTATTATGAAATACAACAGTTCAGACAAGTTTGGGTTTGGACAATTCTTCTAATAGTATTTATTGCACTTTTTACTCCTATTTTTCTTGGAGGGATAGGAATATTACTAAGTCTCATTTTAGTTTCATTTAGTTTTGGTTTTATCTATTTATTTTGGAGAATGGTACTAATAACCACCATAATAGATGTTGGGATTAATATTATTTTCATCCCTTTTACGAATTTCATAATCCCTTTTAATAAAATAAAAGAATATCATATAAGACAATATAGACCAATCATTGAGTATGGAGGATGGGGTATTCGGGTTAAATTGAAAGGAATTAGGTCTGGCAAAGCATATACTGTCAGTGGTACAACTGGATTACAAATTAATCTATATAATGGAAAGGAAATTTTAATTGGTACTCAAAAGCCAGAAGCATTAATACAAACATTAAATAATATTATTAATAAACATTAATGCCCCACATTCGTGGGGTTTTTTGTTTCAATAGAATTTTCTAAATGGTCGACTTGTTAATTTGACCTGTTCAAGAGAATATCCTGATTTAAATTGTTTGTAAGATGCTATTAATCCTGGTATTGAGAAAACAACCATACCCAAAAGATACCAATACCAATCTGCATTAAGTGTCGATTGGTTTGATATTGATTGGTCTACTATCGACCCGTATTCCTATGCGTGTATTGATGATGATGGAAGACCATTAACAGATTACCTATTTAATCAAGATCGATATAAAAATTTGCTAACTCACTTTTTACACTTTTACATTGAAACCAGTTTTAATAATGGTATCTGGGACGAAATGCTAGATACTTGGAGATTGCATTTAATGGCTGCTGCGAGTAGTGATGATTGGAGAACTATGGACTATGGGTTTAATATGTGGGATTTTAATGCCAGTTATGGCTATGATTATCAAAATCAACATGTTAAACAAGGAATGAAAGCATATATTTCTGACAGAGTAGAATCATTGGAAAACCAATTATATTATTCAGGAGAAGAACCATTCATATATGATGTCATTGCATCTCATCAAACCATTGTACAAAATGATACATTTATATTAAATGTTTCTGCATTTGGACCAGAAGGAATTGATGATGTGATATTTCATTATAGATCCCAAGAGGGCCTATGGGAAACAATTACGCTTCAATATAATCCTATAGTTGACACCAAAAAAGTTGAAGAAAGTGATTTGTATACCACTCAAATTATTATGGAATTTGTTGGTAACTATGAATGGTACCTAACGGCAATTTATAACGGTGATGTTGAAAGGTTCCCAGTTTATGGATATAAAACCCTTTCCGTTATTGATCCGGTAGTAAGTACACACATTCAGATTAACGAACTTTTAGCAAAAAATGATAACATAAATTCAGATTATTTTGGAGAGTTTGATGATTGGATTGAATTATACAATACTCACACAGAATCTATAGTATTAGATGGATACTATTTAACAGATAATATTTCTAATCTTACCCAATGGTCGTTCCCAATTTCAGATATTGTCATTGAACCAAATGAATTTCTAATCGTTTGGACTGATAATGATGATGAACAAGGAGATTTACATACAAACTTCAAACTATCTGCGAGTGGGGAATTCATAGCTTTGGTGTCACCAGACGAGAGTACAATAATAGATTCAATTACCTTTGGACAACAAACGGCTGATATCTCATTTGGTCGAGTTGAAAATGATCAAGATGTGTGGGCTTTTTTATTCCCGACACCCGGTGCAATAAATCAACCTCTAAATTTAGACGAAAACAATCATATAGCAAAAAGTCCAATGTTAGGTTACCCTTTCCCAAATCCATTTAATCCAATTGTAGATGTACCCCTCATAATGGGAAAAAAGGAACATGTCCAGATTTCAATTCATAATATTTTAGGTGAACATATCATAGATTTGGTTAATGGGGTTATTAAGAGTGGAAACCATAATATTCAATGGAATGGTGTAAATGAAATGAACGAAATGAGCCCATCCGGTATTTATTTTGTTGTTTTAAAGACTGAATCTCGGACCCAGAGTCAAAAACTATTATTCGTTCAATAATCCACACTTGAATATTGATTTGATGGCGAGTTAACTTTTCGTCATGAAGAGAGAGATAATTAACCGTATATTTTTGATAATTCTCGCTGCAGCATTTCTAGGGTGTGAATACAATAATAGAGATGATATGTTTCCAGAATTATCTTATGATTGCATAGAATTAGAAGAATATTTTATAGAAAATATTCAACCCATTTTTGAATCAAATTGTATTGGGTGTCATCAAAATCCATCTCCAGCTGGTAATTTATCATTTGAAAATTATGAATCAGTCGCCATAAATATAAAATATGGTTCAATATTAGAGAGAATTCTAAGAGATGTAAATGAAATTGGCTTTATGCCAAAATATGGATCTCCATTGTCACAAGAAGATATTTCTATCATTGTCGCATTCAAGGATTTGTCATGTCCATAAAAAATACGTTATACATATTATTTCTATGGTTAGGGATGTTATTTGCAAATGATAGTAAATATATGACAAGAGAAGGGTTTGCATCCTTTTTTTCACATGCCCCCCTAGAAGATATATATGCAGAAAATAACACTGTTTCTTGTATGTTAAATACTCAATCAGGAGAAATAGCTTTCATCATTCCTATCAAAGAATTCCAATTTGAAAAATCATTGATGAAGGAACATTTTAATGAGAATTATTTGGAGTCTGATTTATTCCCAACATCCACATTTGTAGGAAAAATAGAATCATGGAATGAGATAAAAGGATTAGATAGCTCAAAAGTGACAGTGAGTGGTGATATTATGATTCATGGTTTTAAGAAAACAGTTACTGAAAATGGATTGTATAAAAAAAGTGGGGATACAATCATTGGCGAAACAACATTCCATATTAAACTGGAAGATTTTGGGATTAAAATTCCAACAATCGTTTTTAAAAATATTGCCGAAATTGTTGATGTAACCATTCGTGTGGAGTTAAAGGGGCAAAAATGAATAAGCTTTTACTACAATTATGTTTCCCTATCATCCTATTTGGACAGGGATCTTTACTGGACGAATTGGAAGTACCTGAACAAAAAACGCATCCTGTAACAGATATTTTTAAAGGGACTCGCGTGGTGAATTTGCAGTCCGTTGAAATGGTTCATCCGAATATATTACAGTTTATGGTTTCGCATAGATTTGGTGCCATTAACGACGGCTTCTATACGTTATTTGGATTAGATGAAGCTGAAATTCGATTTGACTTTCAATATGGTTATTCAGATAGAATAACTTTAGGTGTAGGGCGAGACTCTTTTGAAAAAACGTATGAAGTTTTTTCAAAGATTAAAATAAAAGATCAATTAGCAGGTAAAAATTCATTTCCGATGGCCATAGTATTCTATTCTGCAATGTTCATAAATACAGAAGAAACGGGTCCAACCATGGATTCCTATTATAATAATCGTCTAAGTTTTGTGAATCAATTTATTTTTGGTCGAAAATTGAGCAAATCTTTATCAGTTGAAATTGCTCCTACTTTTGTACATCGAAACTTTGTTTTAACTCAAATGGATATTCATGATACTTATGCCGTAGGGATTGGGGCAAAAAATGCTATCAATCCATGGGTGACAATCAATATGGACTATTGTTTTAGATTAGGATCTTTTTCAACCCAATATAATAATAGTTTATCAATCGGGCTTGATATTGAAACGGGAGGACATGTATTTCAGATTCATGTGACCAATTCTCAAGGAATGTTTGAACGCTCCTTTATAAGTGAAACATCAGGTAATTGGTCAAAGGGTGAAGTTTATTTTGGATTCAATCTATCTCGCCCATTTCAAATGAAATAAAAAAAGCCCCATCAATAGATAAGGCTTTTTAACGAAGGAAGGTATTCGATTAATTTTTAATGTTTAATACTTCATCCATGGCTTGAATTAATCCTTCTTTTGGAAGTGCGCCAACAGACATTTGTGGCTTTCCATCCATGGGGACGAATAACATTGATGGAATACTTTTAATTCCAAAGGCTCCGGCTAATTCTTGCTCTTGTTCAGTATTTACTTTATAAATATTTACTTTACCTGCATACTCATCGGATAATTCTTCCAGAATAGGTGCTACAGTTTTACATGGACCACACCAATCTGCATAAAAATCAATGATACAAGGAATATCACCTTCGAATTTCCAATCTTTATTTTCTTCCCAATTAAACACTTTTTGATGAAATGTTTCTTTTGTTAATAATTCTGTCATAATTAATCCTTTTTTGTTTAAATGTACTTTTTAGATGATGTGATTAAAAAAAGGTTACACTTGTTACTTTTTCAAAAGGATGTCATCTAATAAACAAATAAAGGAAATAATCTAATGGATATGAAAATAACATTCCCTGGAGGGAAAAAAGTCAATGCCGATTATAAAGGATTTACAATTAATACAGATCAATCAGTTAATGGTGGGGGCGAAGAAAGTGCACCTGAACCATTTGATCTATTTTTAGCTTCTTTGGGCACATGTGCTGGGATTTATGTGTTAGGATTTTGTCAAAAAAGAAATTTGAATACTGAAGGATTGGCACTGACACAATCGTTCCATTTCAATCAAGAAAAACGGCTTGTAGATGAAGTAAATATAAAAATACATTTGCCAAACATGTTTCCCGAAAAGTATAAAAGTGCCCTAATTAAAGTTGCGCAATTATGTACAGTTAAAAAGCATCTTGAATCACCTCCTAACTTTAATGTAATAACTGATTAGAAAAATTATCATAGATCAACATTGATTTAGGCATAATTATCTTAAATTCATTTAATCACGAAAGATAATTAATTATGTATACAATCCGTCCATATCAACAAAATGATCATAATGCTGTTTATGATATTTGTCTCCAAACTGGGAACTCTGGTAAAGGCGCCGTTCATCTTTATGATGATCCAATGTTATTAGGTCATTTATATGCTGGCCCATATATCAAAATGGAACCTGAAACAGCTTTTATATTAGATAATGGTCAACAACCTTGTGGATATATATTAGGTGCATTGAATTCAGAACCATTCTATCTAAAGATGTATAATGAATGGTTACCGGCTTTGAGAGATGATTATACAAATCCAGTCGGCGAACCGAAAAACTGGTCAAAAGATGAATGCCTTATTCACCAAATATACCATCCTAAGTCTCCAAAGAAATTCCCGGAATATCCATCTCATTTACATATTGATTTATTACCAATTGCCCAAGGACAAGGATTGGGAAATAAAATGATGGATCACTTTATGGAATACCTGAAGGAACAAGGATCTTCGGGCGTACATTTGGGGCTTGGGATAAAGAATGAACGCGCCTTTACTTTTTATAAGAAATATGGAATGATAGAGTTAGAAAGAAATGATGACACCATTTATATGGGCCTAAATCTTTAATTATTTTATTTCCATGTCCATTTCTTCTAATAGATCGATTAATTGATCTGGATAATCTGTAATAATACCGTCTACACCCAAATGAATTAAAAATTTCATTTGAGATTTATCATTTATCGTCCAGGGAATAACCGAGAAACCTGCGGCTTGTATTTCTTCAACTGTACTATTCATATATTCGGGAGCAATTGGAACTATAATAAGTCCAGAAGGTGAAAAAATGTCCACATACTCTTTTGCAGCATTCAATAATCCTAGACTTGATTGTCCTACTTCATCATAATGAATACCATTCGTCCAAGGAGATGCATCGCCTGCTTCTGTAGGAAGACCACTTTTCGTTCCTAATAAAGCCGCTGTCGTTATTTTAGGTTGTAATTGTTTTACCTTTTCTATGACAGCCCAATTAAATGATTGTATAACCACTCGATGCACCATATTGTATTTTTCAACAATACGAACAACAGATTGAACAAAAATGTCGAGAGGAAGTGTTCTATTTTTAATTGGGTCTAACTTTATTTCAATATTAAAACGAACATTACTTTTTTTATTTTCTGCTAATTGGAATACTTCATCTAAGGTTGGAATTTGTTCGCCAGGGACATTTTCTCGTGGTGGCTCTGGGAAACGAGACAGTTCTGGGTTTTTAGTTCCTGCATCAAATGATTTAATTTGGTCTAATGATAAATCCTTTATGTTATATTTTTCATCATTTTCGAGAGGTAAATCATTATTGCTTGAAATGCATAATTTCCCGCTAATGAATTCATCATGATAGACAATGGTATGCAAATCTTTTGATACACCCACATCTAATTCAAGGGTTGTGACTCCTAAGTCCATGGCATAAGTGAATGCTGATAATGTGTTTTCAGGGCGTAAACCCCGGGCACCACGATGCCCTTGAACGTCTATTGTTTTTTTAGAATGATTGTTACAGTTTGTCATAAGACCCAAAAAAATTACACTGGATAAAATTAAGAATTTATGCAAAAGGTTAATCTCCTTTTTTTATCCATCTTTCATTAAAGGTTGCATGTAAAATGGTTTTACCTTCTTTATTGCGATAAGAATAGGACACATGAATCATGCCATCTTTAGTTTGAATCATGGAAGGATAAGAATAACTTTCAGATTTATCAGGGGATATGCCTATGTGACGTGTCCATTTCCAAGTTTTCCCTTCATCTTTAGATAATGAAACAGCCCAACTGCTCCGACTTTCTTCTGTATCATTATAAATCATAGCCCAATGCCCATTTTTCAATTCAATTGCATCAATACTGGAACCAGGATTTCATATATCTGTATCAGATGCGAAAGTCCAAGAAACACCTTGGTCTTCAGATTCGCTCATTAATGTGCGATACGGCGCACCACCGTTATCTCGCATGTAGGCTACAATGGATCCATTATCCCTTTCAAGTAATGCCGGCTGAACAGGCCCAAAGCCAACGATCGGCTTGCTGGAAGTCCAAGTATGACCGTTGTCATCACTGATTCCAATTAAGGAAATATTATATCCATCGGAGTAGAGTGGAAGTAGGATTCTTCCCGTAGATAATTTAATTGGATGAATGCGAGTCATCCACCCTTTTTGCCGTTTTTCTTTGTCTAGGGCTGCTTCTGCGATGAGTTGCTCATATGGGAGAGCATACTCTGACCATGCAGGATCCGTATAATTAGCTTCAAATCCTTCTTTAATGGTTTGGTGAAATTGTTCACCGGGTTTCAAAATTATGATATCTTGCCATTTCCAATTTGGTACGCCAGAGTTTAAATAGTCAGAAGAAATTTTATATCGTAGGACAGAATTTTCCCATCCATTGGCGCGAACAGCAATCCAGAAAAGCATTAATTCGTCATTCTCATTCATAAATAAAACAGGATTACAATCTGGGAGATTGGGAGTATCTGCCATTATAAATGGTTGTTCCCATTTTGATTCACCTTTCTTTAGACGAGACCCTTGTACAACAACATCATTGGCTGTCCGTTCACCAGAGCCATAAAACCAGCAAGCAATCAAATCGCCATTGGGTGCTTCAATAATGCTACTTCCATGAACATGCTTATTTTGATAGGGGAATATGGGTGTCTTAGATATTTCCTTAGCATAACTAATTCCGGTGAAAACAATGCTTATTAATAATAAGCATTGTTTTCTATTCTTGAATAAAACCATGATAAAGTCCCATGTAATAAGGTAATAGATAAACAGTTCCTGTGGATAAATTACGCCCACTTCCGCCTGTGTTCATATACCATGGGTCATGATTCCAATGATTTACATGGCTTTCATCTACAGGGAAAACTTTTCCACTCACACGGTATCCTTTACGAAAATTATTTTCATGATCAAAAGTGCGATTCCATGGATGCAATTTTTGGATATCAGTTCTATGCTCATTCGTGTGGCGCCAATCGAATCTATCGATGGGAAACCGAACCAATGTTTCTATAGATTCATCCAACCATTCTTCATGAGGATCTAAACTATAGGTTCCCCAAGCATCAACAAAATCTTCGCTGGCTGTTGCGGCTCTGAAAGCGAAATTAAAAAATGGATTTAGTTCAGGTGCTTCCAACATCCAATTCATATACATAGAAAATGCATAACGGGCTTTTAATTCAGGATCTGTTTCGTAGTTTATCAAATGATAGTAAGACATAAATGCCATTTCATCATCTGAATGATTTCCGGTGCCCACACCACGATTAAATTTTTGGTCTGTCATATTTTGAGCATATCCATGATCTTCAATCAGCATATTGGATAATTCTCTATATCGATCATCGCCAGTAATATGGTGGGTAATTGATAAGTAGGATAACATACTCAACGAATTAAGTCCACGTTCTACAAACCAGTTTTTATCATGATTTAATTCATAAGGATTGAAACGAGACCAGCGAGTTGGTTTTCCATCATGATCGACTAATTGAAAATCATGATCAATTAAGTGGTCCGTTATTGATTTTACATGATTTCGTACTCTAGCTTTTTCTGATTCAGTTTCTGCAACTAAATCATAATATAATCCATATAAAAAATAATGACCATCTAACTCATCAGAACTAGTATCTGTTTTGTAGTACCATTTTCCTGTTTTGTCTTTTGGCCATCGGTTTTCATATACTTTCCAAAGTTTATCCCTGTTTTTCTTATTCCTGATATCATCTTCAACACGTCCAATATTTGGATCATGTCCGCTGGTTGGAAGAATGGTGCGTGCTACAAATCCAGGTGGGGGAGAAATAGGTGCATCCTGAGTTACATCTCCAAGAAATTTTAATGCATCAAACGCTTTCTTTGCGCGAGCCTTAGCTTTTGGGTCTTTTGTAGCAGCATAAGCAAAACATTCTGCTGCGCCATACATGCCTGTCCAAAGACCGTCATTATCACTATCATGTTGAACCCATTCAGACTTATCTCCTGCTTTTGGGAGATTAACATCTAAGACGTATTCGTAAGGAGTACGTCGATGGTATTTATCTATTTCATCTTCATAGAATTTTGCTTTTCCTGCTAATGTCATTTTTTCTTTATAAATATGACTTAATCCTTTGGATGTTGCAATCCAAACAGACCCATCTTTTGCAACAGCAATATCATTGACATGGTCATCTGGAAGCCATCGTTGTCCTTGGCGATATTCCCATATTTCGCCATCAAAATGTATCGCTCCCTTTTTTGTTCCAAACCAGACATCACCTTTTTCCCCTGCAGCCATTTTAGTAAAATCGTTATAAGGTAGACCATCTTTACCTTCATAAAGTGCCCATTCGTTTTTGTCTAATACACCTACACCTTGTGGACTTGCAAACCAAAGTCTATTTTTAGAATCCACTGCGACTGAACGGCAATCAGCAAGTGCCCAACTTCTCATTTCATCATTGGGGTGTATTGCGTTCCAACCTGTTCTTGTTTTTTTATATAACCCTTCATCAGTCGAAACAAATATACTATTTGTTGATTGTACTGCTATTTGTCGAATATTTCCTTTAGGGATATTCATCTGTTTTAAAAACAATGTTTTATCATTCTTTTTTATTTTTCCAGAGAATAAATCTTTTTCACCGCCGATATATAATCGATTGTTAAAAACGAAATCTGTTTGTAATACGTTTAAAAGCATATTTTTCGGAAGTGGTGTGGCGTGGGAAACAATTTTATTCTTTATTAAATATGCCATACCGTTTATTAATAGATTATTTTCTATTTCACCTGTAATTGCCACAACTTTTGTTCCCCTTGCAGACACTAGAACAACAGGAAGATTATCTAAAGGTAAAAGCACCCAATCATCTGTTAGATTTGATCGAATAAAAAGTCCAGAATTTGTTCCCGCAAATACAGTTCCGCGGTAATTTGTTGAAACGGAATACACGAATTGGTCCGTTAATTCAAAATCTTTCTTTTCTTGAAAATAATGCGGAATATGTGCTACTTCTTTTCCTAGGAGTGTGGAAGAAAAGAGTAGAATAAGTGTTAATAAATAAGTCATATACTTTTATGTATCTTTCGTTACGTGTTAAAAAAGGATTCAATTTTAATAAATGCTTGTGTCAACAACAAACAAGAAAAAGGGATAACGTTATAAAAAAATAGAGTTGAAGGTGTAGACCAAATTTGTCTATTTTCTGTAATGAGACAAATCATAAAATCAGCGACAGGAAATAAAATATGATCCATGCATTCAGTAGAATATCTCAATCCATTATTTTAAGTATTATATTTTTGGGTTCACCATTGTTGTCTCAAGAAATTTCAGGTATTGTTCAAGATAGTGATGGAAATCCTCTAGTAGGCGCAAATGTTATTATTGTCGATGAAGAAATGGGATTAGCCACGGATAATAAGGGGACTTTCTTTTTTGAAAATGTACCCAATAAAAATGCGCAAATAATGGTCAGTTATATCGGGTATAAAACAGAAACATTATTTGTAAGTGAAGGAGATATATTAACGGGATTAATCGTTACTTTACTTCGAAAAGACTTATTTGGGAAAGAGGTTACAGTGGTTGCTCGACGACGGGAAGAATCTATAAAGGATGTTCCTGTATCCATGGTAGCCATAAGCGAAGATATGATTCGTGAAATTGGGGCAACATCATTGGAAGATTTAACATCCGTTGTTCCAAATATTTACACAGTTGAAGAGCAGACAGCCTTATCCTTTAATATTCGAGGCATTACCGGCGGAGCAAGGAACCCTGGTATGTCTTCTGCTGAAGGCGTTTATTTGGACGGTGTCATTATGGGAAGACCAGAATTCATTGCTACAGATATGGTGGATATTAAAAGTGTGGAATTTTTACGTGGTCCGCAAGGAACTTTATTTGGTAGAAATACAGTTTCTGGTGCTATAAATATGATTTCAGCAAAGCCTGGACCAACTCATTCAAGAAGTGCTCTAATTGAAACAGGACAAAATGGATACCAGAAAATAAGATTGGCTATTAATCGACGCCTTAATGAAAAAGTTTTCACACGATTTTCCGTTTACGACTTTAAATGGGATGGTTATCTAAATAATGCATTTAATAATAGCCAAGAAAAATTTAAAAATAATACAGGTGTACGATGGGCGATTCGAGCCATTCCTTCGTCAAAATTGACATTAGATTTTAGTCTAGATTATTATAAAGAAGATTTAAATAAAGTAGCTGGACATATATCTGATTGGAGAATGGATAGTGGAAGTCCTAGTTATGACGATAAACCATTAGATTCACTTTACTATACTATGGATTCAGTTGATATAACTGACAATGGAATATATTCTTATAATAACGACACAACAGGCGTTCTAAACCGGTTATTGTCAGGTGCAACATTTAATTTGAATTATAAAATCAATGAAGAATTTAACTTGGAAGGATTAGTGTCATGGCGAAAGTCTGATGTGTCTTGGTTTAATGATGAAGATCATACTGGTATAAAAATGTTAAATGGGAAATGGGATAATCAAGGAGACCAAACGATGGTTGAACTCCGAATGTTGTCCACGAGCAATAAAAAAGTTTCTTGGCTTGCAGGTTTGTTCTATTACAATTTATATCATTATTTAAGTGGACCCGTGTATCCTCAACCATATTTTTTCCATTATGCAACAGGTATACCAATGTTTATTGCAAAAAATTATACAGATCAAGTTGTAGAACCAGAGGGTGGTGGTAATACAGCGAGTGTTGGTCTTTATGGGTCTACAGATATTCAGCTTTCTGAAAAATTGTCACTCACATTAGGGGCAAGATATTCAACAGATAAAATGCGGTTTAAATATAGACAAGTTGGAATCCCATCATTTGGATATATCACTTTCCCGGAAGATACGAGCGGGGATGGCGTTCCAGATAGCTATTTTGACAGCACAAAAACATGGAGCGCATTTACTCCGACCATAAATATAAAATATGAATATTCACCTGAGTTCAATATGTTTGGTACCATATCAAAAGGATATAAAAGTGGTGGATTTAATGCAGATTATATTTCTAGTGTAGAATCAGTTACCGAACCCTTTAAGCCTGAACAAATAATCAATTATGAAGCTGGATTTAAATTGGGAAATCAATCCAATACTCTTTTCATCAATTCAGCCATTTATCGAATGGAATACAAAGATATGCAAGTAAGTCAATTCCAAGATTTATTTGAAGGGTATTCCATTAGTAATGCAGGATCATCGACCATTACGGGATTTGAAATAGATTTTTCATCACGCTTATTTAAAAAAGCGCTTACTCTAACCGGCGGATATGGTCAAACAGAAGCAATCTTTAATGAATTTCACGATGGATATTTTAATGGTGATTGGGACGAAGGAGAATCATTTACGGATGAAAATGGTAATGGGGAATATGATTCTGATGAGGCATTTATTGATGAAGATACTAATTTTTCGGGAGTGCATATTAGTATGTATCCGAAACGTACATGGAGTATAGTTGCCGACTTCAGGGTACCCATAAATGCAAATATGATGTTTGTATCCCAATTGCGGAGTAATTTTTTAGACGAAAAATTATCTCAACTGACCACGGATAAAGATGCGAATTTACTCAGGGATGATGCACGAACTTTAGTAAATGGTCATATTGGTATTGCGGGTGAAAAGTGGGATATTTCTTTTTGGGGAGAGAACTTATTCAATACAGAATATATTGTTGAGCAGGGGATAAACGGATATATGGGGTTTATTGAGCAATTATGGGGTCAGCCTCGATTATTAGGAATTCGAATCTCGCACAGGATGTAAATTCAATTAGACTTACGCACTTTATAAATACACATTACATAGAAAAGGAATTTTATGGCTCTCGGCGGAATTGATTATTTTATCATTATTTTTTATCTCATTGGTACAGTCCTATTTGGAATGTATATCGGTCGGAAAATGAAATCAGGGGATGACTATTTTCTAGCAGGACGATCTTTGCCTTGGTGGGCCATTGGCATGTCATTAGTTGTAACGGACATTGGGGCTGTGGACATGGTTGGAATCGCAGGTGCAGCTTATTTATATGGAATCGTTCTTGGCAATTATGATTGGCTGGGTAGTGTCCCTGTTATGATTGTGGGTGCATTTTTATTTATTCCCATGTTCTGGAAATCAAAAGTGAGTACAATCCCAGAATGGTTGGGAGCCAGATATAACCAAAGTGTACGAACCATTTCAGCAGTCATTTGGGGAATTGTTACAGCATTTGGGTTAGGTGTTACTTTATATGCAACAGCACTTATGTTTAACCTATTACTCGATCTCAATCCTAAAGTGGTTGTTGTGACAGAATCTCAATCTGTTCGTGAACAAGTGGTCGATGCGACAGGTGCAGGAAAAACACATGATTTTGTGTTTCTATCAGATTATACTCAAATCCAAAAAGTGATTGATGATAAAGATCCCAATTTAGTATTAATCGACCAAAACTGGAGCGGCGCTTTGTCAAGCGAAAGTGCCATTATCTCATTTAATGAAAATGAGATTACACCTGATTGGGGTGAGACCATGATGCATAAGGCTCGGCCGCCTACTTGGACACTCATGTATTCCATTATTATAATGAGCATTTTAATTGGGACATATACTCTATTTGGTGGATTAAAAGCAGTTGTTTATACGGATGTTTTACAATGTATTGTTATGTTGGGTGGATCTTTATTTGTTCTCTTTTTTGGAATATACCGTTTAGGTGGAATTAGTGAATTTGTATCCATTATTCAATCGTTAGGGCCAAGGGCACAAGACCATTTTGAACTTATCTTATCTGTAGATACAGCAACGCCACATCCTTGGTCAGGAATTTTCTTAGGTCTCGGTTTAGTATTGGCAAATGCATACTGGTTTGGAAATCAAAATATGGTTCAGCGAACTTTAGGGGCTAAATCAGAAGCGGATGCAAAAGCATCATATGTATTTGGTTCTTTTCTTAAAATTTTGATTCCATTTGCTATGGTTATTCCAGGAATTATTGCGTTAGCGCATGATCCGAATATAACAGATGCGGACAAGGCAATGGCTATTTTAGTTAAAGATATACTTCCAACGGGAGTGTTGGGACTCTTCTTTGCAGCATTCTTAGCAGGACTCATGTCTTCAGTAGATTCGGCCTTAAACTCTGGGGCGACCATTTGGACGAAGGATGTATATCAAAAATTTATAAAGCCCGATGCATCTCAGGAACAATTATTAATTGTTGGAAGATGGATCACTGGAGCCATGCTGGCAATTGCTATTTTCTTCGCTCAATTTGCAACGCGATTTGAAAGTATTTATGATTTGAGCCAAACGATTTTATCTTTATTCCAAGGACCAAGTTTGGCCATTATTGCAATAGGGATGTTATGGAAACGAGCGACAGGAAAGGCGGCATTAATTTCATTATTATCAGGTGTTGCGTTCGCTGGGATGCTCATGTGGGTTAATAGTTATGCATCCGTTCCCTTATTCCAAGTTTCAGAACCTTTTCTATATGTAGCTTGGTGGTCCTTTGTATTATCAGTCGTTATTTTAATCGTGGTGAGTCTAAATACACCACCAGAGCCAGAATCAAAATTGAAAGGGTTGGTATATCGTTATGAATAATGTTCTTTTATCTTCAACAGCTTTAGCAGATACGATTGCGAATCTTTTCAGAGGCATGGGTGATATGATGCGGGGATGGATGTTAGCAATTCCTATGGAAGTTGCAAAAGGCGTCTTTATTGTATATTTCCTAATGTTGATTTATTGGATCATAAAGTTACCTGAGAATGAAGTGACTTTAGCTTTAGATAATGGTAAAATAATCCATTTACGACCATTTGCTTTATTCTCATTAGCAACAATTGTTGTGATTTATTTGGTTTTTTAAATGGCAACAAACTCATTTATTTGCGGTGCGTTAGAAGGGTTTTATGGACGCCCTTGGCGACAGGATCAGCGTCTTCAATTATTTCAGTGGTTAAAAGACTGGGAAGGCATGAATACCTATATGTATGCACCCAAAGATGATTTATACCATCGAAGTAAGTGGCGAGAATTATATCTAGAAAATAATCTATCTGAATTAAAAGAATTAATTCAATCATGCCATAAAAACGAATTGGGCTTTATTTATAGTATAGCACCCGGTTTAGACATCACTTATTCAAGTAAGGATGAATGGAAACGATTAATAGAAAAAGTTGAACAAATACAAAATATTGGATGCCAACAATTTGCAATCCTATTTGACGATATTCCGTCCAAGTTATCTGAAAAGGATGAACAGGTATATTCATCTTTTGCGGAGGCACAGGCAAATATTACAAATCGATTATTTGATTATTTCCCAGAATCAAAACTCCTTTTCTGCCCAACTGTTTATTGCGGACAAATGGCTGATTATAATGTTCCAGAGAATGAATACTTAATTGAGTTAGGGGAAAAATTAAATCCGAACATTGGTTTTTTCTGGACAGGGCCAGAAGTTGTTTCAAAAGAAATTTCTGTTGCATCAATCCGAGAGATACGAAAAGTCATTAAACGGAAACCTATTTTGTGGGATAATCTTCATGCAAATGATTATGATATTCGTCAAATATTTTTTGGTCCATATGAAGGTAGATCTTTAGATCTAAAGAATGAATTGGATGGCATTTTAAGTAATCCGAATTGTCAATTTTGGGCGAATTATAATCCATTACAAACATTAAGTCAGTATCAAGTAGCTAAATCTGATTGGGACTCAAGAAAAGCCTTTAAAGATTCATCCATTGAATGGATCCAATATTTTGGAAATGAAAATATATCTGAAGAAGAAATCCAACTATTGGGGGATTGTTTTTATGCGCCGGGAAAAATGGGTGATATAGGGATTCAAATTGTTGAAAGTATTCAATACATTATGAATCATCCACCTGAAGAATGGGATTCACATTTGGATATATTCAAATCATTTGAAGCAACATTGAATTCATTATGTACTAAATTGATGGCAACGACGAATCGCGATTTATTATATGATTTTTATCTACCCCTGTGGGAATTACGAGAAGAAACAGAATATGTATCCAAATGGATTGAATGGAAACAATCAGGTGAAGTTGATTTTATTTCACCAGAATTAGTTCCAAGACGCCAAGGTATATTGTACGATATTCAAAAAATT
>CAZGFQ010000044.1:0-13375 GCA_964525185.1 uncultured bacterium
GCACAAACATTTTCTGATCCAATACGTGTAGACAATAGAGAACCGATTGGAAGAGTGGACCTGGAATGGATAAATGATAAACAAATTATTATTAGCTGGATAGAAGGAAATGACTCTGGGGCAAATTTAAGTGCTCGCACAGTCCATATTGATGGAAGTTTAGGAGCATTAAATCTGATATCTGACCTAGAATTTGGTCGAGGTACGGGTTATCCAATTATGAGTAGATTCAATGAATCATTATTCTTCACGTGGACAAACCCAGCAAAACCATCACTCATTGAATCTCGTTGGATAAAATTAAATGATTTACTTTTTTAACTTAGGATCAATTCCAGTGTCAGTTGGGATAGTGCCTAAAAGCAAATGGACAATTAAATGAAACATAAACTACTTTGGCTATTATTCATAACAATTGGATTTAGCCAATATTCTGAAGAATGGCAAATATCCCAAGATCAATATGAAAATGGGATAGTTTATTTTGATATGAATGAAGATGGTTTTTCTGAAATCACCAAAACATTTTGGAATTCAATTACCGTTTTTGATGGGGCAAATGATTATGCCATCCTATGGTCGATTTATGATGAATCGACAGAAAATATTTCTATATGGGACATGTATGATTTTGAAGGAAATGGTGAAAAAATGGCTATCATAACAGGGAGTAATTATTATAATTCTGTTGATTTTCATTTATTGGCTTATTCCATTTTTGGTACAAGTCCCGTGTGGACGTCTAATAGTTACGACGGATCCATATCCTTCATAAATGCAGCAGAACTAGATCAAGATGTTGGAAAAGAATTGGTGTTCGGTATTAATCGATATGACGATGTTGATTCGTCCTATTTCCACTCCCTAAGAATTTTAGATGGATTAACAGGCGCAGAAGAATTTGCATTACAAGAACAACCGGGTTATCTCTCAGGACCGTATGTGGGAGATTTAGATGGGGATGGTTTTAATGAAATATTATTAAACATCTATGACTATAAAGATGAAAATTTTTATATGAGTGTTTGGAGCCATAATGGAGGGACTCAATCCATATCAAAATCCCCCATAACAGATCGATATTCCGTATCCCCAAATTACCCAAATCCATTTAATCCTAATACGATTTTACCAATTACACTTCATTCTCAATCAAAGGTATCTATTCATGTTATGAATGCTAAAGGACAACAAGTACAATCATTGGTCAATGGAACATTTTCTGCTGGACGATACCAATTTTCATGGAATGGACAATCACAATCTGGCGTTCCACAATCTTCAGGTGTCTATTTTTTCTTAATTGATATTGATGGAATTCAACTCAAACGTCCAATGGTATTAATGAAATGATTCTTGCTGCTCTGTTATCGAGTATATTTAGTATTTATCCTTGGAATATCGGTGGGTCTGTCTACAATACTACTGGCACCTATAGTGATGGAGGATCAAGTATATCAAAAGCGGGTTATTTTTCAATGGACCGTCGCCAAAAAGATGGATTTGTTATAGGATACGAAGATTTAACCATTGAAAAAGATGATGATACATACAGGCAATTCAATTGGATGGGAAGAGATGTCTTCTGGATTAAACCATCATTAAGACTTGTTGGGCTTGTTGGCCATTTAAGTTCATCAAACAATGATGACGCATGGTTAGGCGGAGTGCAAGCAGAGGGTGATTTGCCTTGGTTTGGGTATTCAACAGGATTTATTCGCTCTGATTATCAATTTTGGATTCCGTATGCTTTACTAGATGCTTGGGAAAATGTTATCATTGATCAGTATGATTTTCAGTTTTCAAAAAAATGGGGGCCCATTATTACACGCATTGGTATGTTAAATCAAATTATGGGTGATGATACATATTCGATGAAGCAATTAACAATCACTGGAACTATAAAAGAAAAAATTTCAGGGAGCTTTTCTTTTAGTTCTGGTGAAAGTTTATATGCGGTAGACACGTATTTATTGGTTATAAATAATAATCCAGAAATCTTAACACAATCGATGTCTTTACGGGGAACATATAAATTTACGCCCAACTTATATTTATCAAGCATTTGGACACAACAGACATATGATCCTTACACTATTCAATATGTGAGTGTTGGGGTTACGGGAAGGTTTTAATACATGAAAATCAAATCAATCATTATTTCAATTATATTTTCTGCACTTTTTGGGCAAGATGCTAGTACTATGAATGTAGATGTTGTATTAAATGCGGATCATGGGTGGCCTACAAAAATTGTATTAAATGGACAATCACATTTAAAAGAAGCATGGCTTGGCATTTCTTTATATCCTTATGGAACATTAGATGTTAATACGGGTGGTCGGCATTCAAATGTAACACTGAATAAAGGCTCCTTTTCACAAGAGATTAATGTAGATCAACCTTTGCTAGGTGGGAGTTTCGAATTTGCCATTTGGAGCAAAAAAGTAGATAAAGTGGATTGCACTTTAGATTATTGTTATTGGTGTAAAGCAAACGGTTTTCATTTTGAAGATATAGTCCTTTATAAATCAGGATTACTCAATCAAATGGTTGGGTATAAATAGGAGATTCTTATGGAATTACAATTCAAATCAGAACTAACCATTAGTGAAAGTGGGTTTCTTTTTGACCATAGTACCGGATTAACGTATACATTAAATCCAACAGGGCAGTTTATTTTTCGAAAAATACAGGAAAAAAACAATGCTCCAAAAATATTAAGTCTCGTTATGGATGAATTTGCAGTGAATGAAGAAACAGCCCATAAAGATTTGGATGACTTTGTCCGCCAATTAAAAGAATTTGATTTAGTTGGGGACTAAATTTGAATATTGCAATTACTGGCCTCCACGCCACAGATAATCCAGCTCCCGGCATTGGCGTTATTCGCTGTTTGAAACATGATGAAGATTGGAATGGAAAAATCATTGGACTCGGATATGATGTATATGACACGGGTATTTATGATAAAGGATTATTAGACCATACATATCTAATCCCTTATCCAAATCAAGGGATTGATGCTTTTTTAGATAGAATAAAATATATACATAGTCAAATTCCCATTGATGTCATCATTCCTACGCTTGATAGTGAATTATCTGTCTTTCAACGCATGGAATCCAAATTATCAGATCTGGGGATTGCTATGTTTATCCCTAGCAAGGAAACAGTTGAAAAAAGATCAAAAGAAAACCTAGTTTCATTTTGTGATGAAGTGCATATATCCACACCAGAAACAATTGTAATAAAAGAGTCTAATCAATTTCAAAAAGCCATTGATGATATTGGGTTTCCGCTCTATGTAAAAGGTATTTTTTATGATGCATATAAATGTAATACTCTGACAGAAGCATCACGTCATTATGACGAATTAAGAAAAAAATGGGGATTCCCAGTTTTGATGCAAAAACCAGTTAAAGGTGAAGAATTTGATGTGTGTTGCGTTGGTGGAGAAAATGGGGAATTATTAGGATCTATAGCGATAAGAAAAGTAGGATTAACAGATAAAGGAAAGGCGTGGAGTGCCATTACAATTCGAAATGAAAAATTAACCGACTTTTCCGAAAAAGTATTAAAAGAACTACAATGGAAAGGTCCTTGCGAGTTAGAAATTATGGTAGAGGAAAGAACAGGAAATTTATATTTATTGGAAATAAATCCTCGATTTCCTGCATGGATTTTTCTCTGTACAGGCGCAGAACAAAATTTACCAAAACTCGTTGTTGAATTAGCCCTAGGGAAGGATGTGAACCCATTACCACCTGCCAAGTCGGGAATGACTTTTGTAAGGCATGCGACGGATATGGTTTGCCCATTAGATTACATTGAAAATTTAACGATTCACGGAGAATTACATTATTAATAGGACACTTTTATGACAGAAAAAAAAGCTTATAGTAAACCAACCATTATTCGCCATAGTGTAGGCGTTCAAAATAAATTTGGGAGGCCACCTGCAACCGTTCCCATCAATCGATTGGATGGATTTGAAGTGTCTGAATTATCCGAAAAATATGGGTCACCCTTATTTGTTCTTTCCGTAAAAGCATTGAGGGAACGCTACAGAGATTTAAATAGAGCATTTACGACACGATATCCACATTTTCAAATTGCCTATTCCTATAAAACGAATTACCTAAAATCCGTTTGTTCCATTCTTAAACAGGAGGGAGCATGGTCAGAAGTTGTATCGGGATTTGAATATGATATTGCAAGAAACTTAGATGTTCCAGGTGAACACATTGTTTTTAATGGCCCCTATAAAACTAGAGAAGAACTTTTGCGAGCTTTCAATGACGGGGCTATCGTTAATTTGGACAATTACGATGAAATGCAAGTGGTTGAAGAAATTTCGGATGAATTAGGCAAAACACTTGATGTAGGCATCCGGATAAATATGGATCTGAATGATCCACCATGGCATAAATTCGGTTTTAATGTGGAAGCCGGGCATGCTTTTGAAGCAGTAAAACGTGCACAATCTGGCGGAAAACTCAATGTAGTTGGGCTTCATATTCACACCGGAACCTATGTGGATGACATTACCGTTTATTCAAGAGCTGCACAAGGGTTGGTCAATTTTTATACATACATTCAAGATCAATTAGATGTAACATTAAAATATTGGGATTTGGGCGGCGGATATGCATCACATAATACACTACACGGTGCATATTTACCGGCAGAACAAACATGTCCTACATATGACCAATATGCAGAGGCTATTTGTCCAATACTCATGAATGGCCCATTCCAAGCACAAGATGCACCAAAATTATTTATAGAGCCCGGTAGAGCATTGGTCGATGAACCCTTTTCATTGATTACTTCTGTGGTTTCGCAAAAACGCCTTCCATCTGGACAACGGGGTGTTTTATTAGATTCTGGAATGAATATTATGTCTTCAGTGCAATGGTACAGGTATAATTTTCAGACAGCTCAAGATTCTGGAACAATGTTAGAAGATACAATTGTGTATGGTGGTCTTTGTATGAATATTGATGTGTTACAATCCAGTTCATCTATTCCACCAGTTAGAAGAGGGGACTTGCTCGTTATTCCACATGTGGGGGCCTATAATTTGAGTCAAAGTTGGCAATTTATTTATCTTCGCCCAGCGGTTATTGCGATTGAAGATGGGAAAGTACATGTCATAAAAAAGGCGGAAACACGTGATTATGTGCAAGAATATGAAGATGTTCCCAATGCATTTTCAATCAATAAATAAATGACATTCATTCATTCACTATTGAATGTTGTATTGCGCTCTTATGGAGTTCTTGCTTTTTCTGCCCATCTTGTACCGGCGTTTTTGATTTTAATTGCAACCTTATTCCATCCTGTGGTAGGGTTAATGGGATTGATCGGAAATGGTGTTTCAAATGTGACGGCTAAATGGGTTCATGCCAATAAAGATGCTTGGGACGCAGGTGTATTTGGTGTAAGTGGAATTCTTGTTGGACTTGCTCTTGGAATGTATGCTGAACCTTCTATTCGACTTTGGGTATTTCTTTTAGGTGGTTCTGTATTTTCTGGTATTTTATCCGTTATGTTGGGGAATTTTCTGTCTCGATATGATTTACCCATTTTAAGCTTACCATTTATGTTAGTTATTTGGTTGTTGTTACTCACTTTAGGAATTTCTGAGCAAGATTCTTCTTCGTTCCATTCAATTCCATATTTAAGAAATATAGATCTTTGGTTGTTTAATGCTCTTCCATTAGCTATTTTTGAATATATAAAAATGTTTGGGAATATTCTTTTTCAGGAAAATTTATTTTCGGGTGTACTCGTATTATTTGCCATAGGTCTTTATAGTCGAATTTCTTTTTTTTACGGATTATGGGGCGGAATAATAGGTTTAGGAACCTATATGTTTATTCATGGATCATTAGATGGGTTTCATGGGCTTAATTTTATATTAATATCTTTAGCATTTGGTGGCTTCTTTATTGTAGCTAATCGTCATGCCTTATTATTTACCACGATTGCCATCATTGCAACAGGATTAGTAGATCTTGGAACCATTGAAGTTTTAAATGCAATTTCATCCGAAACAACTGGGCCATTACCGTCACTCGTTTTTGCTTTTAATGTTGTAACATTCATTTTTCTTTTTCCTTTAAAAATGATGCCACAAACATTAGATAATCTTCGATTGACCCCCATTCCACTTTTTCAGATTCGTAGTCCTGAAACCAATATTAAATGGTATCGAAGATGGTCAGGTTTAAAATCTCGTCAACGCACTATACTTACGTTACCATTTTCTGGAGAATGGACTGTATTGCAGGGGAATAATGGAGAATGGACGCATAAGGGTATTGGGCGTTATGCATGGGATTTTGTTGTGCGAGATGAAAGGAAGCATCAAGCAAGCGGTTTTGGCTTGAAATTAACAGATTTTTATGCGTTTGGTCTTCCTGTTCTTGCTCCTGCTCCGGGTACCATTTATGCGGTTGAAAACCAAGTTGAAGATAATCCGCCAGGAGAAGCAGAAATGGAAAGAAATTGGGGCAATTATGTTATTATAAATCATGGGAATGGTGAATTTTCAGAATTAAGTCATTTTAAACAGTATAGTATTACAGTTGTTTCAGGACAATATGTTCAGCGCGGTGATATTATTGGTTACTGCGGTAATTCAGGGCGTTCACCTGTTCCACATATCCATTTTCAGTTACAAAAGGTTCCGGAAATTGGAGCGCCTACTGTACCAGCTACTTTTTCTGAAGGAATGATGGATGGCGAATTAAAAATAAATTTCAACCCAGATAAAGATAAAGTAGTTGGCCCATTTTTACCGGATGTGAAAGAAACGTTTACATTATTGGGGAAGGAAGGGCAATCCATAACCTATCAAGTTAAAAAAGGGTGGTTCTCTTTTAAGGAAACATTACAATTTGGAACAGATCCGTTTGGAGTTCCTGCAATATATACATCTAATAATTTATTATGGACTCTCATTGAACGGCCATCCTTTATAGAAATTCGCCCTGATTTTAAAACAATTCCGTCTAAATTAGTCTTTTCTGGATTTATAGATGTGGTTGGTGAAAGTTTAATCATACCAAAAATTTTGATGGATGGTTTTAAATGGGACCATGGAAATATATCAAAAATCAATCATGATTGGATAATAGAATCAAATAACACTGTGATTACCATAAATGATGATGTTGGAATTACATCTGCAAAAATAAAATCAAAACCAGACTTCAACTTTAGCCATCTTGATGTTGAAAAAATATTTTAATGGATAGGGATGAATATTATGCGTGCTTCTAGGATGATTATTCTCATTTTTATTTTTATACCTATTTCCCTATTGGCTCATGGGGTTACAACTGGAGATGCAGGATATATCCAAGAAATTGCTGGAATCAATTTTGTGCCATTTATGTATTTGGGTGCAAAGCACATGGTTACGGGATACGATCATTTGCTCTTTTTAGTTGGTGTCATTTTCTTTCTTTATAAATTGAAAGATATTGGTATTTATGTCAGTCTATTTGCTGTTGGACATTCTTCCACACTATTGTTGGGCGTTTTTGCTGATATTCATATAAACGCTTTTCTCATTGATGCAATAATCGGATTATCTGTCGTCTATAAAGCATTAGATAATTTGGGCGCATTTCAACTATGGTTTGGGTTTCAGCCGGACACCAAAATTTCTACATTAATATTTGGGCTATTTCATGGATTTGGATTGGCGGCAAAAATCATTGAATTTGAATTAGATGTGAATGGACTATTTGCCAATTTAATTGCATTTAATATTGGTGTGGAAATAGGACAATTATTAGCCTTATCCACCATTCTCATTTTAATGAGTTATTGGAGGAAAAAAGGAAATTTCATTTCTCACGCTTATAGAGCAAATGTCATTTTAATGGCGTGTGGTTTTATTTTAACTGGAATCCAATTATTTGGATATTTTAATTCTTAATTTTATAAATACATTAGCCAAGAGCACACAGAAATACTTTAATAAAAGTTTGAGAAATATTTGATGTCAGAATTACAAACTTTATTTACGATAACTATTTTTCTAACAATAATTTTATCTGTGTAAATCTGCATTAATCAATGGCTGAAATATTTACAATAGGCAATTTTAATTAAAGGAGACATTATGTTTAATTCACATCAACCATCTAAAAATGATTTACCTTCTTCTTCACAATTAATAAAATCAACCATTATTGCTTTTGTCGTGGCAACTTTTTTATTAGTGCTTATTATTTTACCGGCAGAATATGGCGTGGATCCTACAGGCGTAGGACATGCGTTAGGTTTAAAGAAAATGGGGGATATAAAAACAAGTCTTAAACAAGAAGCGATCAATGATATCATTATAAGTGAAGCAATTCTGGAAGAACAGAACGAACCAGCAATCAATTTGATTGAAAGTCATGATCGAATGGCCGTGCAAATTCAACCAGATGAAGCAATCGAGATAAAGTTAGAGATGAAAAAGGGAACAGTTACAAAATATAAATGGACAACCGAGAATGGAACTCTAAATTATAATTTGCATGGTGACGGATATAAAGGAACCCAAAAATCAACAACTTATAAAAAGGGGAGAAATACCCATTCCGATAAAGGTGAACTCATAGCTGAATTTGATGGATATCATGGCTGGTTTTGGCGAAATAGGAATGATGTCACTGTTACTGTAAAGTTAGAAGCGAGTGGCGATTATATTCAAATGAAGCAGATGAAATAAAGGGGAAATAATATTTTTCTTTTTTTCACTATATAGTGAAACACCTATTAGTGAAATACTATTTGAAGAAAAAACGACAGGTTAATATTTTCAAAATCATTATGAATATTCCTGGTTTATGAACTCAAATGAATCCAGTTTAAAATTTGCCATAATCTTGGCAATCATAACCGTTTCTTATAACATTATAGAAGGAGTCGCTGCTGTCTATTTCGGGCTAGAAGATGAAACATTAGCTTTATTTGGATTTGGGCTAGATTCATTTGTTGAAGTGATTTCTGGAATAGGAATCTGGCACATGGTTTTACGGATTCAACAAAATGGAAATGAGCAACAAGATGATTTTGAAAAGCGAGCTTTGAAAATAACTGGTTTTGCGTTTTATCTTCTCACAGCAGGCTTAGTTATTTCATCCATATATAATCTTTGGATTAACGCTCATCCAGAAACAACATTTTGGGGTATCATCATTTCCGGTTTGTCCATTGGTGTTATGTGGTGGCTTGTAAGAGAAAAAAGAATCGTGGGAAAAGCATTGAATTCTAGCGCCATTCTCGCAGATGCAAATTGCACAAGAGCTTGTATGCAATTATCAGCAGTATTATTAATTTCCAGTCTAGGATATGAGCTATTTAACATTGGTAAAATTGATGCGATTGGATCTCTCATGATTGCAGGTCTTTCGTTTCGAGAAGGAAAAGAAGCTTTTGAAAAAGCACGAAATCCAAATGTATGTTGCGATAGCTGTTAATATCTAACTTTTTAAAGATAGGAAAGACGAGTAATGATAAAGAAAATGCTACTTTTAAGTGGACTCATAATGATGGGATGCGAAACGAAACAAACAGACACCAATATTCAAATATACGGTGCATTACGCAATATTATGCATGGTGGAGCAAGAGACGGTATTGTGGACCTTGCTGATGTTGTCAAAGATGAACATATATATGGTGTTGGTGCACTCGAAGGATTAGATGGCGAAATCCTGCTTTGGGATTCTAAAACAATCCTAACACGCGCTGATAAGGGTGGTCCTGCAACTGTTTCAAATGATCCGAAAAATGAAAACGCACTTTTGCTCGTAACAGCAACCGTTAAAGATTGGATTGAAATCCCCTTTAACGGAAAACAAATCGAAACATCCTTGGATGATTATATTTATCAAATGGCCCAGGGAAAAGGGATAAATGCTGAAGAACCATTTCCCTTTAAATTGGAAGGAATATTTAACACAGTAAAATGGCACATAATTAGTGATCCCGGTTTAGAAGGAACCCATGATGATCATATGAATAAATCCTGGAATCAAACAGATGAAAAGATTGAAGCTAAAATTTTAGGATTCTATTCCACAAAACATCATGCCGTATTTACGCACCACACCACAAACTCCCATATGCATTTTTATGATGAAAATTCTGGTCTTTCAGGACACGTGGATGATCTTGTGTTAAGTGAATACACCGTTTTAAAGCTCCCTAAATAAATTCTTGGGATTTTCTTGGCTTTTAGTAAATTCCATTGTAACCCGATGAAACATTCTATCCTAAAATTCATATCTAGAATACTAATTAGTCTTCTACTTCTGGGAATTGTGCCTATTCCAGACACGACTGGAAATACATCCATAATTTTAGCTCAGTCGAAGAAAAAGAAGAAATCTTCTTCTAAAAAGAAATCATCAAAGAAGAAAAAAACATCTGGTATAAAGAAGAAAAAGTCTTCTAAAAAGAAAAAACGACCATCTAAAAAGAAATCATCTACAAAGAAAAAGTCCGCACCTAAACCAACAAATAGTTTAAATACGGTTGCAATGGCGGATGAATTATATTCTTTAACTGGACAATTAGAGGCAAGCAATAAAGAATTAGCACGAGCAACTCGCTATCTATACACGGATGATACGAAAAAGAAAGTTGTTGCCATAGAATCACGTCCATTTTTCAGTACAAAAGATTATGAATTAGAAGCACATCGCAACCCAAACAATATTCAAGTACAGCGGAGACTAGGATTGCATTATGAATCAAATCGTGACTTCGAAAGTGCTAAAGATGTTTATATGACTCAAATTGCTCGTTATCCTCAAAACCCAGACGCCCATTATTTTCTTGGTGCATTATATGCAACCATAGGTGAATACCAAAAAGCACAATGGTCCTTCGATGAAGCTCTAGATTTGGATGCGAATCATAAGGCGACTATTGAAACCATGTCTCTATTTGGCCGAACACAAGAAGAACGTGCATTTAGTAAAGGTGTTTTATTAAAATCATCACAAAAAAACCCCGACGGTCCTGCAAATAAATTAAATATTATTCGAGATAAAATTAATCAAGGCAATTTTGCTGAAGCGTTGCACTTAGCTCAAGATGCTCAGGAGAAATTCCCGACCAATAATGGTTTTGTTTTTCTAGCCGGAAAAGCATATGAAAAGATGGGGAATATGGAAGAAGCAAAATCTAACTATCAACGTTCTATTAAATTAAATGCAAAAGAAAAAGAATCCCATGAAGCACTTGCAAATTTATATTTTGAACAAGGGAAATATGTGTATGCAGCCTTATCCTATAGTGATGTTGTCTATGTAAATCCTGAAAATCAAGATGCTCGATATATGCAAGGATTAAGTTATTTTAATGCAAAAGAATGGGGGAGAGCTGCAGCCGCGTGGGAAGATTTATTAGCCTATGCTCCAAATAACGCACTCGTTCGAAATTTATTACCTCAAACCTATTATGTATTAGCGGTAGAAAATAACCGACTTGGTAATCCTGCACTTGGCAGACGCTCTTTCCAAAATGCATTATCCGTTAATACGAATTCCCACGAATGGTTACCGGGTGCAATGGCAACATTGGGGAAATATTATCGTGAAAAAAAAATGTATAAAGAATCATTATCCGCCTTTCAAGAAGTGCTGGAATTACGCCCAAATGATGCAAATGGATATTTAGGTATGGGTGTTACCTATTGGAAAATGAATGAAAAACAGTTGGCAAAAGCTTCTTGGCAACGTACATTGGAAATAGATCCAGAAAATAATGAAGCCAAAAGTTGGCTTGTATTAAGCTCACGCTGACAGCACTTTAATTTATAACTATGTCCAAAGTAATTCTTCTACTTACATTGTCAGTAAGTGGCCTTGTATTCAGTCAACCCTATTCAGGCGATGATACACTAAAGCTAGGTGTCCAAGCGATGTATAATTATGATTATGACACAGCTATTCGGTATACAACACTTGTAAAAGATACATATCCAGATAACCCAGGAGCACCTTTGGTTTGGGCTGCAGCTAAATGGTTAAAAGCTCAAGCACTATTATCTACAGAATCAAGTACAGATACATTAGAAGTATGTCTGTCCAAAGTTATTCCTATTTACGAATCGATGATTGACCGTCATCCGGACGATTCTATTTATCAATTATATTTTGGATCAGCAAAAGGATTATCTGCCAGAATAAGTTTAGGAAAAAAAGATTGGATACAAACTCTCATTAGAGCTTATAGTGGTTTTTCGCTCATTGAGGATGCTTACAAACAAGATCCAGAATTAAAAGATGCATTACTGCCATTTGGAATTGTAGAATATTATGGGGGCATTAGTTCAAGGTTCATTCAGTGGCTTATTGATGTGTATGGACTCAATCCATCAATATCAGCCGGCTTAAGCAAAATGGAAGAAGCTGCCGAAGAAAGTGCGTGGGCCTGGATTGAAGCAAAAGGCATTTTATCATTTTTATACTTATGGGTTGAAGATCAACCGTCTTGGGCTTTGAAACATACGACTGATTTGGTAGAAGCATTTCCCAATAATTATTATTTTTATCTTTTGCACTTGGAAAGTTTGATTCGAACGGGAAACGAAAATGAAGCTATATATTTCTTTTCTAAAAATGAGAAAATGGAAGCAATGCTGACCCCAAGACAATTATTATGGTATAAACCCTATGCATTGTATGAAAAGTCCTTATTTGAGTATGAATTCGGCGATTTGGATGCATCCTTAGAGTATGCTTTAATGGTTATTGAAAATTATGATGCAGAATTAGATATCATTTTAGGAAATGCATTGTGTCATGTTGGAAAAATATATGATTTACAAAATAATCGAAAAGATGCGATTTCTTTTTATAACACATGTATAGAATTGAATAATTTCTCTGCATCTATGAGCTATGCAAACACGTATATAGACGAACCATTTACTCGGTAACATGAAAAAGTATTGCAATAATATGTTTCATTATTCACGTTTTGAAACACAGGAAGTCAATGTGGGTTCCGTTGGTATTGGTGGTTCGAATCCCATTCGAATTCAATCCATGACCACAACGGATACGATGGATACTGAAGGCTCCATTGCACAATCTATTCGTATGATTGAAGCGGGTGCAGAATTAGTAAGACTCACTGCCCCAAGCATTAAAGATGCAGAAAATTTGAAATATATTAAAAAGGGAATTAGAGATTTAGGATATTCAACACCGTTGGTTGCCGATATTCATTATACACCCAACGCTGCTTTAGTTGCTGCGGAAATAGTGGAAAAGGTTAGAATAAATCCCGGGAATTATGCGGATACAAAGCAATTCAAAACAATTGAATATACGGATCAATCCTACTC
>CAZGFQ010000044.1:13475-16066 GCA_964525185.1 uncultured bacterium
CTAAAGATGATGATCCTACACATATTAAGCTTCCATATGATCCGTTTTTTCATCAGCGGAGAACATCAAACCCTGTATTAAATATTGGTGGAACACATGACCCTGTTGTTATATCAGATTTATCGCAATTTCAATCCATTACCCATGAAACATTAAGCCAAATCGGTCTCCATTATCATTCTGCTGATGATAAATGGGCATTGTCAGACACAGCTCCAGATTATTTATATGTAGGGAAGCAACCTATTTCAATGAATTTGCCGGATACAATAGGAATAATTCATGATGAGAAAATAGCTCAAAGTCATGGAAGTAGTTACCCAATGTTTAACTCATTTTCAGACTTAAAAAATGCATTTCATCCTGACATAAATTTCTTGAAGATAAACTCAGATTTTGATTTTTCTGAATTAGCACATCTATCTATTCCAATTGTTCTCGTCATTCAAAGTTTATCTGACCACATAATGATGAAACTTCGAGAACTGGGTATCCTATTGATGAATAATAATCTTCAGATGCCCCTAATATTCGCAATGGATACAACTCGATTCACAGAAGATGAATTACAATGTTATGTGGCTACTGATTTTGGTGGGCTTTTGATTGATGGATTTGGAGATGGTATTATGACGGTGGGCGATGAGCGAATAAAGCATATTAATCAGACTTTATTTGGTCTACTTCAAGCTGCACGCGTTCGAATTTCAAAAACTGAATATATTTCATGTCCATCATGTGGAAGAACGTTATTTGACTTGCAAACTGTTACCGCTGATATTCGGAAAAGAACGTCTCATCTTAAAGGGGTTAAAATTGGTATCATGGGATGTATCGTGAATGGACCTGGGGAAATGGCTGACGCTGATTACGGGTATGTTGGTACGGGAAAGGGGAAAATATCACTTTATAAAGGCCAAGAGAAAGTGCAATCAAATATTCCCGCTGAAAGTGCGGTTGATTCATTGATACGATTAATAAAGGATCATGGAGATTGGATTGCTCCAAAGGCTTGAAACACATATTGTTCAAATTCATTGAAAGATGTATGTTTAGGGCAAGTTTATCTTCGCAATTAAGACAATCTTAAGAAAGGTATTAGCATGAAAAGATTTTTTCTATTATTCTTCATCTTATTCGTTGGAGTTCAGGCACAGGTGGATGATCCACCATTATCACCAGCTGTCGCCTATTGGAAAGCTTTGACAACGGAAGAAAAAGAAATGTTTCTATTTTCTTATTTGGTACAAGTATATGAAACAGATACTCAATTAAAAGTTGAAGTAGGCTATGGTGGCGTTTCTAAATGGTATTATGATAATCGAGCAGAATTAGTGTATGGAATATTTGATAAACTTGAATCAATAGACTTAAAGCAGTTCGTTAAGTGGATCGATGAATATTACTCACACGGGGAATTTGCGAATAAACCATTTTATGAAGCATTGGAATTTGCTTATCGTTTCCAGCAGGCGTCCGGTGAAACGTTATGGGAAAAATATGAAAACCTTAAATACGGAAAGATTAAACCTGGTAATCAATAATTATGTCATTTTATAAACCGGACTTTATACAGTCTTGGCTTGAATTATATCGCGAAGGCGGTTTTAAATATTTATTTAAAAAGAAAGGTTTTAAGGTGTTATTTGCCTTTACTCTTTTTTACCTCATTCGAGATTCAATTATATATATTATTATTCCTTATTTCGCATTTGATTCCTTCCGTGGTTGTTTCTAATGCTTGCGAAAGTACTCAGCAGTGCTATTCTTGGTATTGATGCGTACGTCGTAGAAGTAGAGTGCCATCTAACAGGATCTAAATTACCCAAATTTATTACGGTTGGATTACCGGAAGGAGCTGTACGAGAGAGTAAAGAGCGCGTCATGGCTGCCATACGAAATACAGGCTATTCATTTCCCATGAAACATATTACCGTAAATCTTGCACCTGCGGATATTCGAAAAGAAGGGTCTGCGTTTGATTTGCCTATTGCTGTGGGCTTATTAGCTGCGACAGGTGATATAGCACTCACTTATTTAGATAAATTGCTTTTATTGGGAGAATTAGCGTTAGATGGAACCTTAAGACCAATTAAAGGTGCACTACCGGTCGCAATCTGTGCTAAGGAAAAAGGGATAAAAGGATTAATCCTTCCTACAGAAAATGCCCAAGAAGCCAGTGTGGTTGATGGTGTAAAAGTCGCTGGAGCGGATTCTTTATCTGAAGTGATTGATATTTTAAATGGCCAAATGGAAAAAGATATTCAATCCATTGATTTAACCACCTATTTTAATCAACAAAAGAAACAAGCGTTGGATTTTTCCGATGTAAAAGGGCAGGAGCAAGTCAAGCGTGCTCTAGAAGTGGCAGCTGCTGGTGGTCATAATGTAATCATGGTTGGGCCTCCTGGAAGTGGTAAAACAATGCTTTCCAAAAGATTGCCCACCATTTTACCCGATTTAACACTCCAAGAAGCACTTGAAACAACCAAAATACATTCTGTTGCAGGTGTGATGCCCAATGGCATAGGATTAATTGGTGTTCGCCCATTTAGATCTCCTCACCATACGATTTCAGATGCTGGATTAAT
>CAZGFQ010000045.1:0-15497 GCA_964525185.1 uncultured bacterium
CCAAATATTACTCGAAAACTTTCGAAATAACCCGCTAAACTAGTCATGACCCTAATTTAATATTTCCGGAGTGGCTAACTGGAATGGTGAAATAGGAACATCAAAAGAATTGCCCTTATCGTCCTCCATTGTAAAAGCACCTTTCATTACACCAAAAGGTGTTGGTAGCGGACAAAAGCTGGTATAGCCAAATTGTTCCCCTTGCCGTAATTGTGGTTGTTCCCCAACGACACCTGGGCCACGCACTTCTTCAACTCGTCCTTTTCCATCGGTTATATGCCAATAACGGCTCATAAGTCGCGCCGGTGTTTTTCCTATATTTGTTATGGTAATGTGATATGAGAAAAAGTATTCACCTTTGTGTGTGTTCGACCTTTCCGGGTGATACTTAGGCTTTACGCTAATTTTGATGTTTTTTTCTTTTTCCATATGGTTCTTTGTAGATTATGTAACTCTTAATACATTAAATCTATTACATTATTAACATTTGGAACATCTTATGAATGAAAAGAAAAAAACATTAATTGCGATGGCCGTTTTGGTCGTTCTGGGATATGGGTTGTTTTTACAAAACAGTTCTGGGCTTACCGTTGGAAACAGTTCAGAAATCACTGAAGAAGAAATATTAGATCATATTATTTACCTTTCAGAAGATAATATGAAGGGGCGATACCCAGGTACCAGAGAATCTAAAGATGTTATTTCTTATATTGCTAATACGTGGCGCTCTTTTGGGGTAAGGCCCGCTGGAGATAATGGATCTTATGTTCAGCCTTTTGATATTGCTGATGGTGTTGAAGTTGGAGAAAATACATCTCTTTCTGTCGATGGGGCAGAATTGATTTTGGGCGTTGATTTTAACCCTCTCAACTTTTCTGGAAATGGCGATTTTTCAGCGAAGGCTGTATTTGCAGGATACGGTTTTCAAATGAGTGACGAAAAAAAGTGGAATGATTATTCCAGTTTAGACGTAAATGGCAAATGGGTTGTTGTTATGCGTGGTGGGCCAGAACAAATTCATCCCCATTCCATATATGCCGCTCATGCTTCTTTAAATAAAAAAATGATGGTTGCTCGCGACCAAGGTGCTGGTGGAATTATTTTTGTTTCCCAGTCGACAGATACAAGCCTTGTTGACTTTGGATATGCTTCAAGCCAATCTAAAGGAAGTATTCCTGCTGTCCATATTTCCAACGAAATGGCAAACCAGCTCTTTAGGCCTCACGGGCAATCTATTTCATCTATTCAAGAAAAAATGGATACATCGTTAAAATCTGTTCAATTTGAAATGAATAATATTGAATTAAGCGCACATATTAATTTAAAAGAAAAATCGATTCGTGGTGGGAATGTTGTAGGTCTGATTCGAGGACGAGACAGAGATTTAAGAGATGAATATATTGTATTAGGCGCCCATTTTGATCATCTTGGAATGGGTGGACCACATACCGGCTCAAGAAATAAGGATACAGTTGCGGTACATAATGGGGCCGATGATAATGCGTCCGGTGTCTCTGGCGTATTGGAGTTAAGTCAAAAACTTTTTGCTAATCGGAATAAATTAAAAAGAAGTGTTCTTTTTATTGGGTTTGATGCTGAAGAAAAAGGTTTATTAGGGTCAAAACATTTTATTGATAATCCAACCGTTCAAAAAGAAAATATTGTTGCTATGTTAAACCTTGATATGATAGGTCGATTAGATGATTCAACGCTGAATGTGGGCGCTATTGGAACGTCGCCCTTTTTTGAGCCATTGATTGATAGTTTGTCGCGTGATTTAGAAATGTCCATTGGAAAATCTTATTCGGGATATGGCCCTAGCGATCATGCGAGTTTTTATGTAAACGATATTCCTGTTCTCTTTTTCTTTTCTGGTTTCCATCATCAATACCACCTTCCGGAAGATGATTGGGATTTGATTAATTCAAAAGGAGAAAAGGATATTTTGAATTTTGTGTATGATATTACTATGAATTTAAACAGATTGAATGAGAGACCACTTTTTACAGAAGCGGGGCCTAAAGAACCGCCAAAAAGAAGACGAACTGGCGGCGTTACGCTTGGGATTATTCCCGCTTATGGTGGGAGTGGAACAGATGAGGGAATGGCGATTGAGGGTGTAAGCTCCAAAGACGGCCCTGCCGGGAAGGCGGGAATGAAAAAGGGCGATATTTTGATTGAAATCGACGGTAAAAAATTATTAAATATCCGAGAATATATGGGAAGAATGGGCGAATTAAAAAAAGGACAAAAAATTACAGTTAAAGTTCTTCGTGGTGGAAAACCGCTAACCTTAGACGTTCAACTTTAAATAAAAAAACACTTAATCTCGTTACGTCATTGCGCCGTCATTGATTTCATTGGCGGCTCGAATACCAGACAGGAGCGCTCCTTGCATCCAGCCATGGTATTCTGTGGTATGTTCACCGGCAAAATGTATATGTCCTTCTGCTAAACCTAGCGAGGAACCAAGCGCTTCTTCCTCTTCCTCTGTGGGTGCTGGCCATCCAGCTTTAGACCATTCTTCTTTTGCCCATGAGTGTGTATAGGTGTGGGTTAAATTATTATGTACACCGGTGAAAACGTTTTCCCATCGATTTAAAATTTGAATATTTTTGACCGCATCATTAAGAGCGTCTGCTTCAATGGCTTTTTCTCTTCGAAGATATGATAATAAAATACCTGCTTCATTTTCTTTGTCCCAGCTTGGATGCCATATTTCTTCTGGCCAATCTGTTTTTCCAAATCCGTTTTGACCTTCATTTTTCCAAAATCTGGTTGGAGATGAAAACATAATGCGTGTAGCTGTATTATATGTATAACCCCCATTTATTGCTTCTTGTTTTTGGGATGATAGCGACGGAGAAAAAGACACCTTATCTAATACGGGTAATGGAAGGGTACATATAACTTTATCGCCCGAATAAGTTGTTCCATTATCTGTTACCACGCGAACACCATCGTTAATGTGCTCGACTGAATTAGCCGGCTCTGATAGGCGTACATGATCAATCAATGTCTCATAAAATGCTTCTGGAAGTTGATCGTTTCCAAATTCAATTTTGGAATATTCTTTATGTTTAACAGATGTGGACCAAGGCTTATCTTCTAAAAACACATCCGGTTCAATATAGGATTTTTCACCATCTAATAATTGGGTGTAGTTGCCACCTTCTGGATAAAAAGGGCTTAATGAAAGATTGAAATATTCAATATATCCAAGAGTAATATCATGATTGTATGGTATTCGAGCCGCGCCTGCTTCAGCAAATAACCCATCACCAAATGGTTCTCTCACTGTAAAAACGCGACCACCAATTCTGTCTCGTGCTTCTAAAATGGTTATATTATGTCCTGCGCGTTTTAATTCAAACCCAGCCACAAGTCCTGAAATTCCTGCTCCAATAATTATGATATTTTTTGGATTATTCGTTTTTGTCAGTCGTCCTGGGGTGTCGTCAATAATAAGTTCATTATCTTCGCATGAAATAAGAGTTAATCCTGCTGTAGCTAAAAGGCTTGTGCGGATAAAGTCTCTTCGTTTCATTGTTGGATTATTTCAAAAGAGATATTTTTTTTGAAATTGTATGTGATCCGAATTTCATTACAATTAAATAAGCCCCAGATGAAACAGGATTTCCAAGTGTGTCAATTCCGTTCCAATTAAATGTATGAAATCCTGGCGATATTTGGTTTTCTAAAATGCTAGTTACCCATTTCCCCGAAACATCATAAATGCCAACACTCATATGCCCTGGGTCTGAGACGCTGAACTTTATTTGTGTAGAATGATTAAACGGGTTTGGGTCTGCTGAATATAAAATTGGTTTTTCTGGAAGATATGTTTTTTCATTTTGCGTTCCAACTTGAGTTGGCTCTTCATCCATAACAATATCAAAAAGGCCATACAAATTATTTCCGCTTTCATCTAAAGGAATAATAAGACCTTGGCGATCTTCTTCCCACTGTGAGTCAATTTGAGAATCTCCTTCAAAATAACATTGTGTTATAAGTTCGCGACCGCCGGGTGTTGTAATTTTATAATGAAAATGTTTAGGACGACCGGCATAATACCCCGGCCAAATTGTTTCAAAGGCATATTCTCCATTTTCATTCGTAAGCATTTGACCGCGTAAATTATATGGGTCATCATCTGTATTTCCTGTGTCGCATTCCATAAATAGAGTATAACACCCATTGTCGTTTGCGTGCCACACATCTACAATTGCATTTTCAATAGGTGTTTCACAGTCGTTGGTTTTTACGGTGCCAGATATAAAAATGCGCGTTCCTGGTTCATCCGCGTTTGCCAAAAGAGTTCGGTTTGGGTGGTTTTCTGTCCAGTAGGGTCCCAATATATCGTTTTGAGTTAATGGACAATTTTGGCTTTTTAATAGTGTTGTTGGCGTAAAGCTGAGTGCCGCTGTGCTTATAATCCCTGTTTTAATAAAGTTTCTTCGTTTCATATGAAGAAACTAATTGCTTTTAAGCAGAATTTCTAGACGCATTAATGTTTCCAAATAAGGAGCAATTAATTACCTTTTTAAAGGTCTTTTATTTTTTACTTAAATTTAATTAACTGTTTTTTTGTCCAATTAATAGAGAAAAGGCAAACGTCAATAATGCCTTTTCTCTAAATTAATTGTAAAAAATTGACTATTTCAATAAAACCATTTTTCTTGTTTGATTAAATGAACCTGCTTGAATATGATAAAAATACATTCCAGCGCTCACAGGAGAACCGAATTCATCTTTACCATCCCAAAAAATTGACTTAAAGCCGGGATTTTGATGTTCATTAATCAAGACGGATATTTTTCTACCTAAAACATCAAATACCATAATTTTAACTTGAGCAGGTTCTGGCACATCATAATGGATCATTGTTGTTGGGTTAAATGGGTTTGGATAATTTTGGTGTAATGCAAAAGCGTCTGGTAACAATTGGTCATCAATCCCCAACGTACCAATCACCATTGTGTTTGGAGTATTATTATTACTCCCAACCATAAATCCATCATTGTCCCGAGCAATTACTCCCCAATAATATAATGCATTATCTTCCATTGAAATTATTAAGGATGTATCTTGAACAATTTCACTGAAAACGTAAGAAGTGCTGTCTTCCCAATCTGTAGCATAGACAAGTTGATAATGTATCTCATCTAAAGGATCGGGGTCATTTGTTCTGTTCCAGATAAACTCTACTTCGGCGTCAATACCTTCAGCGCTATTCTCTGGGGCTATTGTAGAAAAGTTTAAAGGAGGCTCAGGAAAAGCATCTGTATAAAAATGTGCTGTATCTGAATGTGCTTCAGCCCCATTCATATCCATTGAATTAACCACCCATCCATACCCGGAATTATCCATGATGTTTACTTCTAGTGTTACGCCATTGCTGTCAATATTAACAGACTGAGACTCTGTGCTGCCTACAACCCACCAATTCATTGAATACCCAACATGGTCCATAGGGTCAGGGTCTGACGATCTTGTCCAATGAAAGTTTGGCGTTAAATCTGTTTGAATACTTGCATTTAATGGTGCCACCAAAACAGGAGATGTGGGCGCATCATTTTCTACATTTATGACAAACATCATATTTCCTTCTTCATTTTGAATGTTTTCACCATAATTATCATACGCCATTACATCCCAGTGATATACTCTATTATCGGGAAGGTCTGAAATAATAAATGAAGTTGTATCTGTATCAAAATGATAGTTAACTGTATCAGAATCCACAGTTAATCCATACATAACCATATCATTTGGATCTAAATCAACACTTTCTGACCATTCAAACGTCACTGATTGTGTATTTAAAACAATACCAACTCCAGGTGAAATTGCATTAAAAGATGTGGGAGGAGTATTTCCTTCATTAACAATAAAGGACCATATTGAAGATGTTGAAATAGCTCCATCGTTATCTACTGCTTCAATTTTCCAGTAATATAATGCATCTTCTATTAATTCTGGCGGAGTAAAACTAGTGGTTGAAATACCTTCATAAATATCGCCAGCTGTAAAGAGTGAATCCATATCTAAATACACATTATAACTCGTTATATACCGTGAGTTTGATCTTGTTTGATTGGTAAGCGAATTGTTTGTTTCATTTTCTTCGCTCACACGAGACCTTCCTGGGGTTTCCAAATCATCTGGTTCTTCCCAAGAAAGAGTCGGACTTAGGGTAGAAACTGTAGAACCATTTTCGGGGCTCAACAACACAACATCATCAGGATTATCATTCACTGGATTAATTGTAATATTCAGTGTATCTGATGCAAGCAAACCATCCGAATCTTGAACAAAAATGACAAATGACGCCTCGCCGTGTGCATTTGGGTGAAAGTGAAGCAATAAGTTTGAACCACTTAATTCAGGCGTTGCAATTGGCGTGTCGTTATTTTCTACGCTAGAACGTGTCCAAGCAAGCCCTCCGCCATTGTTTCCGCCTGTCCATTGATGAATCATCATATTATAATAATGGCCATCATCTATAGTATGCAAGACTAACGGTTTTCCAATTGCGTCTTGTGGAGAATTGCTTACTGCGGGTATAAATGGTTCCAACACAAGTTCGTTTGACTGGTTTGCGTAACCAAGAGACCACTCCGTGCCTTGAGGGCTACCATCTGCTTGAGAATAACCATCTTCTCGCATAATATTGAATATAGATTGATTGTTTTTTCTCGTTATCCATACACTTTCGTTTACGCGATCTTGGTTTTCTTCTAGCGTCCAATCTGCATTATTTTGTTTTTTAAAAGTTATAAACCCGTCGACAAAATAGGCCAACGAGTCCATTCCTATCGCTACATCATCGTCGTTAAAAACGAGAGACAAATCTATTTCTAAGGGTTCATCATCTTCATCTACAATGACTGGCTCAAAACCAGCCGCAACCGATGGAGCATCATTGGAATTATTTACAGCAATAGATGCGGTAAAATCAACACCTTCAGTTCCGGTTGTAAGAGTAATGATAAATTCATCAAGAATCCCTACATGTTCATTATTTGGCGTCCCGGTTACTTCACCGCTTTCTGAAATTACCATCCAATCGGGAGCGCCTGATAATGAGAATGCAATAGCGTCTCCATTAGGGTCTTCCCCTATAAGCTGGAACGAATAGGGCTCATCTTCTAAAGCTGCAGGTAATTGAGTTGTGTATAATACTGGAGGTTGATTTTCACTAGAAACAACCATACTTATATCAATAGATATTTCCGCTGCACTGGGGTCGTTACTCGTTAAAGTAATTAATCCCGTTAAGCTTGTATCCGCTAACTCCGTTGTATTAAATAATATATCGATTGATTGTGTTTCGCCAGGAAGGATTTCACCTTGGCTTTTTGAAAGATGCAACCATGTTGGATCAATAATATCAATCATAGCATTCATAATACTTAATGTTGTTTCATCATCAACTAACGTCCCGCCACTGCTGGCATACAATATATAATATAGTTGTGTAACATTTATTAAACCGCCAATATGATGATAATCATCGTTTGTATCTGTTGAAAAATCATGGCTGGCTCCATCTGTATTTGGAATAATTACCATATGATTAATGGATGGATCGCCAGCATTATATACACGCTTAACAAATCCAGTATACCCGCTCTCTTCAACAATAATACCGTCAACACTTCCACTTCCATCTGCGCCGAGGTTACCCGTAATATAAAAATCATTAACAGAATCTAGATCAGCCGCGAAAACAAACAATTCATCATATTTGCGCGTAAAATACTGACCTGTTGCTCCCAAATGACTGCTGGCAATAATAATACTGTCTGAGTATAAAAGCGGGTTTTGTTCGTTGTCTGTACTTAAAAAATTTCCACCATCATACATATCATTTCCACCATCACCAATATTATCTCCGCTTACGCCATCTTCAATAACCCACGGATATGGCACTAGATCAATAATGTTTTGATGGTTTTTTTCAAACATCGAAAGAATGTTCTCTAAAGAATTGGCGTTCGTTCGGCTGGATAATACGTTTTCCGTATGTAGGTCGAGAGGAACAGACTCATCTGAAAATAGGTTTTCAGGTTTAAGGTGGCTCACATAATCTGATGCGCTTTTTTCAAGACCACTAAGTGTTCCTGAACCAAACACGGGGCTTGAACTTCTTACGGATGAAGTATCATCTGTGATAATTGTTGCGCTCCACTCTAAAAGACTTTGGCCATCATTCCCCAGGGTTAATTGACGTGTACCTTCTGATTCCGCAGGAAGGGTAATCGATGCACCTGTCGTAGAAACAGTCATGCTCGGTGCGTTTAAAGTTTCAACAACAATTTCATTGGATAGGTCTGAAAGTTGACCAATTTCATCCAATGTGATTATGCGAATATAATAACCAGATCCATAATCAAGCCCATCTAATAGAAAATATTCATTTGTACCAGACTGACTTGGGTTCATTTCTGGGTTGATTCCCGTTACAGTAGATTCGCTAGCATCTTCAAATGTATTAGCGCTGTAATAAATCATATATTCCGCCGCTGTTCCTATATTTCCATCAGAACCAGCAGCTGTCCATGATAGTTGGATGCCACCTTCAATAGAGGGTGTCCCCGTTAAATCATCAATTGTTCCGGGTGCTATTTGATCTTCATGGGGATCTCCTGGTGTGCGCTCAATTGCGCCAATATCTGAATTATAAGGCCAGTTTCGTGGTCTTCCAAGCATATCATAATTAACTGTTACATCTTCATCTTCCCAGTTATACCAGTCTATTCCATTATCAATAGTTAAACTGCCGGGATAAGGAATCAAGTGAGGTAATGGTTCATCATTAACAAACGCAAGTTGAGCGTTAATAGGCGTATAATAAACAACCACGCCGTTTGCAATTGCAACTGAATCGATATACCCTAATGAATCGGGGTTACCAACCCAGGAGCTACCGTATTCATCTTCATTCCTTAAATATATTGACCCTTCTCCAATATTTCCAATAATATTACTTTCACCAATGTAAGCATCTTCTATATCGGGATAGTAATAATCGTCTCCAGTAACAGTGTTTTGAGCAATAACTGTGGAACTCATATCGTCTACATCGTCAATCCCTCCATAATCATACCCAGCTTCATTAAATGCCACTGTACAGTTATATAAAAACAAATAATCATCATTTATAATGGCACCACCTTCGTCTGAAGCGCTATTATAAGCGACTGTTGTATTAATCATTATTACGCCAGGAGTATCTGCATCATCATTATAAATAGCACCTCCATCATCCCCGGCTGAATTCCGAACAAATGATGAGTTTTCTATCCAAAGCTCCCCATCATCATCAATATAAATTGCGCCTCCATCACCTTCCGATGAATTGCCATCAAACACAGATGAATATATTTTTATACGGCCATCATAATCATCATATGAAAAAATGGCTCCACCATCTCCATCGGCTGTATTTTCTACAAAAGATGAAGAATGAAATTCTACTGAAATTTCAAAATCATCATCATAATTTTCAATATAAAGAGCGCCGCCATCGATTCTAGAATCATTTTCAAGAAAATGTGATTGATAAAAATACCCATCTGCTCTTTCTTCAATGTATATGGCGCCTCCAGATGATGTTGCGTTATTATTTTCAAATGAAGTGTTAAGGGTGGCTAAATCATGGCCGTAATCCATATATATAGCGCCTCCGTAAGGACTTTCATTTTCTATGAATTGAGAGCCCCCAACGTATAAATCACCATTTTCATTGTTTATAGCGCCCCCGTCATCTCCTGATATGTTGTGCGTAAAGGCGCTATTAAGAATCATGACTTCGGCAGAATAATTATATATAACACCCCCATCATCGTTAGATGTATTATTAGAAAATTCAGAATTATTTATATTCAATTCTCCATTTTCTAAGTAAACAACACCCCCATCATCGTTAGATGTATTATTAGAAAATTCAGAATTATTTATATTCAATTCTCCATTTTCTAAGTAAACAACACCCCCATCATCATCTTTTTCATTATATTCAAAATTTGAATTTGTAACATAAAAATTAATACCGTATCCGCCCGTTCTAGAACTAAAAAAACCACCTGAATGATGATTGGCCACAATATTGTCCAATTCAAAAGTAGGACCTGTTTCTGATGTCCATGTATCAGGATCAACATCAATACCTCCAGCTACTTCACCTGACCCAACCCCATCTGAAATGGTTAAATCTGATAATTTAAAATATGCATATTCTCCATTATTGGTTGGGTCAATTACTGTAAACATTGCAGCAGACGACGGTAGAGACACTCCTGGCTCTCCTCTATAATAAGCGAATCCACCACCATTACCATCTTGGGTCCATTGTGTAAAAACAACATCAAAGAAATCAGCTTCTACCGGTGCATCAATTGGTAAATAGGCTCCAGGTTCGCCACGATAGTAAGCAAAACCGCCGCCATTACCATCTTGGGTCCACTTTGTGAAAACAATATCAAAGAATACATCAACGCTATCTGGCCCTGCTCCTGGCAGCTTTAATGATAATACTTCATTTAGAATACAGGGCGGACAATTACCTGTCATGGGTTTGAACGTTTCATAATCAGATGAGTCCACATCCGCAGTCCTGCCCTGAGCCCATAATGTATTTGTAGGGGTAAGATCGGTATCTGTTTCATTATACCCTTCTACAGCAGCATTAAAGATGGGCTGATTATCGCCTCGAGTGATCCAAACGCTATCAGCAACTCTGTCCTGATTTTCTTCAAGAGTCCAATCAGCATAATTTTCTTTCTCAAAATAGACAACACTATCAGGTATCTCATAAGTTGAGCTTAAAGTTTGCAGAGATAAAGGAAGGCCCAGAATACAGGGCGGGCAAGATTCTGTCATAGGTATGAAAGTTTCATAGTCAGACGAGTCCACATCCGCAGTCCTGCCCTGAGCCCATAATGTATTTGTAGGGGTAAGATCGGTATCTGTTTCATTATACCCTTCTACGGCAGCATTAAAGATGGGCTGATTATCGCCTCGCGTGATCCAAATATCATTTTTAATCCTGTCTTGGTTTTCTTCAAGAGTCCAGTCAGCATAATCTGTTTTTTCGAAATAGACAATATTCGAGTCTAGCTCATCTGGATTCTGGCCCGTCAAAATGGTTTCTTCCGGACTTAATCCACGAAGCCAAATTGATTTCTCTTCTAATTGTATACCAGACACATAATACGTGCCGGGCTCAGAAATAAATACAGTTGATGAATCAGGAACACTTTCGATTGCTGTCATAACATCATCATAATCACACCCAACAGAGCAAACAGTATATTCAGTAAAGTTTGTTACAGAACGAGTCTGGGGTGTTTCAATTGTAAATACATCCTGAATTGAAATAACACCGTCTTTAATTTGTTGTACTTTTGATACACGATCGCCTTTTCGGGTTTGTGATACTTTTGGTGTATCTGTGTCATCAGAGTGATTTTTTCTCATCCTTTCTACAGGAATTTCGGTTTTTCTACTCTGTTGTTTTCTTCTGGGGTTATCTTTTGCTCCCGCTGAAAAAGCAACTTGAATAAAAAATATGAATATAAGACAATACTGTGCGTATTTCATGGAATTCTCTCTTCTCGTTTATTTGTAAATTGAGCAGTTTTTCCTCGCCCTAACAAGCAAAAAACTGTCTAACTGTCTAACTGTCTATTTTACTTAATTAATAATAAAAACACAAATTCTAATAAAGTTTTAATCCTATTATATCTTAATAAAGATAAATCGAAATTAGACTTTAAGCCGAATTTCTAGATGCATTAATATTCCCAAATAAAGAACGAACAATCATTTTTTCCAATATATTCGTTTGATCTTTTGATAGATCATTTTCTCTTAACATCATAAGGGCATATTGTTGAATCACCAGTAGCGGTAACACCGTTTCTTCTCTTAGGGCAATAGACTCTTTGATGTTTTGATTGTTTTCAAGTAATTCTTTTTGGCCAGAAACTTTTAAAATTAATCGTTCCGTTAAATCATATTCTTCTTTTAGTGTTAACCAAAATTTTCCATAAGTGGGATCATGCTTCATATAGTCCGTCAAGGGGAAATACGTTTTACACATACTTTGCATGGAATTTCCAATGAGTGCGCGAAAAAATCGAGATTCTGAATACAATCGAATTACATCTTTTAATTTCCCCGCTTCTTCCATTTCTTTTAGAGCTGTTCCTAGTCCGTAAAAACCGGGGATATTTTGTTTTATTTGAGACCATGCGCCCACAAAAGGGATAGCTCTTAATTGTTGAAATTTTACTTCGCTAGATTCGTTTCTTTTGTCTGGGCGAGATCCAATATTGGTTCGACTATAATATGTTAAAGGAGACATATCGACTAAGAAAGATGTAAATAATGGATGGTCTTTTAATTTTGTATATGTCTTTAAAGCTGTTGAACTCATGTGTTCTAACAGGGCGTAATTTTCGCTTGTAAGTTGTTTGTGTTGGTCTTCAAAAAGAAGGTTTTCCAACCCGGCTGTTAATAATTGTTCTAGGTTTAGTTTTGCAGATTCTTTTGTTCCGAATTTGCTCGAAATCGTTTGTCCTTGTATGGTGAGTTGAATTTCGGTGGATGCAATTTTTGATCCGAGCGATGCGTAATAATTGTGTGTATTTCCACCACCACGAGCTGGGGGGCCACCTCGGCCATCAAAGAATACAATGTGTATTCCTAATTGTTCAGAAAGGTGTGATAGTTGTTTCCTTACTTTATACATATTCCAATTAGCGCTTAAATAGCCACCATCTTTTGTACCGTCGGAAAACCCTAACATAACAATTTGCTTATTTGCTCGTTGTGATAAGTGGTTTAAGTAATCTTTATTACTCAAAAGAGATGCCATAATTTGTTCGGCATTATTTAAATCGTTAATTGTTTCAAACAATGGAATAAAATCAACAGGTATTAGTCCATTTTGAAATGCAGTTTGTTTTGCAATAAAGAATACGCTTGCCACATCTTTGTCGCTTTGGCAATTCGAAATTATATAGCGATGACTTCCTTTTTCTCCGTTTGATTTTTGAATCTGTTTCATGGTTTGAAACGATTGAAGCGTATCGTCAATTCGATCGTCTGAAACTTGAGATAAATTGTTAATCAATTCATGCGAAAAGAGCATTTCGGCTGTAGCGGTTTTGTCTTCTGTTTCTGGTAACAAGTAATTTAGCGTTTCTTTAATGATGCTACTGTCTTGACGAAAATCTAGCGTTGCAAAATGAAAACCAAATAGAGAGACTCTATCAATAAAATCTTCTATAATGTCTTTAAATACACTATTGTGGTTTTTCTTTATATCATTCAAAACAGAATACAATTCATCTAATAATTCCGCCGCAGACCATGTATCGTGTCCCCGAATACATTTTAAGATTTTTTGTTCAATCTTGAGTAAATGTTCATACACACCTGAAAAGGAAATACGACGACGAATTTTACGAATATCTGTATAATAACATTTTAGAATTGTTTCTTTCAGTCGGCGAGCTACATCTAATGTAATTGTTGTATTCACATAGGGGTTGCCATCTCGATCCCCGCCAGGCCAAAACCCGAGTTGGATTGATTGAATGGAGCCCGGTTCTTTTGATAAATGTTTTCTAAGGGATGTGGCAATATTCCCAGCAGAATGATAAAAGATATTTTGTAAATACCACGTTAAGTTTATCGCTTCATCGTAGGGCGATGGTTTTTTCTTTTTAAAGAAGGGCGTCATACCTAACTGCATTAAATAAGTGTGAATTAAATCAATATCGTTGTTAGCAATTGCATCGGTTAAATCTGTAATAATCGCTAATACCCGGCCCGGATAAAATTGTGTTGGGTGAGCGGTTAAAACGGGGCGAATAGAAAATTGGCTTAAACTATTTTCAAGTTTGTCCTTTTTATTTTCCCTGTTTATTCTGGATAATAAATCTGTAACAGACCCGTCGCCGTCAAGGTTATTTAATTCTTCGAACGTTGCATCTTCTAAGGCGTCAATAAGAACAACTTGTCGTTCTATAAACTGAATAATACGGAATAAAAAATCAATCGGGTCGTCTTCACTTTTATTTTTAAACTGTTCGCTTATAAACGTTTCTACAATCTGTTTTGGTGATTCGCCTTTGGATAATTTTTCCCGGCATACGTCTGTTAAAATTGGTATAAGAACACCAATATCTTTAATACCACCTAAGGGAAGTGTAAGAAATATTGAGTTATAAAGTTGGTATTTTAAGCCGACTGCTTGTTGATAGTCAGATAGAGACTTGCGTTTTGGTGGGTTCAATCTGTTTCGCTTTCTGTCTCATTGACGCGTTTTTTAATTTCAGCTGAAAGTTCTATAACGGCCATTACATAATTGTCTGAATGATTATACGCTCGAATAGATTTATATATGCTTCCTGTTTTAGAATAATCATTACTATTTTTTTTATATCCATGACGAACCAAATAATTTGCAATACTGCCCAACACATCTGGCCAATCATATGGACGACGAACACCATCTTCATCAAAGTCTACAGAATAGGCCACAAAACTGGATGGAATAAATTGACCAAACCCAAATGCGCCCGCATAAGAGCCCTCAATGGAGTGAGGGTCTACATGGTCTTTGTAGCAATAATCAATATATGATGCTAATTCTTTTGATGCCCACTTGGCTCGCTTGGGCATGGTGTGGATTTGGGTATAGAGAGAATTAAAAACGGTAAATCCTTTATGATGTGTTCCATAATTACTTTCTATTCCTGCTATACTACATATAATAAATGGATCAATATTAAAGCGTTCTGTTACGCGGTTAAATAACGCTTTATTTTCATTATAGAATTTGGCGCCGGCAACAATTCGAGATTCTTTTACAAATAATTTCCGATATTGCTCCCATGTTTTCTTTTCCCATGGACGAGCAAAACGATCTGGAATTTCTTGATGAGTTGTTATAAGACTATTAGAAAAAGCTTTTTCAATAAAGTCTAATGGTACATTTTTTCCTTCTAAGCGATCTTTAACCATACGAAAGGCGAGATCGCCTTGTATGTCATCAACAGCCAATAAGCCGGTGGTGATGCTGAATAATATAATGAGTAATTTTTTCATGATTCCCTAAATAGTGTCGGGGAATTTATTATGACAGTTAACAGATTAGAAGCGCTATTGATACGTGTTTGTTAAAATTTTAAAAGTTTTTTGATATATCTTTCACGCATCGAAACCCCTGGACATTTTGCCGCTGTTCTACATCCGGCGGATTGTCGCCTCGATTATATACGCGTAATCCTTTATGCCAACTATACCAATGACCTCCGCGAGTAACTTTTGTTGTTCCGGTTTTTGGCCCCTGAGGATTTTCTACTTCTGATGCCTTATAATAATCATCTTTATACCAATCTTGACACCATTCAGACACATTTCCTGCCATATCAAATAATCCATATGCATTCGGACGAAAGCTGCCAACGGGAGATGTG
>CAZGFQ010000046.1:0-15322 GCA_964525185.1 uncultured bacterium
AGCCATAAGACTATTCCTTATTCAACAATGTCAGTGACGACACCGGCACCAACTGTATGACCACCTTCACGAATGGCAAAACGAAGCTCTTTGTCCATCGCAATCGGAGTAATCAATTCAATTTCTAATTCAACATTATCACCAGGCATAACCATTTCTGTACCTGAAGGTAATGTTGCCACACCTGTCACATCTGTTGTACGGAAGTAAAACTGTGGACGATACCCATTAAAAAACGGTGTATGACGACCGCCTTCATCTTTCTTCAATACATAAACACTTGCTTTAAACTTTGTATGAGGTGTAATACTGCCCGGAACTGCTAATACCATCCCGCGACCCAAATCTTCTTTATCTACACCACGAAGCAGTAAACCAGCATTATCACCCGCACGACCTTCATCAAGCAACTTACGGAACATTTCAACACCTGTAACGGTTGTTTTACGCGTTTCGCCCATTCCAATGATTTCAATTTCATCACCTACATGAACAATACCACGTTCAATACGACCTGTTCCTACTGTACCACGACCTGTAATGGAGAATACATCTTCAACAGGCATCAAGAAAGGACGATCTACATCTCTCTTTGGTTCTGGAATCCATGTATCACATGCTTCCATTAATTCTGCTATACATTGGGTAGCTACTTCATCATCTGGTGCATTCAATGCTGTCAATGCACTTCCCTTCACAATTGGAGTATCATCTCCCGGGAAGTCATACTCACTTAAAAGATCACGCAATTCCATTTCTACGAGTTCAATCAACTCTGGATCATCTACTTGATCTGTTTTATTCATAAATACAACCATGCTTGGCACATTCACCTGACGCGCTAACAATACATGCTCACGCGTCTGAGGCATTGGCCCATCTGCTGCACTTACGACCAAAATAGCACCATCCATTTGGGCGGCACCTGTAATCATATTTTTAATATAGTCTGCGTGACCCGGACAGTCAACGTGAGCATAATGACGATTAGCTGTCTCATACTCTACGTGAGCTGTTTGGATTGTAATTCCACGTTCACGCTCTTCAGGTGCATTATCAATACTATCAAATGAACGAACTTCACTCATTCCCTTAGAAGACTGCGTCAATGTTATTGCCGCTGTCAATGTTGTTTTACCATGATCCACGTGACCAATCGTTCCGATGTTCACGTGAGGTTTGGTTCTCTCAAATTTCTCTTTTGCCATTTTTATTTCTCCAACTTAATTAATTTTTATCTTACTTTGTCAAGAGCCTACGACCGGACTTGAACCGGTGACCTCTTCCTTACCAAGGAAGTGCTCTACCGACTGAGCTACGCAGGCACAACCTATTTCTTGAGCGAGTGATCGGGATCGAACCGACATCACCAGCTTGGAAGGCTGGGGTTCTACCATTGAACTACACTCGCAAAGCCTTGTGGGGAGAGAAGGATTCGAACCTCCGAAGGCATACGCCGGCAGATTTACAGTCTGCTCCCTTTGGCCGCTCGGGCATCTCCCCTAAATTTATTTTCAAAAAAACGTCCTACATCCTTGCAGCTTTTTAAAGCTTTTGGAGCCACCAGCAGGATTCGAACCCGCGACATCCTCATTACAAGTGAGGCGCTCTACCAACTGAGCTATGGTGGCAAAATCAGCACATGCACATAAAGTACATCGCAGTACAGCCTTCAAATTTATGACAGAAAAGAATTTGATTTCAATGGTTATTTACATTTTTTATAAGTTTTTTATAAAATACATTAATTCGAGCAATTCAATACGGATATTTACTTCAATTTAAAAACTACTTTTTGCTTAAATTGGTGCCAGATATCGTATCTTTGATTTCCCACCCAAGGGAATCTATTTGCGAACGAATTTCATCTGCTAATGCCCAATCCTTCTCTAATCTTGCAGTTTCTCTATCTTCTACGAGCGATTTAATTTCTGCAGGTATAATGTCACTGTCTGGGATAATTCCAAAAATATAATTGAATTTTTCAACAAATAATAATGATGAACATATTTCATCATTATTTATCAATCCGCTATCCATTTTTGTATTTATTTTTCGCATATAATCAAAAAACACAGCTAAAGCATTGGGTGTGTCTAAATCTAAAAATAATTTTTCTTTAAATATTATATATTCTTCAGGAAACTTTTTATTTTCAAAATCTTGACTTTGTTCTGCCAATAATCTTGCTTTAAAATCGCCCAAACGCTTAACAACTTTTTCCCCTTCTTGCTTTTTGGCTAACGAAAAATTTATTTTTGTTCTATAATGACCACTCAATAATTGATATCTAATGTTTTCAGGGGTAAATCCTTGGGACTTCAATTCATTTATGGTATAAAAATTCCCTTCGGATTTACTCATTTTCCCGCCTTCAACCATCAAATGCTCTGAATGAAGCCATGTATTCACAAATGGTTTTCCAGATGCGCATTGACTCTGAGCTATTTCATTTTCATGGTGCGGAAACATATTATCCACTCCGCCACAATGAATATCGAAATGTTCTCCTAAATATTCGACACTCATGGATGAACATTCAATATGCCATCCAGGTCTACCTTTTCCCCAAGGTGCATCCCAATAGACATCGCCATCTTCTGGCTTCCATCCTTTCCAGAGTGCAAAATCTTGAGCTGTTTCTTTTGAATATTCGTCGGAAACAATTCGACTTGCAGACTGCTGATCATCAAAAACTAAATGCGATAATTGTCCATAATTCTGAAAGGAGTCAACTTTAAAATAGACAGACCCATCCTTGTCCGTATATGCATGACCTTTATCAATCAATGCTTCAATCATATTTATCATTCCGTCAACGTGACGCGTTGCTAGTGGATATTCATCTGCAGGAATTATTTTTAACCATTCTAAATCATGGTAGAATCGTTGGGTATATTCTTCTGTTAATTCACTTAAAGATTTACTTTGTTCTGAAGCACGTTTTATTGTTTTATCGTCCACATCGGTAATATTCATGACATGCTTAACTTTAAGTCCACTTAATATTAAAACTCGTTTTAATAGATCTTCAAACATAAATGTGCGAAAATTGCCAATATGAGCTTCGTCATAAACAGTTGGGCCACATGTATACAGAGATACAGATCCGGGCTTAATTGGATTAAAGGATTCTTTTTTTCTAGATAATGAATTGTAAAAGTGTAACATAATATTAGTTGAGTGTTATTTCAATTATTTGTTGGATTAAATTTTCAAAAGAACCACCATTCGATGCTACCGCTTTTGGCACTAAGCTTGTATTTGTCATACCCGGTAACGTATTCATTTCTAAAAAGAAATAATGTCCACTATCATCTAGCAAATAATCCACTCGGCCATAGCCTTTGCACCTAAAAGCATTAAATAGTCGGATAGAATCTTTTTGAATTTTCAATGTTAATTCAGCCGGCAAATCTGCAGGACATTCATATGTGCTTAATCCTTCTGTATATTTACATTCGTAATCATAGATTTCATGCGATGGCTTTATTTCCACAATTGGCATTGGTTTACCATCAATAATTGCAACGGTAAGCTCTCGCCCATCAATATACGTTTCAATCATGATATTTTCACCATACTGAAATGCTAAATCTAACGCATCATCCATTTCAGACTTATTATGAACAATGGATAGCCCAACAGTACTCCCTTGATCATTCGGTTTGACAACATAGGGTAAATCTATAAAATCACGTATTTCATTTTTGGATATAATATTCATCCAATCTGCTGTTTGGACTCCGATAGATTTAGCTAACTGTTTTGATAAATTTTTATCCATACAGAGAGATGAACTCATTGGGTTTGAACCGGTATAAGGGATGTTTATATTCTCGAGTTCCTGTTGGATATGTCCATTTTCTCCACTTCCGCCATGGAGAGCAATAAAAACGATATCCACTTTTTTTAAGGTAGTTATAAACGGCTTTAAAGATGATTCTATTTCAATTGGGATAGTTGTATATCCTAATGATTCACATGCACGAATGACAGCTTTTCCTGTTTGAAGAGATACGTCTCTTTCTTCTGAATGTCCACCCAACAAAACACCCACCTTTAGGGGATTACTAGACACTTGAATCAGTCCCCCTTTTTAATATCTTTAATACGTACTGATCCAAAAATAAAATAAATCATCCCAATAATGACAAGCGGGAAAAAGGTTGCCGCGTGAGAAACAAGAGCATAAGTAAGTGCTTTCTCACTTGTGATTGAAAATAATGTAATAAGAGCGAACTTTATGATAGCGTCATAAGTTCCAGCGGAACCTGGTAATGCCGGGATGGCTATACCTATACTTCCAGCGATTAGTATAACTCCTGGTCCAATTAAGCCGATATCAACCCCAACACTTTCAAGTAAAAACATCGTTGTTAAATAGTATATAATCCAGAGAAACAAGCTATAAAAAACAATAATAAAACCATGTTTTGTTTCTCTTAAAAGTGTCATGCCATCAAAGATTTTTTCCATAATTTGAAATACAAGTTTCCCTAAGCCTTTTTGAAAATATTTGAAACGACTAAATTTTTCAATCCAATAAAATCGCTGACTTAAGAATAAAAAGATACCTGCTGAAATTGAAATAACAACCATCGCAATTACAGCCGATCTAAAAATAGGGTCTTCATATGGATACCAAGGTGAAATAGCTATAATGACCGCCATAACACTAATAATATCTAATACACGCTCTAGTAATACGGTACCAAATGCTTGAGAAACACTGAGAGATGTTTTTGATGATAAGCTATAACCACGCAATAATTCACCTAAACGAAAAAATAATACACCATTTCCAAAATATCCAACCATGGTTGAAGCAAATAAAGTATGATCATCTATCTTTTCAATAGGGTCTAAAATATATTGCCACCTTTTAGCCCGGACATATACACCATATATCAACAATAAAACTGCATTGGTAAATGGAATCAATTTTGTTTCCATAATTTGCATCCAAAGGACACCAAAATGTTCACCCTTAAAAGCAAAATATATTCCAACTCCGGATATAATAAGGCTAATGAAAATTTTAAAGAATTTATTCACGTAAATCAATTACTTCCCACGCACCAGAAAAAGACACATTAAATGATCCATTAGAAGGGTATTGTATCGCCCCGACAGAAATTGACATAGATTGATTTTCATCTCCAAGTATTGAAATTGTTTTTGGATGTCCATTCCCATACAGAATCAGCTCACCCTTTACATCCCAGTTAGTGATAAAAAAGCCATACTTAAATAGACCTTTTTCAAGGATTGGAGAGTTAAAATCAACCCCATCAAACTGCCCCGATAAAATATTAAAAAAGGTGAATTCACCGTGCATAAGTTGATCTATGATAATTTGATGTGTTTGATGATTTTGAGTCCATACCGTATCTTGATTAACATAAATAGATTGATCATGAGATGTATATTTAAATTGATCAGTATTGTAGTAAGTAAATAGACCATGCGTCATAAAAGTTTCATTTTCCATTTTCTGTGTAAAATCAATTGGCATTTCAACCATATTCCCTATAGTAAATAATTTCTTAAAAGACGTAAGAGCATCCAACTCTCCACCCATCAATAAAATATGTAAAGAAAAAAATAAAAAAAAAGATTTATTCAAAGATAACCTACAAGGTTCTCATACTTTCCAAATATGTTTCATCAACTAATACTTCCCTCGCTTTACTCCCTGTAAATGGACCAACGATTCCTCCTTGCTCCATTTCATCAATCAATCGAGCTGCTCTAGAATATCCAACTTTCAATCTACGTTGCAATAATGAAATTGACCCCTGCTGATGCGTAACAACTAAAGCAACTGCGTCTTCGTATAATTCATCCGTACCTCCCGTTCCAGAGAAATCTTGGACTGTTGCTTCTCTTACCGTAGGTAACATAATATCTTCACTTTTCGGTTGTTCTGTAATGTGTTTCATTAATGCTTCAATTTCATCCAACGTGACAAATGCATTATGCAATCGAATCACATCAGACGACCCTAACCCTAGATGAAGCATATCACCGCGACCAATTAATTTTTCAGCTCCTGGTTGATCAATAATAGTCCGTGAATCAATTTTACTTGCAACTTGGAATGCAATTCTTGCTGGGAAATTTGCCTTAATAACACCAGTAATAACATCCACAGAAGGTCTTTGAGTTGCAATAACTAAATGTATGCCAACTGCACGAGATAATTGCGCTAACCTAGCAATAGGTGCTTCAACATCTTTAGCACTCATCATCATTAAATCAGCAAGTTCGTCTACAACAAGAACAATATACGGCATAATGTCTTCACCATTTTTCCGCATTTTATCATTGTATTCATCAATATTTCGAACAACAGCTTCCGCAAGCACATTATATCGTCTATCCATCTCTTTTTCGAGTGCTCTTAGGGCTAAAATTGAATTTTCAGTCGATGTAACGATAGGTTCAGGAATATCCTCCATCTTTAGTAAATGATACCCTTCAAGCTGCTTATAGAGCGTCATTTCTACTTTCTTCGGATCAATCATGACAAATTTTAATTCGTCAGGAGAAGCATTATATAAAAAGCTGCAAATAATTGTATTTATACAGACTGATTTCCCCGAACCGGTTGTTCCCGCTATCAGTAAATGGGGCATTTTCGCAAGATTGAGTGTTGCTATCTCCCCAGATGTGGTTTTACCAACTGCAATTGTTAACTTCGATTCAGCATCAGCAAACTTTTGCGAATTGATGACAGACTTAAAATAGACTGTTGCTGGATTTCGATTTGGAATTTCAATTCCAACAGACGATTTTCCTGGAATTGGCGCAATAACCCTTACTCGACTTGCTTCCATTACTCGAGCTAAATCGTCGGCAAGAGCAACAAATTTGTTTACCCTTACACCTTCGGCTGGTTCAACTTCAAATAATGTAATAATAGGTCCCGGATGTACGTTAACCACTTTACCAACAACACCAAAAGTGGCCAATGATTCTGTTAGGAAATTTGCACGAGCAACTAACTCATCTCTGGACATAGAATCCGATATATTCACTGGATCTGTCAATATATCAGATGTAGGTAATTGATATTCCCTTTTTGGCATTTGGCGCTCTTCTATTTCATCAATTAATACTTCTTCTTCCGTCGTCATTTCACCTACATTAATGGATTCGGGTGATTCATCTTCAGTCTGTATTGTATCGACTTTACCTGCTTCATCTATTTCAACAGATTCAGGAATATCATCTAAAACTGGCTCTATTTCAGATTCATCATTCTCTGACGAAGACGCTTCATCATTAGTTTGCTCATTATCATTTTCAATACTTTCATCCTGTATGGGTTTTTCAATGATTTCTTCAACAGGAACAGTAGGTATTTCTTCTTCTTTGTTTTCAGTAATTTTGGATAGAAGATCTTGCGTATGCTTCCGTTTCGCATCTTCTTTATCTTGTTCATCTTTGACCAATGAACGTTCATTACGCCATTGATTAAATTTTTCGCCTAATGATTGAAATGGGAGATAAAAACTCCATGAAAAATAGCTTCTTAACAATACAAGCCATCCTGATAATAATACTAAAAATGTACCAAAATTTCCGAGAAAATCTGTGAAAAACTTTGCTACACTCCAACCCACCAATCCAGACCATTTAATATTTTCACTGCCAGACGACGATTGAAGAATTGCGATAAATCCGAGAGAAAAAGATAAAAGAACTGCGCCAGCAATGGTATAATACGTTAACCGAGTAATTAGTTTTAAATCTTTTTGACCAAAGAGAAGCCATCCCCACGCAATCCCTAAAAATGGAATGAAAAATGCTGCATAACCAATACCAATTTTTATAAAAAGGTAAGCGGTTACTACGCCCATGATGCCCATTGGATTTTCTATTTGTATTGAGGGTGAAATTGTCGGTTCTTCACCTGAATGATATCCACCAAGGCTGGCGAATATAAAAATAGATAAGGCGACGGTTAAAATACCGAGAATTTCATATCGCCGTTCTTGCATAGTTAATGACCTTTAGTATGTGGGAAAATACCGTCGATTATAATATAAAAGATGGGTATTCTGTAAGAATTATTTCAGTAAAAACACGAAAACTTATAGAATTGTATTCCTAGAATTCGGTCACTAAAGATAATCCAAAATGTTTCGGGTCCCCGTAACTAAGGTACAATGTATCTTCATAATTGGGGGGTTCTAACCCAAAATAGAATCCACGGGTTGCATAACGCACATCCAAAACATTTTTCACCCATGCGGTGATAGTCCATTTATCTTTTTTCAATCCTGCTTGAAGATTTAACAATCCATATGCTTCAGATTTTTCAGAGTGACTATCAGAAAAATAATACTCAGATGTATATTGATAATCAAATCCATAGAAATATCCTTTTGGCATTTTATATGTGAATCCCACGGACAATTGTTTATTTGGAGCATGAGCTAAAGATCTGCCTCCACTCATGGTAGATTCTCCTTCAGCCGATTCAAATTCGAATGCGTCCACAAATGTATCCAATAAGTTCATATTTGCATGCCCTGATAGTTTTTCTGATATATTTAATGTATAAGCCCATTCAAATCCGCGGGTATATCCGCTTGAAGCATTGGATGTGAAATAAACAAAACTATTAGGATCGCCTTCATACTGTTGTTTCGAAATGGAAACATGCTTTTGGTCAATCAACCCATAAAACAGTGTAAAATTCATTGAATGTTGTATTGTTTTATGTCTAAAACCTAATTCAACATTATTTATAAACTCAGGATCAAACGGTCTATTTTCCGGTGATAATCCTGGATGTTGATTAATTCCTCCCGCTTTATATCCTTTGGCAATGGATGACCAAATATACCACTCTGGATTTGGTCGATAAGCTAAACTTACTTTTCCACCAAAAAATTGATTTTCAAATGATGTTGAAATATTCAATGTATCTAAAGAAACCCATTCATTCATACTATTTCCAAGATAAGATGTTTTCTGTCTCTCGGATCTTGCATTTATCCGAAATTGAAATTGTGAATTTATATGATAATTTGCTTGTGTATAAATGGATGAATTTTCAATATTAAATTGACTTAATAATGCGGTTGCATCTCCCCCAAAAATATATCCTGTTGCTGAATCATTCTCTTCTAAATCTTTAGAATAAACTCCCACAACAATGGAAGATTTAGCATCGTCTGATTCGGCTGTAAATCGATAATCACGTGAGTGTGTGGTCCGTGACCGATTTGTTTTATCAAAAAAGGCATATTGCCATCCTTCTTCATCTGGATCAAAACCATGATTCTCTAACCAATAATCATCATTTCCCCAATCGCCATCATAACTATGGAGTAAATCATTTTCTGATTGAGAAAGAATGGCAGTAAATGTTGTATTTTTGATTGGGAGTTGGCTATTAAATCTCACTGAATATGCCTGAGTGCCCACACTGTCGGCTCCATTCGCATTTGTATATGTTTTTAAGTCTAGATTATTATCTGGAGCCCAAACATCATATCCATTATCAAGATTGGCCTTAAAAGCCGTAATTAAAGCATCCATATTTTTTGTGGGTTTTACGCCTACTTTTAATCGTAGCATATTTTCTTTTCGACTATTTGTATTTTGTGATTGCTGGTAAACATTTTCTCTAAATCCATTACCATTCCCAGCCGTATAGGAAAGACGATAATTTAGTTTTGGGGATAATGCACCTCCAAACCCAATGCCACCACGTGTTATTTGATCAGACCCTATTGTAAACAATAGTCGATTTGCCTTAGAATCAAATGGATCAACTGATCTCATACTAATGAGTCCGCCCATGGCATTGGGACCATAAATGGATGATTGGGGTCCTTTGTAAACTTCAATTTGGGATAAATCAAAAAGAAGTCCCGCCATTCCAATCCCGGACAAATCAATATCATCCATCATAAATCCAACTGAATAATTGGGAGCACCTTCCCCTGCATATTGGCTTCTTTCACCCAATCCACGAATTTGGAAAAACCGAGGGCGAGACGTTCCGCCTGCCCATGTTAAGCCTGGTACATTCCCAATTATATCTTGAAAATGTAAACCATTATTTTGCCTAATGTCATTTGCATTCAATACAGTTACACTGGATGTTGCTTTTTCTAAAGATTCCGGTAAAAAGCCGGCATACACAAATATTTCATCCCCTTTCAGTGATAATGGAATTAATTCAATTGACATGTCTAAATCTGCTAAAACAATAACATCAACTTTTTTATATCCTATGTGTGAAATTGTCAGTGAATCACCTTCTGTACCCTGAATTGAAAATTTTCCTTTTTGGTCCGTTATGGTTCCACCAGATTCACTGGAAATATTTACATTGGATAATGGGTGAGTTGATGTTTTATCTGTAATTGATCCATGAATTGTAATTGATTGGGAAGAAAGAATGGATAAAAGTGATATCCAAAGAAGTGCGTTTTTCATGATATTTTCCTACGCTAGCATTATCTAGATCAGGTTCTTGGGTTTATTCTCAGCCGTTTGACCTGCTTCAAATCGGCACCCCGAATACATACAAAATTACAAAATACTCATTACTATTTCATCTAATTCTACGTTCAACTTTGATTCCTTGCTGTATTCGGAGTGGATTGTCTACTTTCCTTGGCAAATTATGGAGATAAAATGACAAATAAACCACTGCCCGAAATAACCTTTAAAGCGGTCATCCTTGGTATTGTATTATCAATGGTACTTGCAGGAGCCAATGCGTACCTGGGCTTATTCGCAGGCATGACTGTTTCAGCTTCGATTCCGGCGGCTGTCATTTCTATGGGCATTTTGTCCTTATTTAAGAAATCAAATATATTAGAAAATAATATTGTGCAAACAGCTGCATCTGCGGGTGAATCATTAGCTGCAGGTGTCATCTTTACAATACCAGCTCTTATTTTATTAGGCTATTGGCAAAATTTTGATTATTGGGAAGTAGCAAAAATAGCTGGAATCGGCGGAGTCATTGGTGTTTTATTTACCGTTCCACTCCGGCGGGCATTGATTGTAGAAGCAAAATTACAATATCCAGAAGGAGTTGCCACAGCAGAAGTATTACGTGCCGGTGAAGAAGCAAAATCCGGGGATTCACCGGAAGCTGCAAATGGGTTAAAAATTATTGGTTTATCCAGCTTAGCCGGCGGTTTAATGAAATTAGCATCCCAAGGCTTTTCTATGTGGAGTGCAGCTGTGGAAAAAGCCGTTACAGTTGGCGGTTCTATTTTTGGCATTGGAACTGACCTATCTCCTGCTCTCATTTCAGTTGGATTTATTGTAGGACGAAATATTGGAATTTTAGTGGTGGCTGGTGGACTTATTTCGTGGGCTTTTGCTATCCCAATTTATTCTGCCTATTATGGATTTGAAGGCGATCCAATGGAAGCAGCCTGGACTATTTGGAATTCCCAAATTCGATATTTAGGTGTTGGAGCTATGGTTGTGGGTGGCATTTGGTCTCTCATTAAATTAGCCAAACCACTCATGATGGGAATTCAAGCAAGTTTAAATGCCATGAAACAGTCTGGCAATGGAGAATCTATTCCACGGGCAGAACGGGACTTCCCCATTCAATACGTAGGGACAGCTTTATTGGTTTTATTGGTTCCAGTTTTTCTTTTGTATGTGGGTATGATTGATTCTGTGGGAATTGCGGCATTATTAGCCGTTGTTATGATGGTATTTGGATTTCTCTTTTCTGCTGTTGCTGCATATATGGCCGGTGTAGTTGGATCATCCAACAATCCCATATCCGGCGTTACAATAGCAACAATTTTATTCGCATCTCTCCTTTTGGCAGGCTTAATCGGAACAGGAACCGGCACCGGAGCAGCGGCTGCCATTATGGTTGGAGCTGTTGTTTGTTGTGCGGCGGCCATTGGTGGTGATAATCTCCAAGATTTGAAAACGGGTCATATTTTGGGAGCAACTCCTTGGAAGCAACAAGTCATGCAATTAATTGGTACCATTAGCGCAGCCATTGTTCTTGGGCTTGTATTAGATATTTTACATACAGCGTATACCATTGGATCTCCTACTTTATCTGCTCCCCAAGCAACTTTAATGAAATCGGTGGCTGATGGCGTATTTACGGGAAATCTCCCCTGGAATATGGTTTTCTTTGGTGCCATTATTGGCATTGCTATTATTCTGATCGATTTACGCCAAGAAGCGCTTGGCTCTGATTTTAGAGTTCCTGTTTTAGCCGTAGCTGTTGGTATTTATTTACCCATTGAATTAACTGTTCCCATTTTCATTGGTGGAATGATAAATCATATTGGGAAACAAGCAGGTGCGACTCCATCCATGGAGAAAAAAGGTTTACTTCTTTCCAGTGGTTTAATCACCGGAGAAGCTTTGATGGGCATTTTGGTTGCAGTGCCTATTTTTATTACAGAACAAAAAGATTGGTGGCCTACCATTTCCGGTTTTTCACTCCTTGGACCTATCTTATTCCTTGGCATGATTTATTGGATTTATTCCACCGTTACAAAGAAATAAAATGATAATATCAAAAGAAAGATTAAAACGATTACCCAAAGTTGAACTTCACTGCCATTTAGATGGCAGTATTCGTGTGCCGACCATGATTGATTTGGCGCAAAAAGATAATATTAAACTCCCATCCATGAATAAGGATGAATTGGAAAAGATGCTTGTGATAGGATCGAATCGAGGTACTTTGGAAGATTATCTAAAACGATTTGATTATACGTTAAGTGTTATGCAAACACCGGAATCTTTGACTCGTACTGCTTTTGAACTCATTGAAGATGTTGCCAAAGAAAATGTAAAATACATTGAAATCCGATATTCGCCCATTCTACACACAGAAAATGGAATGACCATTTCTGAATCAGTAGAAGCAGTTCGAGATGGACTTAAACAAGGTGAAAAAGAATTTGGAGTCCAATCTGGAATTATTGTTTGTGGCATTCGAAATATTTCGCCCGAAGTGTCTTTAAAATTAGCTGATCTCACCGTTCAATATAAAAATAAAGGTGTGATCGGTTTTGATTTAGCTGGAGCAGAAGAAAATTATCCAGCCAAAGATCATCGGGAAGCATTTTATCTCATTTTAAATCATAATATTAATGCAACGATTCATGCAGGCGAAGCATTTGGACCATCTTCCATTCATCAAGCGATCCATTATTGTGGCGCTCACCGCATTGGTCATGGTACACGATTGAAAGAAGATAAAGATTTGATGCAATATGTGAATGATCACCGAATTCCGTTGGAAATTTGCTTAACATCCAATTGGCAAACACGATCCATTCGGTCTCTCAAATATCATCCAATTAAATACTATTATGAGCAAGGAATTCGTGTTTCGTTAAGTACAGATAATCGTCTTATGTCCGGGACCACTCTAACGGATGAATTTAAACTGGCGAATAATTTATTTGGTTTTTCGTTACACGACTTTAGGGAATTCACTGTAATGGCGGCGAAAAGTGCTTTTATGCCCCACTTAAAACGGGTGGAATTATTACATAATATAGCTGTTGAAATGGAACAAGAATTCAATCTTGAACCAGAATTTATTGAGAGGAAATAAACCTATAATCCATGTTTAAATAAGGGGAACATCCATGACTGATCGTCATCTTAAACCGGAATCTTTAATGATGTCTTACGGATATAATCCGGAATGGTCTGAAGGGGCTGTAAAATGTCCTATTTTTCAAACATCTACTTTTTCATTTAAATCGGCTGAAGAAGGGAAAGCCTTTTTCGAAGTCGCTTATGGATTACGTGATAAAAATCCCGACGAAGAATTGGGTCTTATTTATAGTCGTCTCAATAATCCGGATTTAGAAATTCTTGAAAATAGATTAACCTTATGGGATAAAGCGGAAGAATGTGCCGTTTTTGAAAGTGGTATGTCTGCCATTACAACGGTCCTTTTAGAATTCCTTAGACCGGGCGATTTATTGGTCTATAGTAAACCATTGTACGGTGGGTCGGATCATTTTATTAAACATATTTTACCCGATTTTGGTATTCATACGGTTGGCATTCATTCTGATCACACACAAGAAGAAATCGTTGAAAAAATAAAAGCATCAGGTGCACACGATCGACTGAAATTGATATTTATTGAAACGCCTGCCAACCCCACAAATGCCATCATTGATATTGCCATGTGTCGCACCATTGCCAACCAGTTTAAAACGGAATCCCATTCACCTGTATTGGCTGTGGATAATACGTATATGGGACCTTTATGGTCTCATCCCCTTCAACTGGGAGCCGATTTAGTTATATATTCTGCTACAAAATATATTGGTGGACATAGTGATGTCATTGCAGGAGCTTGCTTAGGCTCAAAAGAATTAATGGGCAGAATAAAAGCATTAAGAACCTTTTTAGGAAATATGGCAGGACCGTGGACAGGTTGGCTTCTTATGCGCAGTTTAGAAACATTAAAACCACGAATGGAAACACAGGCAAAAAATGCAAAAATAGTTGCCGACTTTTTATTAAACCATCCAGATGTTGAAAAAGTCTTTTATTTAGGGCATTTAAAATCTGGAACCCAACAATATGACATTTTCAATCGCCAATATTCTTGTGCTGGTGCTATGATTTCCTTTAATATTAAAGGAGGCGAAAAAGAAGCATTTGCATTTCTAAATCGACTCAAATTATTCCATTTAGCTGTGAGTTTGGGCAGTACAGAATCATTGGCTCAACATCCATTTACTATGACGCATGCCGATGTTGCTTCTGATGAAAAGAAAGCATTAGGCTTAACAGAAAAATTGATTCGTCTCTCCATTGGAATTGAAAATAGCGATGATTTAATCTGGGATATATCTCAAGCATTGGGTGATGATACTTAATACATGACAACAACCCATAAACATGATGAACGAATAGCCAACTTAACCTTTGCTATGGTTTACCCACATTATGTAACAAAAGTGAAAAAAAAAGGGAGAACCAAAGAAGAATTGCATGAAGTGATTGAATGGTTAACCGGCTTTAATGAAAATAGGCTAAAAAAGCATATTGAAAATAACATTTCATTCAAAATATTCTTCGACGAAGCAACCTTAAACCCAAATGCACACCTTATTACAGGCGTTATTTGCGGATATCGTGTAGAAGATATTGAAAATCCAATTACACAACAGGTCAGATATTTGGACAAATTGGTGGACGAATTAGCCAAAGGACGAAAAATGGATAAAATAGTGCGTACTTCATCATAATGTGATTCGTTTTACAACGAATCATTTGACATCTTTTATAGACCTACTTTTTAGCACTACTGTCCATT
>CAZGFQ010000047.1:0-14344 GCA_964525185.1 uncultured bacterium
GTTCCGATGTTCACGTGAGGTTTGGTTCTCTCAAATTTCTCTTTTGCCATTTTTAAACTCCTACTTTAATATTCGTTTAGGAAACTTTCCCATGTACTTTTTCTAAAATTTCTTTCTCTACGCTTGCAGGAACTTGATTATAGTGCGAAAACTCCATATGGAAAACCGCACGACCCTGAGTAATTGATCGCAAATCAGTCACATAACCAAACATACTACTTAGAGGGACATTTGCATTTATTACATGAGCGTCTTTTCTTTGATTCATACCTTCAACTTTGCCACGACGAGAATTAATATCACCCATTACATCGCCTAAGTATTCTTCAGGAACAATCACTTCAACCTTCATAATAGGTTCCATCAATTTAGGATTTGCTTCTTTACAAGCTTTTTGAATAGCCATTGATCCAGCAATTTTAAAAGCCATCTCCGATGAATCGACATCATGATACGAACCGAATACTAGTTCTACCCTAACATCTTCTAAAGGATAGCCTGCTATTATACCGTTCGCAATAGCTTCTTTCATACCTTTATCAACTGATGGGATGTATTCTCTTGGAATAACACCACCTACAATTTTATTCTCAAAATGATATCCTTTACCAGCCTCATTTGGCTCAACATTAATCACAACATGACCATATTGTCCTTTACCACCTGACTGACGAACAAATTTCACGTCGACATTCTCGACTGCCTTAGTTATAGCTTCTCGATAAGAAACCTGAGGCCGCCCTACATTGGCGTCAACTTTAAATTCACGCAATAGACGATCCACGAGAATTTCTAAGTGCAATTCTCCCATTCCAGCAATAATAGTTTGTCCTGTCTCTTCGTCTATAGACAATTTAAAAGTAGGGTCTTCTTCGCCTAATTTCGCCAAACCTTTTGACAAGGCATCTTGATCACCCTTACTTACTGGCTCAACCGAAACGGATACTACAGGCTCAGGAAAATCCATTGATTCAAGAACAATCGTCTTTTTTTCATCACATAAGGTATGGCCCGTTTGAGCATTTTTCAGACCAATAACCGCAACGATTTCTCCTGCAGAAACGTTATCTCTTTCTTCTCTCTTATTTGAATGCATAAGGAGAATTCTACTAATTCTTTCTCTTTTACTCGTGTTCGGGTTAAAAACATAAGTCCCAGCATCAAGCGATCCAGAGTAAACCCGCATATAAGTCAATCTCCCCACATAAGGGTCTGTCATAACTTTAAACGCTAAAGCAGAGAATGGTTCAGAATCATCAGGATTCCTAGTCAACTGAACATCTGTATCACCAGGTTCAAATCCAGAAATTGACCCAACGTCAACTGGAGATGGTAAAAAATCAATTATAGCATCCAATAGACGCTGAACACCCTTATTCTTAAAAGCCGAACCACATAGAGTTGGCACAAAAGTATTATCAATACACCCTTTTCGGATAGCATTTTTTATCTCGTCAACAGTGATTTCTTTTTCTTCTAAATATTTCTCCATCAAATGTTCGTCATATGTGGCAGTTTCTTCGATTAAGTGATGACGCCATTTTTCAGCTTCTTCAAGCATATCTGCAGGAATAGCACCAATCTCAAAATGAGCACCTAGAGAAGTTTCATTATATAAAATTGCTTTCATAGAAAGCAGATCAATTATCCCAGTGAACATTTCACCAGCTCCAATTGGCAACACCAGCGGAAGCGGATTTGCACCTAATCGATCTTTAATCATTTCTAAAACATTTAAAAAATCCGCGCCAACGCGGTCCATTTTATTGACAAACCCGATTCGAGGAACACCATATTTATCAGCTTGTCGCCATACAGTTTCACTTTGAGGCTCAACTCCGCCGACAGCGCAGAATACTGCCACTGAACCGTCAAGCACCCTTAAAGAGCGTTCAACTTCGACAGTAAAATCAACGTGTCCCGGTGTATCAATTATATTAATTCTGTGGTCAGCCCATTCGCATGTAGTTGCAGCAGACGTGATAGTAATACCACGTTCCTGCTCCTGCTCCATCCAGTCCATAGTAGCTGCGCCGTCATGAACTTCACCGATACGATGAGTTTTGCCCGTATAATATAAGACACGTTCAGTTAATGTCGTCTTACCGGCATCAATGTGCGCCATAATGCCAATATTACGAAAATGTTCTAATTTGGATTTCTTCAATTCTTCTTCCCGATCTATCTGAAATGCGCAAAAGCTTTATTTGCTTCAGCCATTCTATGCGTATCTTCTTTTTTCTTAATCGCCCCACCTTCGCTATTAGCGGCAGAAATCAATTCTCCAGCTAAACTATCAGGCATTGGACGACCAGACTTACTACGAGCGGCTTTAATTATCCATTGTGACGCTAAATAAAATTTTCTATTTCTAGGGACTTCGATTGGCACCTGATATGTTGCACCACCGATTCGCCTAGACTTCACTTCAACTGAAGGTGAAACATTTTCTATTGCTTTTTGAAATATTTTTAAACCTTCGGTTTTTGTTTTCTTTTGAATGATATCCATTGCACCATAAAAGATATTTTCAGCAATACCTTTTTTACCACGCGTCATGATATAGTTCATGAACTTCGCAACGGATAAATCATTATAAATTGGATCCGGTAAAATTTCTCTACGCTCTGGTCTTCTTCTTCTCATTTCTTATCCTATTAATTCTTTGGCTTTTTTGCGCCATAACGAGAACGACTTGTTCTCCTGTCAGAAACACCTGCTGTATCAAACGCTCCACGAACAACATGATAACGAACACCTGGCAAATCTTTCACACGACCCCCTTCCAGAAGCACGATAGAGTGCTCTTGAAGATTGTGTCCTTCGCCAGGAATGTAAGCCGTAACTTCCATTCCATTGGTCAACCTAACACGAGCAACTTTTCTAAGCGCTGAGTTAGGCTTTTTAGGTGTAGTTGTATACACACGAGTGCATACACCACGTTTTTGAGGATTACTCATTAATGCAGGAGTTGAAGTTTTTTTAGAAACTTTCTTCCGGCCTTTTCTTATTAATTGGTTTATTGTCGGCATATCACTTTATCCAAAGCCTATCAAGTTACGAATAATTACGAAATTTAGTCAACAACAGATCGCACTTTTTTTCATTTTTATGCATCTGCATCTTCTACTTCATTTTCAGGGCTTTCATGATCAGAATCTGATACATTCACCATGATTCCTTTTATCCCTGGTGTTCCAGTTCCAGCAGGTATTAAACGACCCACTGCAACGTTTTCTTTTAGTCCTAATAAATAATCAGTTTGGCCAGCAGTAGCCGCATTTGTCAAGACACGTGTTGTTTCTTGGAAAGATGCTGCTGAAATGAAGCTATCTGTATTTAACGAGGCTCTTGTAATTCCCATTAAAATTGGTTCAAATGTCGCTGGTTTTGTTTTTCTGTATTTTGGCGGTACCTTTCCATCAGATTTCAATTCTTTAACAATATCATTGAATTCTGTTTTTTCTAACATAAATCCATCCTCTAAGTCAGATTCACCCGGGTCTGTAACAATTACATTATTAGCAATCCGCTCATTCTCAATAAAGAGATCTTTCTTACTAACTCGATCTTGAATTAAGAAACGCGTATCGCCCGTATCTGAAACACTAACTTTGAGCATCATTTGATTTACAATGATTTCAATATGCTTATCATTAATCTTTACACCTTGAAGTCTGTAAACCTCTTGAATTTCATTTACTAAATATTCTCTAACAGTTGCAGGTCCCATGACGTGTAAAATATCATCAGGTGAAATTGCACCTTCACATAAATGAGTTCCAGCATTAATAAAGTCACCCTCATGCACAATAACATGTTTCCCGTAAGGTATTTTATATTTTCTTACTTCTCCATCGGAATTTTCAACAAGAATTGTTCTAATTCCTCTTCTTGTTTCACCGAACTTTACAATACCATTAATCTCAGTCATTACAGCAGGATTTGACGGCTTTCTAGACTCAAATAACTCGGCTACTCGCGGCAATCCTCCTGTAATGTCACGGGTTTTTCCAACTTCTTTTGGAATTTTAACAAGCGACTGCCCTCTCTGCACTTTTTGACCATCTGTCACAACCAAAGATGCCTTCACTGGAAGAATAGTACCACCGGCTAATATTTTGCCAGTTTTATCCACAATTTCAATATGAGGGCTCAATTTACGATCTCTTGCTTCGATAATGACCATCTGCTTTTTTCCACCTTCAACAGCTTCAACAGAGAATGTTTCACCTTCGACAAAATCTTTTGTGCTTACAAATCCAGTTTCACGCGCTAGTATGATATCTGTATATGGATCCCACTGAATTAACGTATCCCCCGGCTCTACAGCATCGCCTTCGCTAACAAAAATAGTTGAACCATAAGGAACATTAAATTTAGAAATTTCTTCCCCATCCTTATTTACGATAAACATTTTTGCATGTCTAACCATACAACGGCGCACACTGGTGCCATCTTCATCTACTGTATCAGCATAATCATAATCATCCGTAAATGTAACATTGCCTTTTCGCTTAGAAACCATTTCAGATTGTTCAATAATACGAGTTGCTGTACCACCAATATGGAAAGTACGTAACGTAAGCTGAGTACCCGGTTCACCAATACTTTGAGCTGCTCTAATGCCAACCGCAGTCCCAATATCCACTAATTTATGAGTCGATAAATCCCAACCATAACATTTTGCACACGTACCGCGCTTTGAGTCACATGATAAAACGGATCGAATTCTTACATTTTCTACGCCGCTTTCGCTAATAATTTCGGCTTCATTTTCAGTGATTAATTGACCCGCCTTAACAACAGATTCACCCTTTACAATAAAGTCGTCTAGAATCGTTCGGCCAAGGATTCTATCAGATAGTGGCTCTATAATTTCTTCTCCTTCTTTCAGGTCAGAAATCACAATTCCGTTAATGGTTCCACAATCTGTTTCATAAACAACTACATCTTGAGCAACATCTACTAATCTACGTGTTAAATAACCCGCATCAGCTGTTTTTAAAGCTGTATCAGCTAAACCTTTACGAGCACCGTGCGTAGAGATAAAATATTCAAATACCGACAATCCTTCTTTGAAATTTGACATAATAGGTGATTCAATAATTTCACCTACGCCACCTTTCATAGATTTTTGCGGCTTTGCCATTAAACCACGCATACCAGCAAGCTGCTTGATTTGATCTTGACTTCCACGTGCACCAGAATCTGCCATCATAAATACAGGATTAAAGCCTTCGCGATCATTCTCAAGACCATTCATCATGCTGGCAGCAACGTTGTTTGTAGCATGTGTCCAAATATCAATAACTTTATTATATCTTTCACCTTCGGTCAGCACATGGCGATCAAATTTAAATTTAATGTCATCCACTTCTTTTGAGGCTTTGTCTAAAATTACATTTTTTGTATCTGGAATAATAACGTCACTTATAGCAATTGAACTTCCACTTTTAGTTGCCATATCAAACCCAAGTCTTTTCAGACTATCCAGGAAAATAACCGTCTTATAATTTCCGGCAATTAGATATGTTTGATTTACAATTTTTGTCAAGACTTTCTTATCAACTAACGTATCAATATAATCCATTTCTTCAGGAAGAATTCCATTGAAAATTGTACGGCCTACAGTTGTATTCTTAAACCATTGACCATTGTGACGTACATTAATGATAGCATGAAGATCAACAGCATTATTTTCATAAGCAATTCTAACTTCATCTAAAGAACTAAAAGATTTTCCGTGACCTTTTGCATCTTTTTTAGGAAGTGTTAAATAGTAACATCCTAAAACCATATCCTGCGACGGAACGGCAATGGGTTGACCATTTGCAGGATGAAGAATATTATGGCTTGAAAGCATTAACATTCTTGCTTCCATTTGAGCTTCCATCGATAAAGGTAAATGTACGGCCATCTGATCACCATCAAAGTCAGCATTAAATGCGGAACAAACTAATGGGTGCAATTGAATAGCTTTTCCGTCAACCAAAACAGGTTGAAATGCCTGTATACCTAAACGATGAAGCGTTGGAGCACGATTTAGAAGAACAGGATGATCTTTCACCACGTATTCTAGCACCTTATAGACAACCGGTTCGCGGTTTTCAACAATCATTTTAGCACTTCTAGGAGTCTGAGCATAACCTCTAGCAATCAATTCTCGCAACATATGCGGCTTGAATAATTCAAGCGCCATATTTTTAGGCATACCACATTCAGATAAATTTAAATCAGGTCCGACAACAATGACAGAACGCGCAGAATAATCAACACGTTTTCCTAATAAATTTTGACGGAATCGACCGGTCTTTCCTCTTAACATATCAGAAAGAGATTTAAGAGGCCTTCTAGACCCACTTCTAATAGCCGTTTTTCGTCTATTATTATCAAATAAAGCATCAACCGCTTCCTGAAGCATACGCTTTTCATTCCTAAGAATGACGTCAGGAGCTTTGATTTCCATCAATTGCTTTAATCGGTTGTTTCGAATAATAATACGTCTATATAAATCGTTTAAATCACTTGCAGCGAAACGTCCACCTTCAAGAGGAACCAACGGCCTAAGTTCAGGCGGAATCACAGGCAGAATAGACACAATCATCCATTCTGGTTTATTCAGTCTCTTTTTAGTTGGATCAGGAATAAAAGATTTAACTACTTTTAATCTTTTTAAGGCATCTGCACGCTTTTGCTTTGATTTGGATGTTGTAAGTACATCTTCAAGTTCACGTTTCAATTCTATGATATTAAGACGCTGAAGCATTTCCTTCATAGCCTCACCACCCATAGCAGCATAAAAATAATCATCATTTTCACGCTCTTCCTCTGTTGCAGCCATATAACCGAATTCTCGCTCAATCTCAAGATAATCATCTTCATCGACTAGTTCAAATGGTTCAAGACCACTTTTCCCAGGCTCAATTACCATATACATTTCATAGTATATGACTCTTTCAAGCTCTTTTGTGCTTTTTCCAGCTAAATAGCTTATTTTACTAGGGATGGAACGAAGATACCATATATGAACGACAGGTGTCGCTAACGTAATATGCCCCATTCGTTCACGACGAACTTTTTTACGAGTTACCTCTACACCGCAACGATCACAAATAATTCCACGGTAACGAATACCCTTATATTTGCCACAATGGCATTCGTAATCCTTAACAGGTCCAAAGATTTTTTCGCAGAATAAACCATCTTTTTCTGGCTTATACGAACGATAGTTAATCGTTTCTGGTTTAAGGATTTCACCATAAGAACTCGCTAAAATAGCTTCTGGTGATGCAAGTCCGATTGTAATAGAATCGTACTTTTTTGATGTATCTATGTTAGAAGATTGAATGTATGTCAAAACTATACTCTCTTTGTTTAGTTTAATTCGATATCGATACCCAAGCCCATAAGCTCCTTAATCATCACATTGAATGATTCGGGAGTACCAAATTCTGGCATAGGCTCGCCGCGGACAAGTGAATTATACACTTTTGAACGGCCTTCAACATCATCAGATTTAACGGTAAGCATTTCATGTAATGTGTGCGCAGCTCCATATGCTTGAAGCGCCCATACTTCCATTTCACCAAGTCTTTGACCACCAAATTGAGCCTTACCGCCCAATGGCTGTTGCGTGATTAATGAATATGGCCCTGTAGACCTAGCATGCATTTTATCATCAACCATATGACTTAGTTTCATCATATAAATATTTCCAACCGTTACCGGGTTATCGAAATAGTCACCCGTCTTACCGTCGATAAGCATTGCTTTGCCTGTCGCCGGTATTCCTGCAGCTTTCATCTCATTAGCAACATCCTCTGGCGTAGCACCATCGAATACAGGAGTTGCAAATTTTTGCCCAGTCACTTCACCGACCCAGCCAAGCATTGTTTCATATAGCTGACCAAGGTTCATACGAGAAGGAACGCCTAAAGGGTTCAACACAATATCGACCGGAGTTCCGTCTTCCATAAATGGCATATCTTCTTCAGGAACGATTGTAGCTACAATCCCTTTATTCCCATGACGTCCTGCCATTTTATCTCCAACAGAAACTTTTCTCTTATTAGCTACAAACACTTTTGCTAACTTAAGAATTCCTGGTTGCAGTTCATCGCCAACACGAATCTTGAAGATTTTCCGCTCCAAATCAGTCTCGATAGCTGTCCATTCTGTCCTGAATGACCTCCAGATGGTTTTAATTTTTTTCCATACTGGTTTACTTTCAACCCATGCTGCATCTTGAGCAAATTGTTCTAAATCAAACGTTTTTAATCGTTTCATTGTCAACTTGGTTGATTTCTTAATTAAGGTACGCCCGGAGGATAAATCTCTAATACCATTAGAAATTTCATCTTTTAATAATTCGAGTAACTTTTCATCACGACTTGTTTTTAATTGCTTTTTATTTTCCAAAGCAGACTTCTGGTAGCCGTTAATAATTTGTCTTTCTTCTGTCCGTGTACGCTTTGCCTGTTTTTCGAAAAGCTTTGTTTTTATAACGACACCTTTCACACCAGGTTCAGCTCGCTTGGATGCATCTTTAACTTCTCCAGCTTTCTCACCAAAAATAGCGCGAAGTAATTTTTCTTCCGGAGATGGATCTGTTTCACCTTTAGGTGTCACTTTTCCAATAAGAATATCACCTTCTTTAACTCTGGCGCCAACACGAATAACACCATTTTCATCCAATTCTTTTGTAGCGTCTTCGCTGACATTAGGAATTTCTGGTGTTAATTCTTCTTGACCGCGTTTTGTGTCACGAACTTCAAGTTCAATTTCATTACAATGAACAGAACTAAATACATCTTCCTTCACTAAGCGTTCACTTAATACAATCGCATCTTCAAAGTTGTACCCACGCCATGGCATGAATGCTACTTTAATATTGGAACCAAGTGCTAATTCACCATTTTCAGTTGATGCTCCATCAGCAATAACATCGCCTTCAGCAACTTTCTGACCTTCTTTAACCAAAGGTCTTTGATTGTGAACTGTATTCTGGTTTGTACGTTGATAATTTTTTAAACTGATTTCAACAGAGTCCTCACCATCAAATAATTTGAGGGAATCCTTGACCGCAGTACGCCTAATTACAACCTTACTCGAGTCAACATAATCAATAACACCGTCAACTGGAGAGACAGCACATGAACGTGAATCAACGGCAACTTTAGCTTCTAGACCCGTACCCACAATTGGAGATTGAGGTCTCATTAATGGCACCGATTGACGTTGCATATTTGAGCCCATCAAAGCACGGTTAGCATCATCATGCTCAAGAAAAGGTATAAGACCAGCAGCAACACTAAGAATTTGATTTGGTGATACTTCAACATAATCAACATCTTTTGGATTTACGATTGGAAAATCACCCTTAATACGCGTCCGAACGGTTTCATCTGTCAGCTTACCTTTACTATCAACTTCACAATTCGCCTGTGCAACTTGCACGCGATCTTCGTCGTCAGCGGAAAGGTAATTCACTTCAGACGTAACATAAGAACCGGCATCTTTTTTATTTAATCTTCTGTAAGGTGATTCAATAAAACCATGGTCATTAATAACGGCGTAAATAGCCAAAGAACTTATTAATCCAATGTTAGGACCTTCAGGTGTTTCAATGGGACATAGTCGCCCATAATGTGTATAGTGAACATCTCGAACTTCAAACCCAGCACGCTCACGTGTTAGACCCCCTGGCCCAAGAGCAGAAATTCTACGCTTATGCGTTATTTCAGCAAGCGGATTGGTCTGATCCCCAAATTGTGACAATTGCGATGTTCCAAAGAATGTATTAATCACAGTGGTTACAACACGTGAATTGATTAAATCCTGCGGCGTAATACTTTCCGACTCTCTTAAGTTCATTCTTTCGTGAACTGTACGAATCATTCGGCTTAGAGCAACACTAAACTGGTTAGTTAATTGTTCACCTACTGTTTTTACACGACGATTACCTAAATGGTCTATATCATCAATACCACGATCACCTTTTCTCATATCAATAAGAAAACGAATAACCTGAATAATATCATCCATAGTAAGAACGGTATCTTCGACAGGAACATCTAAATTAAACTGTTGATTTAATCTATAACGACCAACTTCTCCTAAATCATATTTTTTAGGACTAAAGAAAATACGTTCAATAAATTTCTGAGCTGTTTCTAAGTTTGGCGGCTCGCTTGATCGCAACAATTGATATACAATACCCAAAGCTTCTTCAGTGTTTTTAGCAGGATCTTTTCCAACTGTATTCAGTAATAACATTGAAGCAAAATCACGATTACCATTAACCACAGTAACTTCTTTAACTTTGTTTTCAACAAGAAGATCAACAACATCCTGTGATATTTCTTTGCCACCTTCAAAGAAGATTTCGCCAGTCGCAACATCCACAATATCTTCAACGACAGTTGCGCCTGTATAAACTTCTAAATCGAGATTTTTCAACTTAACTGTTTCAACAGCTCCAAATGCTTTAAAAATATCAGCATTTGTGGAATACCCAAGAGCACGCAATAACATCGTTACTGGGAATTTTCTGCGACGATCAATAATGACAAATAAACAATCATTTATATCTGTCGTAAAATCAACCCAAGATCCTCTTGCTGGTATAATTCTCGCTTGAAATAATTTTGTTCCGTTCGGATGGATAGATTCATCAAAAAATACACCAGGAGATCTTTGCAATTGAGAAACAATTACTCGCTCCGCACCATTTATGATAAAAGTTCCTTTTTTAGTCATATAGGGAATATTACCGAAATAAACATCTTGCTCAATTTTATGAGCAACTTTATTTCGATCATTTTCATCCATTATATTCAGTGAAAGTTTTACTCGCAATGGTGACGAATAGGTCACACCACGCTCAATACATTCATCTGGTGAATATTTTGGATTCCCTAAATAATAGGAGTTATAGTCTAGTACATAATTTCTATGATTATCTTCTAGCGGAAAAACATTCTGAAATACGCCTTCTAGTCCAATTGGACTTCTAGCTTCAGGTGCTTCATTCTCCTGTAAAAACGTTTGATATGCCTTCGTTTGAATTGCCAATAGATCTGGCATATTCACGAACGACGATATCCGTGAAAAGGATTTTCGTTCAGTCGATGACTTTAATGTGGCTCCCAATTAAGCCTCCTATGGTTGTATTTGTTGAAAGAATATTAAAATGCGTAAAATGGACTAGCTTATTTCCACTTCAGCACCAGCTTCTTCTAACTGAGCTTTTACATCATTTGCTTCAGCTTCAGAAACAGCTTCTTTCACAGCTTTTGGAGCTGAGTCCACTAATTCTTTAGCTTCTTTCAATCCAAGATCTGTAATACTGCGAACAACTTTAATTACATTAATTTTAGCTTGTCCTGCAGATTTTAATACGACGTCAAATTCGGTTTGCTCAGCCGCTTCACTACCACCAGCAGCAGGGGCCGCAGCCATAGCTACAGGTGCAGCAGCAGTTACACCAAATTTCTCTTCTATATCCGATATGAGTTCAGATACTTCGATCATGTTGGCTTCTTCCAAATAAGTTAGTACATCAGCGCGTGTTATTGCCATTGTTTTTGCTCCTTACGATTAACTAAGTGTTAAGATTTGTTTTCTTTGAGATTATTTAATACACCTACCATATTAGTCATTGGACCATTTAAAGTAGATACAAATTTTTGCAGCGGACTCTGTATAGTTCGCATAAAGACGGATAACAATTCATCTTTACTTGGCATATCTGCCAGTTTTTTACAATCAGCACCTGGAAGGAATTCTCCATCCAGAATTATCCCCTTTACAGCAGGGAGTTCCCTTTCTTTTGTAAAATCTTTTATGACCTTTGCTGGCGCTACAGGCTCATCATAAGACAAAGCAATTGCAGTTGAACCGGTTAATAGATCATCCGTAATTGGCAAATTGTGCCTTTCAGCAGCCAATTTAATAATTGAATTTTTGGCAACTTGATATTCAACATCCGCTTTATAAAATTCGCCTCTTAGCTCTGTAATTTCACTCACATTTAAGCCATGATACTCTGTAAAATAAATTGCAGTAGCTCGACCTAACTTGTCAGTCAATTCTTCAAATTTTTCTATATTTTTAATATTTGGCATATTTTTACCTTATGCTTGCATGGTCAATTTTAATTCCAGGCCCCATTGTCGAAGATAAAGTCATCTTTTTCACATACTGCCCCTTGACTGAAGCAGGACGTGCTTTAATTAATTTATCATAAATCGTTTTAATATTTTCTAAAAGAGCATCGTTTTCAAAAGATGATTTTCCGCAAGTAACATGAATAATCCCCTGCTTTTCGACTCGCAATTCAACTTGGCCAGCCTTTAATTCATTAACTGCTTTAGCAACATCCATTGTAACGGTGCCACTTTTCGGGTTCGGCATTAGTCCTTTTGGGCCTAATATTTTCCCCAATTTACCTAATTCGCCCATCATGTCAGGTGTTGCGACAATTTTGTCCACATCCGACCAACCACCTTTTATCTTGTTGAGATATTCTTTATTGCCAACAAAGTCGGCACCCGCTTCTTCAGCTTCTTTTTCTTTAGGACCTGAAGCCAACACAAGAACAGTTACTGACTTACCAGTACCATGCGGCAATGCTGTTGTTACACGAATGTTTTCTTCTGCATGACGCGGATCTACATTTAAATTGAAAGCTAAATCTACCGATTCATCAAATTTTGTAAATTTCAGTTCTTTCAAAATCGCAACACTATCTTCTAGAGAATAAGCATTATCGCGATTATATTTTTCAGCGAAAGTTTTTTGATTTTTTGTAGTTCCCATATTATTTAAACCTTTTATTTTACTTCAATACCCATACTTTTGCAGGTACCTCTAATCATTTCAACTGCTTTTTCAACAGTGTTTGCATTCAGATCTACCATTTTTATTTCTGCGATTGATTTTAAATCATCTTCAGTTACAACACCAACCTTATCACGATTTGGCTCGCCAGAACCTTTATTTATTTTTGCAGCTTTTAAAATCAATCTCGCTGCTGGCGGTGTCTTAGTAATAAATGTGAAACTTCTATCAGCATAAACGGTGATTTCAACAGGAATAATATCCCCCATCTTGTCTTGCGTTGCCGCATTGAAAGATTTACAGAAATCCATAATATTAACACCATTTTGACCCAATGCAGGTCCTACAGGTGGCGCTGGATTTGCTTGACCAGCTGGAATTTGGAGCTTTATAAAGCCGATGACTTTCTTTGCCATTTTAATTCTACCTTAATTAATTTTCTTTTATTACTTGTAAATAATCCAATTCAACAGGAGTCGGTCTACCAAAAATACTCACTGAAACTTTCAACTTTTGCTTATCGTGATTGACTTCTGTAACAAATCCTGAAAAATCCATAAATGGCCCATCTACAACCTTAACAGCATCTCCCTTTTTGTAAGGCGCGGCATCCACAGTCCTAACGGGTCCTTCACCACCTTCTATATCGCCCAAAAATCGCTGAACTTCATCTTGAGATAGCGGTTGCGGATTTCCACCGGATCCAACAAAATTTATCACGCCATTCACATTCTCTACTAAATACCTTGATTCTTTATTTAAGTCCAACTGAACAAGGAGATACCCAGGAAAGAAAACTTTTTCTCTTATCTTCTTCTTCCCATCTTTCATTTCCACTACATTTTCAGTCGGTACGAGAACTTTTTTAATCAATTCGCCCATATTCGCATCTTCTATATCGAAAAGAATAGCTTCTCGAATTTTTTTCTCTCGCCCTGAAATGACTCTAACTGTGTACCAATTCATTATTTCAACCTAGAGAATAAAGCTTAAAACTTTTCCCAAAAGAAAATCTACAAAGAATAAAAAGACCGCCAACACTAGAGATAAAGATAAGACAACATACGTGGAGCCCTTGAGCTCTACCCACGATGGCCAAGAAACCTTTTTCATCTCAACCTGAACTTCATCTATAAATTGTTTTGACTTATTTATCATATAAATTTGCCTTTAATATCTGCTCGTTATGTGAATCTCTAATTCGTAGCAGGTGAGACAGGACTTGAACCCGCAACCCCCGGTGTTGGAGACCGGTGCTCTACCAATTGAGCTACTCACCTAATTGAGTTATTTAGTCTCCTTAAACATGACATGTTTTTTGATTCTAGGATCATACTTTTTGTATTCTACACGCTCAGGATGCGTTTTCTTACTTTTCATGATTGTGTAGCGATACCCTGTACCGGCTGTACTTTCAATATGAACAATAACACGTTTACTATTACCAGCCATAAGACTATTCCTTATTCAACAATGTCAGTGACGACACCGGCACCAACTG
>CAZGFQ010000048.1:0-14136 GCA_964525185.1 uncultured bacterium
GTGGCCTCTGGAACCGGAATCCAACGCTCTATCCAGCTGAGCTACGGGCGCATATATTCTTATTTGATACGTGTAAAAATAAGGGAATGATTATTTATAAATAAATGAAATATTAGGCACTTTGAATTTCTGCTGCTTCTACTGTATTTTCAACTAACATGGCAATGGTCATAGGTCCAACCCCACCAGGGACAGGCGAAATTGCTGATGCTTTACCTATAATAGATTGTTTATCAACATCGCCTACAATTTCATAGCCTTTTTCTGATTTGTTGGGTATTCGATGAATACCAACATCTACTATCACTGCACCCTTTTTGACAAAGGTTCTTTTTATCATTTTAGGGACACCTAATGCTACGATTAATATATCTGCTTGACGAGAAAATGATTTTATATCCGATGTGCCTGAATGACATAAGGTAACAGTTCCATTTCCATTCTCATTTTTTGATGATAATAAAATGGATATAGGGCGACCGACAATATTGCTTCTCCCCAATACAACAATATGTTTCCCTTGAGTACTTATATTAAAATGGGATAGAATTTTTAATATTCCTTTTGGTGTACATGGAATAAATCGTGACTGCCCAGTGGTGAGCAAGCCTACATTTTCTGGGTGAAAACCATCTACATCTTTTTCCGGAGTAATGGCGCGAAGCACCTTTTCACTTCTGATTTGACTAGGCAGTGGTAATTGAACTAATATACCATGAAAAGTAGGATCTTGATTCAACTCATCTATAATAGATATAAGGCCTGCTTCCGAAGTAGCTTCAGGCAAAGAAATGGTTTCGGATTTTAATCCCATTTTTTCAAACTGGCGTGACTTGGATTTTACATAGACTTTTGAGGATGCATCATTCCCTACGAGTATGACAGCAAGAGATGGAATAAACCCTTTTGATTTAAGAGATTGAATTCGGGGATCTAAGGCAGTGTATACAGCTTGGCTGACATCTTTCCCTGATAAAAGTTGTGTATCAATCATAGATTGATGTATAGATTATTGATTAAGAGAATCGTCTATGAATTCAATTAAGGTGGACAATTTTTCTTCAATATCTAAATCGCCAGAATCATTATTTTTTCTAATTGTCATTAATTCATCAGAAATATTCATAGCTGCTAATATGGCAATTCGAGTTGAAGATTGTGTGGTAGAAAAACTTTGCTGTACTTCTCTCATTTTTTCATCCACAAATTCTGCGATAGATTTTATATAGTCAGGATCTGCGGGAGCTTTTATGGAATATTCTTGTCCATAAATTGTAATTAATACTTGGTTACTTTCATTTTCCATATCAAGACTCCTCTAATTGATCCAATAGTTGAATCAAATTTTTGACGTGATCTTCAATCAATGATAACTTTTCAGAAACACCTTCCTGCGCCACTTCGGTTGCTGCTTTTTCACGTGACCGTTCTAGGGCAGATACTAATTCTTTAATCTTTAGTTCAAGTTCTGACAGGAGTGGAGTATTTTTCATGACCGTAATTTAGCATCAAATTTATTGGATACAACATCTATAATTTCATCAATAATGGGAGTTACATCTTTATCTTCAAGTGTTTTAACCGGGCTTTGAAATTCAAGCGTAAATGTAACACTTTTTTTGTTTTCACCCATCTTTTCATCTCTAAAAATATCGTCAGGTTTTGCTGAGATTAATAATTTTTTCCCTTTTTGTTTTATATGAGAAAGAACGTTTCCAACTCGAACCGATTCATCCATGACGAAATTGAGACTTCGAGGTACTTTTGGATAGGCGTTAATCGGTTTAAATGTTTGTTTTCCTTTTAGCATATTTTGCCACGGTTTAAAAGAAAACTCAAATCCAAAAACAGAAGATAAGTTTGAATCCAATGCTTTCATCCAAGATGATGATATTTCGCCCATAAAACCTGCGGGTTTACCGTTAATAACAATAGACCAACATAGAGAAAAACCAGAATGTTCCGCTTCTTTTAATTCTAATCGAAATCCTAAATGAGATTCAATCATTTGGGATAATATTCCCTTCATGGTAAAAATAGAGTGATTGACACCTGTGCCGTGAACAGATGCGGACGAATAGGATCCAGTTGCCATTCCAGCTAAAGTGAGTGATTCATCTAAATTATCCAGCCCTTCCCCCCACTTATGGTGCACATTACCTAATTCAAATAGTTGCAAATCAGGGGACCCATTTTTGGTATTAAAATCAATATTTTGAATAAGTCCTGGCAATAAAGATGTTCTTAAAAAAGCCATTTCTGTCGATAGTGGATTCATCATTGGAATAGCCGTTTTTCCACTTAATTGCGAAACATTTTCATTCTGTAAAGAATTATTATATGCTTGGCGATATCCAAATCCTACCATGATATGTCGAAATGGATTTAAAAATGCTTCTGGATCCGGTTCACCCATTCGATAAGGGCCATATAAATGGCTATCTGTTGGAATATTATCATACCCAAATACACGAATAATTTCTTCAATAATATCTATTTCTCGTTCTATGTCAGGGCGAAATGTTGGCGGAATACAAGTCCATTCATCCTTGCCTGATGACAATTCAAATCCAAGGCTTATTAATGTTGATTCGACAAATGGATTATCAATTTCACATCCGGCAATTAAGTTTAATTCTGATTTTCGTAATGTAATAGATGGCGCACCAATTTTGTTTGGATACACATCCATGATAGGTGATGATAATTCACCTCCTGTTAATTCTTGAATAAGGTTAACAACTCTCCAAAAGGCAAAGTCGGCTCCATTTGGATCTACACCGCGCTCAAATCGTTTCGAAGCTTCAGTTTGCATGGAAAGGGATTTAGCTCCCTTTCGAATAACAACGGGATCGAAATAGGCACTTTCAATTAATACAGAAGTTGTTTTTTCAGATACAGCACTTCCGTGCCCTCCCATGATTCCGGCTAAAGCAATAGGTGTTTTACCATCAGTAATTAATAATTGTCCTTCGGAAACTTTTCGTTTTTCTTCGTCTAGTGTAACAATCGTTTCGTCACTTTTGGCTCGACGAACTAATATTTCTTTTTGCTCTAATTTATCATAATCAAAAATATGAGTTGGATGCCCTAACTCAAGTAAAACATAATTAGATATATCAACAAGATTATTGATACTACGCTGACCGGCTGCCTGAAGACGATCTACCATCCATTGCGGACTAGGACCAATGGTAATATTATTCATGATTCCACCAATATAGCGCGGACAATCATCTGCATTTTCCATTTGAATAGGGATTATTGTGTTCCCCGTGGATTTGATTGGCAATGCTTTAGGAAGAATTAATTCTTGTTGAGATTTAACAGCAATATCTCTTGCTACACCTAAATGAGAAAATGCATCAGGACGGTTGGGTGTTATATCTAACTCCACAGATGCCCGTAATGGACCAATCACATCCGTGAAAGATTCCCCTGCTTCAAAAGAATCATCTAAAACGAGTATTCCTTCATGTTCATCGGATAATCCCAACTCCCTTTCAGAACAAACCATACCGTTGGATTCAACGCCACGAATGGTTACTTTTTTCAGTTTGAAATTCCCTGGTAATACGGCTCCTTCTTTGGCGAATACGATTGTTTGCCCTGCATCTACATTTGGAGCACCACATACCACTTGATGTGTATCTATACCGTCAAAGACTGTACATAATTTTAATTTATCAGCATTTGGGTGTTTTTCAGTTTTTTTAACTTTACCTATCACCACATGATTCATTGGAGCAATTTCTGTATCTACTTCCGCTTCAAGCCCCAACAAGGATAACATATCAGCTAATTCTTCAGTTGAATAATCGAACGAAACAAAATCTTTTAACCATTGTTTTGAAATGATCATTTAAATTGCTCCAAAAAGCGAATATCACCTTGATAAAAATGGCGAATATCATCAATTTTATATTTTAACATTGCAATTCGTTCAACCCCCATACCAAAGGCATAACCATGCCAAATGGATGAATCATAACCAACATTTTCAAATACAGCAGGATCCACCATACCACACCCTAATATTTCAAGCCATTGATTTCGTTCTGTACTCCAAATGTCCACTTCGGCAGATGGTTCAGTAAAAGGGAAAAAGGATGGTCGAAAACGCATTTTCACTTTAGGACCAAACATTTGACGTACAAAATATTCCAATACACCTTTTAATTCACCAAAGGAAACATTTTTGTCAACGTATATCCCTTCAACTTGGTGGAATAAACAATAACTTTTGAAACTAATCGCTTCATTCCGATAAACTCGCCCTGGGACGATATGACGAATGGGTGGATCTTCATTTTCCATTAAATGGATTTGAACATTACTTGTATGGGTTCGAAGAACCGTATCTGGCGTAACAAAAAATGTATCTTGCATATCGCGAGCAGGATGATGTTCAGGAAAATTCAAAGCACTGAAATTATGATAATCATCATCAATTTCCGGGCCATAGGCAATATGAAAACCAATGGATGTAAAGATATTTTTTATTTCTTGAAGTGTTCTCTCCAACGGATGAATTGAGCCTAATGGAGGTGCAATTCCGGGTAATGTTGGATCGAAGTACGGATCATGACTTTTTGAACCTTTGTCCGCTTCATTTACTTTACTTTCAAATTGTTCAGTAAGTTCATTCTTTAACTGATTTAACCATTGTCCAGCCTTAGGTCTTTCTTCGGCAGAAAGTGAGCCCATTTCAGAGAATAAACTTGCGACCTGTCCTTTTCGACCCAAATAAGTAACACGAAGATCTTCTATCTCCTGTTGGGATGTAGGAAATGATTCTATATCGGCCAAAAATTGATTTCTGACCGATTCGATTTTGTCCTTTAAAGACATAGTGTCCTTAGTCGTTTATTGATTTGACCAAATCTGTAAAAGATTGTGGGTCAGACACAGCCATATCTGCTAAAACTTTCCGGTTTAATTCAATACCGTTTTGCTTTAAGCCATTGATAAATGCTGAATAAGACATTCCATTTAACCTAGCCGCTGCATTGATACGTTGTATCCACAGGCGGCGAAACATCCGTTTCTTTTGTCGACGATCTCTATAGGCATACAATCCCGCTTTAACGACGGCATCTTTTGCAGATTTAAACGTGCGACTACGAGCGCCAAAATACCCTTTGGCTTGCTTGATGATTTTACGGTGCCTACGATGACGTGGTACCGAACTATTTGCTCTTGGCATACTTAACTCCTAATCCTTACACACCCAACATTTGACGTACGTTTTTCTCATCTGATTTATTCACCAATGCAGATTGGCGCATCTTTCTCTTCACAGAATTTGAACGTCTGACAAGCATGTGTCTATGGTTTGCTTTATTTCTTTTTAATTTCCCTGATCCGGTCAGCTTAAATCGCTTCGCAGCTCCTCTACGGGTTTTCATTTTAGGCATATTTATGCTCCCTATTTTGAATGTAGTACTACGGACATTCGTCGACCTTCTAATGGATTTTCTTTCTCAATAGAAGCAATGTCACTTAATTCGTCTAAAACACGCCTCATGACATCAAGGCCTAAGTCTGTTCTAGATAATTCTCGTCCTCGAAACATGAGTGTAATCTTAAGTTTACATCCATCCTCAAGAAATTTTCTTCCTCGATTTAGTTTTGTCATAAGATCATGCTCATCGATACGAGGCCTTAATCTTATTTCCTTAAGCTTTACAACATGTTGTTTCTTTTTATTGATTTGTTTTTTCTTTTTCTCTTCGTATTTCAGTTTCCCATAGTTGACGATCTTACATACGGGTGGTTTTGAATTTGGTGCAACTTCCATAAGATCAAGCCCAACTTCTTGTGCTCGTTCAATGGCATCCTGTGTAGCTACGACGCCAAGCTGTTCACCTGTTTCTGAAATAAGCCGTACTTCTTTCACGGTGATTTGATCGTTTAACCGCGTTTTATTTTTCTTGGCTATGAGGTGGCCTCCTATCTTTGATTTCCTGCGTTAATTCAGATATAATGGATTCAAGTGATTGAACTCCTTGGTCGCCATCAAATCGTCTACGAACTGAAACAGTTCGGTCTTGTAATTCTTTTTCACCTACAATGAGCATCACATTGATTTTGCTCAATTCAGCTTGGCGAATTTTTGCGCCAATTTTATCAGATCTATTATTGATTTTTACCCGAATATCATTTGATTTTAATTCTGACTGAACTTCATGTGAATATTCCAAATATTTATCAGATACTGGGATAATAATTGCCTGAACGGGAGCAAGCCATAATGGGAAATTGCCACCATAATGTTCAATGAGAAAACCAACAAATCTCTCATGAGTACTTAAGGGAGCTCTATGAATACATAATGGCGTCTTTTCATCACCATTTTCATCCGTATAGGTTAATCCAAATCGCCCAGGAATTGCAAAATCTACTTGGTTAGTCGCCAGAGTGAATTCTCTCCCAATGGCACTCCAAACTTGGACATCAATTTTGGGACCGTAAAATGCGGCTTCTCCCGGGATTTCAACATAATTTAGCCCACCTTCATCTAACGCTTCTCGAACAGCCTGTTCTGTCTCAAGCCATAATTCAGGCTCATTTACATATTTTTCACCCAATTCTTTTGGGTCGTGTAAACTTAATCTCATCTGATATTTTTCAATACCAAATATGTCGAAATAGTCTAAATACATTTGACAAACAGCTAAAAATTCTTTTTTAAATTGTTCTGGGGTACAATAAATGTGCGCATCATTCATTTGCATACTTCTAACACGCATTAGTCCAAAAAGTTGACCCGATTTTTCATATCGATAACAAGTACCATACTCAGCATAACGAACAGGAAGGTCTCGATAACTTTTTGGTACCGCATCGAATATTTTATGATGATGGGGACAATTCATTGGTTTAACGTAATATTCTGTTCCATCCATATCCATAGCCGGATACATGCTTTCTTTATAATGCTCTAAATGCCCAGATTTTTCGTATAAAGCACCTTTTGTAAGATGGGGTGTCCGGACGCGATCGTAGCCTGCCCCTTTTTCAGTTTCCTTGGCTAAATCTTCTAAAGCATCTACGATAACGGTTCCATTAGGTAACCATAAAGGAAGTCCTGGACCTACTTCATCATCAAAGGTAAATATTTCTAATTCTTTTCCCAATTTACGATGATCTCGCTTTTTTGCTTCTTCCAGCATACGAAGATGCTTTTTTAATTCTTTCTTCTTGGCGAATACTGTTCCATAAATGCGTTGTAGCATTTTATTATTTTCATTTCCACGCCAGTAGGCACCTGAAGTTGTTAATAATTTGAAATATTTTATTTTACTCGTGTTGGGAACGTGAGGTCCGCGACATAAATCTGTAAAATCTCCTTGAGAATACAGTGAAATCACTTCATTTTTATCAATTTCATTTATGATTTCAACTTTATATGTTTGACCCAAATCATCGAAATATTTAGATGCATCTTCTACAGCCAATTCTTTTCGCTTTACAGGTAGAGATTCTTTGGCTAATTCTTTCATCTTTAATTCTATTTTGTCCAAATCTTCTTCAGAGAATGGCGTAGCAAAATCAAAATCATAAAAGAACCCATTTTCAATCGTGGGCCCAATGGTAATTTGAACATCTGGAAATAACGCCATCACAGCTTGAGCCATTAAATGAGCTGTACTATGGAGTAAAACGTCATGCCCTTCTGGAGAGCGACCATCAAATAGGGCTACTTCTACATCTTGGCTAATAGGAGTAGATAAATCAGATAGAACGCCATCTATTTTGGCGCAAACCACATCATTGGCAAGACGTTCGCCAATATCGGAAGCAATATCTAAAGGAGTGATTCCCGATTCGAAAGATCGAGTTGAACCATCCGGTAATGTTATTTTTATCTGACTCATATTTTTAATTATAAATCGGACAATCAGTCGGGTCTTTAACCGGAATATGGCAAGGGAGACGTCGTCGGCGGCTATATAAAATAGCACTTGATCTGATTGTAGCCGATTTCAGTTCTAATTTTTCAAACGTTTTCTCATCATTAAGAAAACAAAGCATTGTGGGCGATGACGGAGTCGAACCGCCGACCTCTACGATGTCAACGTAGCGCTCTAACCAACTGAGCTAATCGCCCGAAACTTTTACTCAAACAATTTCGTTTACGATGTTGATATCACCCGAAAAAGCTGGCGAATTTACACTAAAAATATTTGAATTATACAATTTTATTGTGGAATGAAACTTTCAGTATAAACTATAGGGTTACTCATGACTTGAATTGCTTTTTGGATATCATCATCTGTTTTTGATACTACATTAAATCGTCCTGCCTTCCCTTCGTAGTGATTTGCAAATTCGGCTAATAACCATCTTTTTAAATCTTCAGATTCTACAGAAAATTGTGTTTCTGTTTTATTGTCAAAATAATCATCTATCAAACTAACCGCGTCTCGAATATTCACATGTGTACTATCCAAATCCATGAGTGTTTCTCTTGCTTCTAAGTAAGGAATTTCACCCTTCATTCGTATATCTAATTCCATACTATCTACAAAAGATTCGAATTGAGACATTAAATTTTCATTAAGCAACACGTCATCAAATAATGAATAATGATGCTTATTTTTTTGAACAAAAGTAAAGAATAAACCTCGACGAAGACACGCAGAAGCAACGGGAGACGCACGTTTTAATTCAACTGTATAATCTGGTGAAATACCGCCACCGCTACTTACTTTTCTCCCACCAATCGTATAAAAAAGAGAATCTTCATCTTCTAAACTCAGAAATAAATCATCTGGGAGATACCCATCTTTTTGAATCAATCGTCCACTAGGGATATAATATTTTGCAGTCGTCATTTTCAATGAACGATCTTTATCGAGTGGGTAAACTGTCTGCACCAATCCTTTACCAAAAGATTGTCGTCCAACAATAATTGCCCTATCAAAATCCTGCAAAGTTCCAGCAACAATTTCACTCGCAGATGCACTTCCATTATTAATGAGAACAGCTACTTTTAAATCAGAAGGAATCGTGGAATTCGACTTGGAATAATATTGCCGTTTCGATTTCTCTGTTTTACCTTTAGTCCAGACCAACAATTCATCTTTTTCAATAAATAAGTCCAAAATATCCACTGCTGAATTCAATAAACCACCTGGATTATCTCTTAAATCAAGCACTAAACTACTCATGCCAGTCGCCATAAGTTCATCGACAGCTTTTTTCATTTCAATAGCTGAATTTCTCGAAAATCGCGTTAATCGAATATACCCAGTTGATTCATCAATCAACCCTGAATAGGATACATCTTTAACTTTGATTTCTTCACGCGTTAATGCGAAATCCATCAATTCATCCACACCAAAACGGTCGATGGTTAAAACAACGACAGTTCCCTTTTGCCCTCGAATAAGTTTTGCAGCTTCATCCATTGAAACAGATGACACATCAACTGTATCAATTTTTACTATTACATCACCACTCAAAATGCCCATTCGCTTTGCTGGAGAATCATCCATGGGTGATATTACAGTTAATTCTTTTTCACGTTTTCCAATCTGAATACCAACACCACCATATTTGCCCTTTGTTAATAATTCAATACTAGACTTTTCTTCTTTTTCCATGTATACAGTATATGGATCTAAATCCATAAGCATATTATCGATGCTACTCCTTGTATATTTTTCAATGTCCAGATCATCCACATAATGGGTAATAAGATATCGGTAAACATCATTCATTAATGATTGAGACTTACGAATCTGTTTATAAATGTTTGATCGGGTTGCTGCAATGGACACGAACCCTATTGCCCCTATTATAACTAAGCTAATTATCCATTTATTTCTTTTCATTAAAAAAGTTTCTCCTCACTAATTCTTCCCAAATTGCATTATGAATATCTTCTTCAGATTTATGCCCATCCACTAATACGATTCTATCAGGAAAAAGTTTAATTAATTCCCCATATTTTTTCCTGACTTCATTTTGAAATACAATGCCTTCCGATTCGATACGATCATTTTCACCTGTTTTTCGCCGAAATGCTTCTTCTGGCATTACGTCAACAACAATAGTTAAATCAGGTTTAATGCCAAATGTAGCAAAATGATTTAATTGAATAAGCCAGTCTAAATCTATTTTCCTTCCTCCACCTTGATAGGCTAATGTTGAATCAGCATATCGGTCAGCAATAACCCAGTGTCCACATTCTAGATTTGGTATAACCGTTTCGTGAGTCAATTGCGCTCGACTTGCAGTCATAAGTAATGCTTCTGTCCTATCACTCAACCCTTTAGATCGATTATCCAATAATATATCACGAACTTTTTCAGAAATAGGCGTTCCACCTGGTTCTCGAACAAGAATTGTTTTTATTCCATCACTGTTAAGACGCTGGAGTAGTCTTTTTGTTTGGGATGATTTTCCACATCCGTCAATACCTTCAAAAGTAATAAACATAGATTTATTTGAAATATACATTTTCCTTATCTTTTCCAATCAAGATGACACATTCACCTTTCGGTTTGGATTGTGAAAAATACGAAATTAATTCTGAAAGGGTTCCCCTTTTTATTTCTTCAAACAATTTCGTTAATTCCCGTGCCACAACTGCCGGACGATTCCCTAACATTTCGTGGCACTGTGTTAATGTTTTCACAAGACGATATGGGCTTTCATATAAAATAATCGTGGCTGTTTCATCCTTTAAATTTTCCAAACGAGTCTTTCGTCCCTTTTTTGGAGGAAGAAATCCTTCATACAAAAACCGATCCGTGGGAAGGCCTGATGAAACAAGAGCAGAAATACTCGCAGATGCTCCTGGAATAGATTCAACTCTTATATTTTCATCTATGGCTTCTCGTATAAGTCGATAAGCTGGATCAGAAATGCCTGGAGTACCCGCATCAGAAACGACAGCTACAGAGTCGCCTGACACTAATTTTCTGATAATTTTAGGAATTTGTGCTAATCGATTATGCTCAAAATAACTCATCATCGGCGTTGATAAATCATAATGATTCAACAGTTTTCGTGTTTGCCTCGTATCTTCAGCCGCTATAATAGATACATGTTTCAGTGTATCAACGGCTCTAAATGTTATATCTCCTAAATTGCCTATAGGAGTAGCAACAATATATAATATTCCTTTATCTTGTGTTGAACTCACAAGCGGTCGAGTGCTCTCCGAATCATGGCCATTCCTTGATCAATTTCATCTTGTGATATATTGAGATGTGGGCGGAATCGTATGGACTGTAATCCACACCCCAGAATGAGTGCTCCTTCTTCTGCTATTAAGTTCGCTAACGCATCACGATCATCGCCAGATGGTAAATCAAATGCACAAAATAAACCTTTTCCTCGTACATTGGATACTTGTTCATAATCATCGGATAAGGCTGATAATTTTTCTAATAAATAGTCGCCCATTTCTGCTGCATTCTTTACAAGATTTTCTTTTTCTATCACTTCCAGATAAAGTGTAAATCGAACCATATCAACCAAATTTCCACCCCAAGTTGAGTTTAACCGACTAGATTCATGAAATACATTTTTTTCAACTTCATCAATCCGTTTACTTGCAAAAATTCCACAAACTTGAGTCTTTTTTCCAAAACTAATAATGTCAGGACGAGCGTTTTCGCCATAATATTCATGAGCCCACATTTTTCCTGTTACACCAATTCCAGATTGCACTTCATCATAAATAAGTATAATATCATTTTCATCTGATACTTTACGCAAATATTCCATGAATTCAGTTCTAAAATGATTATCTCCACCTTCTCCTTGGATGGGTTCTAAAATGATGGAAGCAATATCATGTGGATTTTCGGCAATGACTTTTTCTATTTCTGCCTTTGCTTGGTTTTCTAGTTCAATTGTTTTAGCCACATTTTCGTCTGTTAAAGGAAATGTTAATTTTGGTGTTGTGATTTTTGGCCAATCAAATTTCGGGAAATATAATGTTTTTCTTGGGTCTGGAGAATCCGTTAAAGACATGGTATAGCCTGTTCGCCCATGGAAACATTCTTTAAAATGAATCACTTTTGTTCCTTTATTACCACGGCCAGCTTCTAGATTTTTCCGAACTTTCCAATCAAAAGCCACTTTTAAAGCATTTTCTACAGCAAGGCCTCCACCTTCAATAAAAAAGGCGTATGGTAAATAATCGGGTTGGGCAACTTTAGCAAAGGTGTCAACAAATTCTGCCATCTGTGTTGAATAAATATCCGAATTGGTTGGCTTATTCAATGCTGCAACTGTTAATCGTTCTTTATTGGCTAATATATGTGGATGGTTATACCCAACTGACAATGATGCAAACATAGAAAATAAATCTAAATATTCTCTTCCATCTTTTCCATCAACAAGCCAAGATCCATGGCTTGATTGTAAATCGATGACAGGATCCATCCCATCAGCGAGCATATGTTTACCTAATGTTTCGTGTACTTTTGTTGCGTGTATCGACATCAATATTCCTTTCAAATGTTCCAATTTTTAATTTAAATCGAATTTAATCCCTTGAGCTAGGGGAAGTTCTTTGCTCCAATTTATCGTATTTGTTTGGCGTCTCATATATTGTTTCCAAGAATCTGAGCCGGATTCTCTACCGCCACCCGTTTCTTTTTCGCCACCGAATGCACCACCAATTTCCGCTCCAGATGTTCCAATATTTACATTTGCAATACCACAGTCACTTCCAATGGATGCTAAAAATGTTTCAGCATTTTGAACATTGGTTGTAAAAATAGCAGACGATAATCCTTGCGGAACGCCATTATGCAAAGCAATTGCTTCGTCTAATGTTTTGTAAGTCATTACGTACAAAATTGGGGCAAATGTTTCGTGTTGAACAATCTCCCAATGATTTTTTGCTTTTGCAATTGTGGGTTCAACAAAATGGCCATCTCCATCAATGGCTTTTCCGCCCGTAAGAATGTCACCACCTTGATCTAATAAATCTTCTATCGCTTTTTCATAAATCAATACTGCTGCTTCATTAACTAGAGGCCCCATTAATGTATTTTCATCCAATGGATTTCCAATTTTCACCTGTCCATATGCGGAAACGAGTCTTTGGATTAATTCTTTTTCTTGTGATTCATGTACAATGATTCTGCGAGTGGATGTACACCGTTGGCCAGCTGTCCCAACTGCTCCGAAAGCAATCGCAGGAACGGCCAAATTCAAATCAGCTGTTTCATCCACTATAATGGCATTATTGCCACCCAATTCTAGAATGGTATTTCCAAATCGTTGAGATACTTGATTCCCAACATGGCGACCCATCCGCGTTGATCCTGTAAATGAAATAAGCGGTACACGTTTATCATTAATGAGTTTTTCGCCAATGGTACTCCCCTTCCCAATGATGAGACTAAAAATGTGAGGAATGCCTTCTTCTTCAAGCACTGAATTACACATATGCTGTATCGCCACAGCGGTTAAGGGTGTTGTGGATGAAGGTTTCCAGATGGATGTATCACCACAAATGGCGGCAATAAATGAATTCCACGCCCAAACAGCTACTGGAAAGTTAAATGCAGAAATAATTCCAACAGGTCCCATTGGATGCCATTGTTCATACATACGATGATCTTGGCGTTCAGAATGCATTGTTTTTCCATATAACATACGGGATTGCCCAACTGCAAAATCTGCAATATCAATCATTTCTTGGACTTCTCCATCCCCTTCAGCTTTTATTTTCCCCATTTCTAAAGAAACAAGGCTGCCTAAAGCATCTTTATTTTCTCTGAGACGATTACCCATTTTTCGTACCAAGTCACCGCGCTTTGGTGCTGGAATGGTTCGCCAAACTTTAAATGCTTTTTCCGACTCAGCAATGATTCGTTCATAATCGTCAACAGAACATTCATAGACGGAGGCAATTGTTTCACCGGTTGCAGGATTCGTTGAATGTAATTCACCTGCATCTTTTGTCTGGCTCCAACCATTTGGTCCAGAGCATGCACCATAATTTTTTTCGTTTATACCTAATTCTGATAAAATGTTGGAAATATCCATGTTTTTTAAACTCCTAAAAAAGTGGGAAAATTTGTTTTTTGCCTTAAAATATGAGCCTCGAAATTAGGACGGGAATTCTATCAGGAACAAGCCTAGTGAATGTGTATTTTA
>CAZGFQ010000049.1:0-14054 GCA_964525185.1 uncultured bacterium
GAAAGAAATATATGTCAGATAAAAATATATCCGCCTTATTACAAGTATTAAATAGTGAGCAACAAATTACTGGAAGAACAGACCAGAAAGCATTCACCATGTTATCGATTCTAGGTGTTTTTATGGTTTTCTTTATTGTCCATTTTTTAAAGCTTCAAATGAATTGGTTTATTTTTACAATGGTACTTGTTTATTTCTCTTCAGCATTGCTTGCAATAATTCATCTTGTAATGGTTATTGTACCGAGAGTTCGAAAGGTTAAATCTGAAATAACATTAGAATCAAATAGTGATGAAAAATTTGCTAATCCAACATTCTTTGGTGGAATTAGTCAATTTAAGAATGCTGATTCTTATGCATCATATTTAAAGTCCATTAGTGAAACAGAGGATAAGGTATATGACATGTTTGCTGCTCAAGTGTTTTCTCTAGGAAAAATTAATGCCTACAAAAATACAGCATTACGAAGATCTATATTTTTCTTCGTAAGTGCAATCCTTTCAGAATTAATGATTATAATGTCTATGGCTTGGGCACGTGCCGCAATCTATTTATTTCCTGCATCATGAAGACTTTTTTTGTTGTATCATTAATGTATTATTTGGTTGGGTGCGCACCACCGGTAGAAGTCGGTCCAAAAGGAGATCCTGGGATTCAAGGTATTGATGGTATTCCCGGACCAAAAGGTGATAAGGGTGACCTGGGAAATCCAGGTATACCAGGTGCGCCAGGTAAATCTGTTCCTAATCATATAATTCAACAATTAGAGGTTTTTGCAGAAGAACTCAATGCACAAAAGGTAGGGGCCGAATCAATTGTAAGTGCAGAATATTTTGTTTTTGGGATTGCACCGCCTATAGAAGGATTTGTTGTATTAACAAATTTTGGAAAAATATATGAATTGAAAAATAAAAATCCCCTTACAATGGGAGATTCATTTCAATTTGTAACTCGGATTGCAACATTTAATAATTTTGTTAGCCTTACATTAAAGCCGCGCGGGGAAGGGCAAACACCCTTTTTCTTAGCCATGACAAAAAGTGGTGACGTATTCACTTCAAAAGATTTAAAAAAATGGGAATCTCGGGAACCCATTCAACTTAATTAAGTTATTGTCTCTATGAAGAATCATTCATTTATTTATTCCACGGATCCTGACTTTTCTGATTCAGCAGAAAAGGTAAAAGTTCAATATTCTAAACCAAACGAACAGCATATTCGAATTCATTTAGATCGAAAGGGTGGTGGGAAAATTGTTTCCGTAATAAAAGGACTAAAAATAAATTCCATAGAATTAAAAACATTAGCAAAAGAATTAAAAACAAAATGTGGAGTAGGCGGCACAGTTAAGGATGGTGATATACTCATTCAAGGAAATCATCGAGAAAAAATACAACATATTTTAATCCAAAAAGGATTCAATGTAAAACTCAGTGGTGGGTAACCATCATATAACAATTAAACTAATCGGGAAATCATGAAAAAAATATTTGTTTTATCTTTATTGTCTCTTTTTGCTTGGAATTGCACAAAAGCTTCAGGGCAAGGATCGGTTCAATTTGTCGTGACAGGAAATGTTCACGGCCAACTTGATCCGTGTGGATGAAAAAAGAATCCACTGGGCGGTCTGTCTAGAAAACTTGTTAAAGTAAACGAATTTAAAGCGGAAGGAAAGAACCCAATAATTTTGGATTCTGGTGATTTATTTTTCACGACTAAAATGATTACTTCCTTTAACCGGGAATCGCAAGAATACCGCGCTGGTATAATGCTAGAAGGGTACGAAAAAATAGGATGTGACGCATTAAATGTCGGCTATTTCGAATTATTGTTAGGTAAAGATTTCTTGATGGAAAAAGTGAATAATACATCTGTTCCATTTATTTCAGCAAACCTTCGATCATCTGAAACAGGAGAATTATTGTTTCCTCCTAATCGAATTGTTAAAAGACAGGATTTAACAGTGGGAATTATTGGGTTAACTACACTTGTTTCTGATACAGTATCTGGGGTACAAGCGAGTGACTATATTGTTGCTGGGAATACCCAAATAGAAAAGTTAAAAGATAAAGTGGATCTCATAGTGATGTTAATAAATAGTGATCGAAAAGAGCATCAAAAACATCCTGCAGAATTCCCAGATGCTGATTTTATTTTTGTAAGTGGAAGTAATAACCGAACACGTCCTCATATGCCACAAAAAGAAGGTGGCCCCTATTTATATTCATCAGGGAAACAGGGTAAATACATGATGGTACTTGATTTGGATATAAAACAAAATGATATACCTGTTGTAGATATTTCATCTCATGAGCAAAAAATAAAATCAGTCAATCGTCGTTTTGAAAGATTACAGAAGAAAGATCCTACAAAATCTTTGGATGAGTTGTACAAAGATCAGCCAAACGTCATGAAATTGATTGTTCAATATCGTCAAGATATTATAGATGCAGAAGCTGCATTAGCCAATTCCGTTAATACAATGGAATTCCAAAGTATTGCTTTAAATAAAAAAATAAAAGATGATCCGGAAATGTTATCATTTGTTGATGCATCGCTTTTAACCTGCACAAAACTAAATAAAAAAATAGACTATAAGGTTAATCCAAAAAAGAAATAATGATAAAAAATGTTCAGAGAATCTGGACACAAGGTGTTGCGTTACTGGGCTTATCTATCATAATAGGCTTTGTATATAATTCTTCCAGAAAAGGATCAGTTCCGTGGATTGCCCCACCAGTTCAAGTCATCAATGAATTGGATCTCATTTTACAACCTGTTTACGAGCCTTCCATTCAGAATATATCCATTGAAATAGCCATGCAATTGGTCGATAAAGAAATTCCTTTTATTGATGCAAGAGATGATGAATATTATCTTGAAGGCCATATCCCGAATGCTCATTCTAGTGGAGATTATGAAATGCTTACAGAATATTTAGATATTACAGTTGGGCTTTTTAATCCATTCGTGGTGTATTGCAGTGATGATGATTGTGGGTCTAGTGAAGAATTGGCCTTTCAACTCCAGTCTGAAGGATTTATGAATATTTATGTTTTTAAAGGTGGCTGGAAAGAATGGAATACATCAGGGCTTCCCATAGAAATGAACGCCAATGAATAAATATTTACAACTCGGAATTCGACTTATTGTTGGTGGTTTATTCATTTATGCTAGTATTGATAAAATCGTTAACCCTGCCGAATTTGCAAAACAAATCAATAATTATCATATTGTTCCGTTTGGGTTAGAAAATACGATAGCCCTTATTTTACCTTGGTTAGAACTTGTAACGGGCATTGGTTTAATAATTGGATTTTATATTGAGGGATCAACCATGTGGATTTTTCTATTATTAATCAGTTTCATTATTCTTATGGGGCAGGCCATATTGCGGGGTTACAATATTGAATGTGGTTGTGGACTGAAAGAAGGGCAAATGATTGGGCTTGGAAAAATATTAGAAAATATTATTATGTTAATTGCACTTTATTGGCTATTAATTCAACCAAAAATATATTTTATCATTTTTCCGAAATCGGGGTTGGAAGAGTAAGAGTATTTTGATAATTTTCACCGCTCAAAATTGAGAATGCGAGAGTAGCTCAGTTGGTAGAGCTCCACGTTGCCAACGTGGTTGTCGCCGGTTCGAGTCCGGTCTCTCGCTCAGGAAAGCCTTTTAAGAGAAATCTTGAAAGGCTTTTTTAATTTGCAGTAGCACATTCCTCATTTGAATCTGGTCCTTCCGTGCCATGTTCATTTATAGCAGTAATTTTATAACAATGATTCTCACCTGATGGAACAGAATCTGTATAGGCTAATTCAAGCAATTCAAGAAAAAATGTACTATTTTTATATATACGATAGGATTCCGCATCAGCTACACTCGTCCAAGATAAGTTGATGGCAGCACTATCTCCTGCACCTACACTCAATGTTGATGCTTCCAATTGAGAGTGAGTTGTAAATGGAATTGGAATTGATGTTGGCCCTTCAGCGCCATTACCACTGACAGAACTCACAGAATAATAATAAATAGAGCCATAGTCTAAGTTTGAATCTTCAAAGGAAACATCATTCCCGAAATAAATTGAAATACCATCTCTATATAAAATATAATCAGATGCATTTTGTACAGTTGTCCAGTTAAGGGAGATATTATTCTCCATTATCATTGCAGTGAGGTCAGCTGGTGGGGATAGTAAAGGAATTCCGCATGCTTCGTTTGAATATTCACCTTCGGTCCCAACATTATTTACAGCAGTTACTTGATAGCAATATGGATTACCTCCTTGAACATCCACATCGATATAATTCAATTCAGCCGTTTCACCAATAAAGGAACTATCTCGATAAATACGGTAGACAGAAGCATCCAATACGCTCGACCACGTTAAAGAAATAGAATCTGCTCCCACAGACAATGATACATTTTCCGGAACTTGATTATATGAATTATCGATTATGACAAATATGGGTTGCGTTAAAGATGTATTTCCACTTAAATCTTCAGCTTCAGCTTGTAATACATGAGAAGAACCGTTGGCAAATTCAAAAGTTGACCAATCAAACTCAAATGGCGCATCATTATCAGAGCCATAAACTTGATTATCTATTTTTAATGTAATGGATGAAATACCATCATTATCATTTGCATAAACTTGGACAGGGACTGTTTCTGTTACCGTTTGTCCTGAGACAGGATATAACAAGGCAATAACGGGTGGTTCATTGTCTTCATTACTACCCGGTTCATTGCTAACAATAACAGCTATTGGTTGTAGTTGCACTTCATTATTAGATAAATCAGAAATGGTAACGGAAATGACATGATCTTCATCTTCAGAATACCCATTTGTATCCCAATCATATTCGTATGGATATTCATTATCTGAACCAATGGGTGATCCATCTACAGAAAAGGAAACATTCCCAATTCCAACATTATCTGTTGCAGATACTTGAATTGAAACGATTCCTCCCACAGTTTGTCCCGCATATGGGTTCATGATTGTTCCAGTTGGATAAATGTTATCAATATTATCTATGGTTACAGAAATGGGTTGAGTTTGTGCTGTATTTTGAGATGTATCAAATGTTTTTGCATAAAGTGCAATCTCTGAATCTTCAATCTCATTTCCAGTGTCCCAATTATATTCAAATGGATAATCTGTATCTGTGAACACTTGAATATTATTGATATAAAATTCAACGTAATCTATACCACGATCATCCGTAGCTGTAGCTCGAATATTGACTTGTCCAGAGACAGTTTGTCCTGCTGCAGGTTCTGTAATAACAATTGCAGGAGGTGTTACATCTATATCTTCATAATTATTTACAAATACAGTAATGGGTGATAGAGAATTTGAATTCCCCGAAACATCTTCAACAATGACACTAATAACATGATATAAATCTTCTGATGCTGTTTGTGTGTCCCATTCATATTCGTATGGGGGTTCTTCGTCTTGAATAGATAAAATTCCATCTAAATAAATTTGTACAAAGGATACACCAATATTGTCGGATGCTACAACTTGAACTACAACCGTATCTGAAACTGTAGCCGCTGCTGGGGGAAAGGTGATACTTCCCATGGGTAAAATGTCATCAACTGGTTCAAGATTATCTACCAGAACGCTTACGGGGCCAATGACTGTTTCATTCCCAGATTGATCTGTTAAAATTGCATAAATTGCATAAGTTACATCATCTTCTAGTCCAGTTGTATTCCAGTCAAAGGTATATGGAGATTCTGTCCCAGCGAATTCTAATGAATCATTAATAAAAACCTTGACTGATTGAATACCTTCATTATCGTGTGCATCTACCGTGATGGAAATTGAGCCCTTTACCGTTTGACCCGTAAATGGATTTAAAAATGTCCCATATGGATTTACATTATCATAATTGTCAATAGTAACTTTAATAGGTTCTGTTTGATTTGCGTTTTCAGTATTATCAGTCGCCTTTGCTGTTATTGAAATGTCTACATCTTCACCAAATTCAAAAGTATTCCAAGTCCATTCATATGGCGTTTCAGTTAGAATAATGACTGATGAATCATTCAAAAATAATTCTACAGATGAAATACCATCATTATCGTGAGCAAATACTTGAACATTGACTGTATCTTGTACAATTGTTTTGTCAGCTGGATTCACTAGAGTTACTAATGGGGGAGATGTATCTTCTTCACTAGGAATTTGGAAAAGGGGCGCCTCGCAACTTAGAGTAACAAAAATCCCTATGAGAAGGAAATTGATTTTTAAACTCAAATATTTCATTCGTTATTCACCGTTACTAAAATGGGTTGAGCGATGGTCATATTTCCAGATGTATCCGTAGCTTCTGCTCCTAATGTATGTTGGGAATTATTTTCTAGAATGCTAGTGTCCCAATCGAGTTGATAGGGTGCTTCTGATAAAATACCGATGGAAGATCCATCAACAAATAATTCGACCTGTCCAATGCCTATATTATCTTGAGCGGTTGCTGTGAACGAAACGGTTCCTGAAACCATTTGGCCCGATAAAGGATTATTAATAATGATAGAAGGTGGCGAAACATCTTCTGGTGGATCATTATTAATAAAAACGGTAATTGGCGGAATAAAAAAGGTATTTTCAGATTGATCTGTAACGGTTACACTAATAACATGATATTCATCTTCTGAATAATTTGATGTGTCCCATGAATAAGTATAGGGGTAGCTCGAAAGTTGTGTGATTTCTGTTCCGTCAATGGAAATAGAAACAAAGTCCACACTTTCATTATCTGTTGCTAAAATTTCTACTGTAACAGTTCCGCTTAATATTTGGCCTGGGAAAGGGGTTAATAATTCTCCGTAAGGAAGTTCATTATCGAAATTATCTACATAAACGGTAATGGGTTGGCTAGGGGTAGAATTCCCACTAACATCGTAACCAATGGCAGATATAATATGGTCTTGGTCGTCTGTAGCGGATTCAGAATCCCAGTCATAAGAAAAAGGGTCAGAATTATCTGAATATTCTGTTAAACCATCTATCATAAATTCAACTCGATCCATTGCTGTTTCATCTATGGCTAATACGTTTATCGTTACGCTACCAGACACAGATTGTCCTGCAGCAGGTTGAGTAATGGTCACAACAGGTGGTAACCCATCGCCAGGATCTTCATTATCAACAATAACAGCAATCGGAGTAAAAGACGCTCTATTGTCTGAATGATCCGATACAATGACAGCAATAATATGTTCTTCATCTTCAGATACATTTTCAGTATTCCATTCATATGAATATGGTTCACTTGAATCAGTACTCTCCAAAGCGCCATCTATATAAAATTCAACTACAGAAATGCCTCGATTATCTGATGCTGTCACTTGTATATCTACAAGGCCGGATAGTACTGAACCTGCGGGAGGAAAAGTAATGGCGCCCACTGGGAATGTAATATCCGGAGCAATATTATTATTTACGGTAACACTAATTGGCCCAATCGTTGTCGCATTATCATTATGATCGGTTAGGATGGCATAAATTGAATAAGCTAAATCATCTTCTTCCACTTCAGTATTCCAAGCATATACAAAAGGAGGTTCGGTATTAAAACCGCGTAAATCATTATTAATATAATAACTTGCACTTTTAATACCATCATTATCTGATACATCTAATGTAATATTGACAATCCCATCCACAATTTGGCCTGTATAGGGATAAATAATTGACCCTACGGGAGATTCATTATCAATATTGTCAATTTTAATTAAAATAGGTGTCGTTCTAAAATAATTTTTAGAATTATCGGTTGCTTTTACAGATATGGAATGAAATGCATCTTCTTCGTATCCACCGGTTTCTGTATCCCAAGTGATAGAATAAATATTATTTGTACCAGATTCACTTACACCAAATCGTTTCCCATTGATATAAAAGGTGACAGAATCAATTTCAACATTATCCGTTGCAGACACGTCTATTGTTGTTTCGCCTGAAAGTATTTGACCTGCAACAGGTGATATAATACTTGTTGACGGTGGTGATGTATCAGGCAAAGTTTCTAATCGATAACCATCTCCTGTGCATGATAATACAATGATGCCAAGGAAAAGTAAGGGGAATATATGTTTGTTATTATTCATACATTTTTATTGAAACGTAGGGGAATTTAACGTTTTTTCTTCTCAATGAAGGATAAAACCTTTTTCCCGATTTTAGATTTTGAAAATCGTCGCCATAGTCTCATTGTTTTGCTTTCAATAATATGGGATAAGGAAAAAATATACATACTTCTTCCATAATGAATATTTTCCATATTTGGATTGAAATAAATGGTATTTTTATTGAAATAATAATCCCAAACCATGGTCCCGTAAACTGAAAAGGGAACCATATAGCTTACCCAAGGGTAGGTACTTCCTGTTGAATCTACACCGACAAGACTCATTTTTGGTATAAAGTCACCGGAAAATCCTTTAAAAAGAAAAAACAATGAAGATGACCATACAAATCCACGTTGGGCTCCATATTCTAATATTGAAAAATCAGATTCTACTTTTCGTATATCTAGAAAGGGAACATAAAAAGCTGTATCATTCGGAGATGTAACCAGCATTTCTGGCTTTATCATATGGTAATTAAACTGAATATCTTTATAAGGAATTGTATCATTATTGACGGTAATCATTTGACCTGTTCGGTGCTCAATTCGATTCATATTTGTTTTTAAATGCCAACCATAAAAAAATATACGATTAAAATCATTATAAATAAAATACACTTTTTCGGTCGATACTGCCTTAGATTCATTGGATTGGTTAGGTTTATAATAGATCCAATCTTCATTTAAAGAATCGATTAATACTGTTTCTGTTTCGCCATTAAAATAGACAATAATATGATTTACGTCTGTCCCGGCAAATAAAAGTGAACAGAAAAAAATCAATGGTGATAGTTTTCGAGAGATTGTCTCCATATGACTTAAATTACAACCAAGTTATGAAGAATAAAATTCAATGTTATATCCTTTTTGTGGGAATATTTATGGCTGGATCATCCATGATGGCTCAGCCAAAATTGTCTGTGGAATTAGGGATGGGAATTTATGAACCAACATTATCTGGTTTTGATGATAATAATCAATTTCCTGTAGCAAAAGTATGGAATCGTAATGTATTAACCAATTATGGTGTATTTTATCAATTTTATTATAATGCTCGAGTTGGGTATTCCAGTTATACATCTTGGGATTTTGGAGAAATGACAAGTGATGGTGGCAGTATGCCAATTTATGGTCGCTCAATTACCTATCGTATGTTTCCCATTGAAACATATTTTAGGATAAAGCCAAAAATGGAATTGAATTTTACTTTGACGCCCATTTGGGGACGTTCGAAAATATCTCTAAATACACGATTAAATGAATCTGGCGATGACTGGAATACATTATTAGCGGTCTATGGAAATGAACCATTAGAATTAGCTACAACAGATGCTATGCGCCAAGACTGGATGGGTTATTCTGGTCAAATTGGATTTCGCTATTATTTAAAAACATACCTAGGACTTGAATTGAAATTAGGTTTTATGCACAATTATTATAGTGAGAAGAATTGGCGTTTGCAGGGAAACACAATAACAGGACCCGTTTACGATATTGAAAAATTACCCATATTCGCATTTAGAGTTATATACGGTTTAAAATGATTTTAGCAAAAAGATTGCTCGTGCTTACATTGGTATCAAATCTTTTATTTGGCATTCAATTATTCCCAAAAATGAAAGATCCATGTTCTGATCCCATAATTGCTACCGCAAAAGAAAAAGGAATTAAAGGGTTAAGCATGATTGAAACTGTTCGTTACTTGAGAGTTGAAAAAGCGTGCAAGAATTTGGGTGGGCATGACGAAACTTTTTATTTAATTGAATCTAAGGAATACCAAAGAGATTATGAGCAATCAAGATATATGGTTAGTTGGACATCCACATTTTCTTATTGTGTAGGCGTTGCTATTTTTTATTATTTTGCGTTGGGCTGGATGTCAGAGAATTAGTATTAAAAGACTGAAATATCTTTTAAATTCGCAAGCTTTATACATATAAAATAAAATTCACTTGGGGAAAAAATGACAAAACAGATTTTAAGTTTAACCTTTGTAGCACTATTTCTATTTATTGTAGGATGTGGCGGCGGTGAGAAAAAAGAAAAATCATCCGTATCCGCAAAGGGTTCAAGTCAATCGTCGAAAGATATGCTTACTTCAGCCGAAAACGGTGGTTATGGATTTGAAGAAATCGCAGAATCTTTAGGCTATGAAACATACGTTTGGTCCGAAAAAGATGGCACATTCTTTGGTGATCCAAATGCGGTAAAAGGCGGAACACTTCAATATATTCATTCTAGTTTTCCACGAACCATGCGTATAATCGGGCAAAATTCCAGTCAAATGATTAATTCTCGTATTATTGAACGATTATGCTATGAAGCATTGTTGGGCCAACATCCAGCAACATTAGATTTTGTCCCAGGGTTGGCTACTCACTGGTATATTTCAGACGATAAACTCACATTTAAATATCGAATCAATCCAGATGCACGTTGGGCGGATGGGAAACCTATAGTAGCAGAAGATATTGTTGCTACATGGGATTTAAGGATGGATGAAACGATTCTCATGCCAAGTGAACAATTATCCTTTGGAAAATTTGAACGCCCAGTCGCTGAAAGTAAATATATTGTTTCTGTAAAAGCAAAAACAGTTAATTGGAGAAATTTTCTCTATTTTAGTGGTATGGCCATTTTACCAAACCATATTCTTAAAGATTTAGATGGAACAGCATACTTGGAAGAATATGCTTTCTCAATGGTTACAAATAGTGGCCCTTATGCAATCCCTGAAGATAAAATCCGAAATCAAGAATCTTTTATTTTAGAAAGACGCGATGATTATTGGGCTGCGGATGATCCCTTTTCAAAACACATGTATAATTTTGATAAAATTAAAGTATCCATTGTTAAAGACAATACAGCATTGGAGTATGAAAAATTTAAAAAAGGGGAACAGGATTTTTATACGGTGAACCAAGCACGCCGTTGGGTAGAAGAAACAGATTATGAATCTATTAATATGGGTTGGGTACAAAAACAGCGGGTATTTTCAGAGCGTCCTGCTGGAACATCCGGATATTTTTTTAATATGCGTACATGGCCTTTTGATGATAAACGTATTCGATACGCTTTTACCTATCTATATGATCGAATAAAAATGAATCGGGAAATGTATTATAATGAATACGGATATATGAATTCCATGTATGCTGGTTCTGTTTATGAAAATCCAAATAATAATCCATTTTTACCTGATCCTGAAAAGGCAGTGGCTCTTCTAAGTCAAGCTGGGTATTCTCAACGAAATGAAGAAGGTTGGTTGGTGCATAATGAAACGGGACGAGTTTTATCCTTTGAATTAAGTTTACCAAAATCCTATGAATATATGGCAACACCGGTTCAGCAAATGCTCAAAGAATATGGTATGGATATGCAAATCAAATTTGTGGATTATAATACCATGATAAAAAATGTGAATGAACGGAATTTCCAAGTAGCTATGTTGGCTTATGGTGGATTGATATATCCAAATCCTGAAACATCGTTGAAATCAGAATTAGCCGATCAAAATGATAATAATAATGTTTGGGGTTTTAAAAACGATCGTGTGGATGAACTATTACCTGAATATGATACATGTTTTGACCAAGAGCGTCGGATAGAAATTGTACGTGAAATTGATGGTATTTTCTCAGATGTACACCCCACAGCCTTCAGCATTGTTCGGAATTATCAACGGATTTTATACTGGGATAAATTTGGATTCCCGGAATGGATGTTTACACGCTTCCAAGGAGATTATTGGGATATGTTTCGGTATTGGTGGATGGATGATAAAAAAGCCGAGCGTTTGAAAAATGCAAAAGATTCAGGCGAAAAACTTCCCCAAGCCGAAATGGACATGATGTTTTGGCCCAATTATTTAAAAGCCAATTAATAAGCATTTAATCATTTAGGGAAATCTTTTGGCTACATATTTCATACGAAGATTATTGCTCATGATTCCAACCTTTTTGGGATCAACCATACTTGTATTTACCATTTTGCAATTAGCTCCTGGTGGTCCTTTAGAGCAAACCATCATGCAATTGCAAATGGGCGGTATGACAGGGGGAGCTGAAGGGGGCGGAAGTTCCGTAAATGCTATGGGTGGAAGTGTGCTTCCAGAGTCTGCTTTAAAAGAATTAAAACGATTTTATGGATTTGATAAACCCATATATCAACGATATCTCATTTGGCTTGGCATTTGGCCACGAGAGATTAAACATCGCGATTTTCTTATTCCAGCAAATGAAAGTCAGGTGGAAAAACGTGTAGGAAAAAGAGATGGACACATTTGGCGTGTTGATGTAATTGTTAATGATGTGGGAGATTTAACTGTATCTGAAAAAGATGGATCTGCCAGCCCAGTCTGGCATGCATCCATTGATGAAACAGAAAAAGATGGCACACGAAAAGCCGTTATTTTTCAACAGGAATTTTCAGGCATTTTAACAGGGAATTTGGGGAAATCATATACTTACGCAAAGCCTGTTACAGAAGTAATGGCTCCCCGATTTAAAGTTTCTCTGTTTTTTGGACTGATTGGCTACTTTCTTTCCTATCTTGTTTGTATTCCTTTAGGAATTAAAAAAGCTCTAAAACATGGTTCATCTTTTGACTTTGTTTCAAGTGTAGTCATTTTTGTTGCTTATTCCATTCCAGGTTGGGCATTAGGCGGTGTATTGCTTGTTTTATTTGGTGGTGGCACTTTTTGGGATATTTTTCCACTCGGTGGATTTCATGCGCCTATGGAAGTGTGGGAAACCATGTCCTTATGGGAAAAAATTGTAAATCAAGCTCACCATGCTGTATTGCCTGTGATTGCTTGGTCGATCACGAGTTTTGCCACGTTAACGGTTCTTATGAAAAATAGTTTATTGGAAAATTTAAGCCAAGATTATATCCGAACTGCTTTTGCGAAAGGATTAAGTGAAAAACGAGTTGTATGGATTCATGCCATGCGTAATTCTATTATTCCAATTGCTTCTGGCATTGGTTACATCATTGCAGTTGTCATTTCCGGCTCCTATTTTATTGAGCGCGTTTTTAATATTGATGGCTTTGGGCGAATGGCATATCAAGCGATTTTAGATAGAGATTATCCCATTACGTTAGGCTTCTTGGTGATTGTGGTTTTGATTCGATTAGCTGCAAATATTTTATCAGATTTAGCGCTCGCTACAACAGACCCACGGATTCGATTTAAATAAAATGGCTCAAGAATTAAAAAATAAAGAACACGTTTCTATATCGATAAATCGTCGCCGCTGGCTCAAATTCAAAGGGCTAAAACGTGGCTATTATTCCTTTGTTACACTTCTTACATTATACGGTATCTCCTTTTTCTTACCTGTGCTAATTAATAGTAAAGCAATAGTCGTGCAATATGAAGGTGAATATTTTTTCCCTGCCATACTTGAACTTATGCCTGGCATGTCATCTTATTATCCGGGTCAACAATTTGGGCAAAATGTCCCTGGGGAAGCGAATTATCGTAATCTCCAAAAAGAATGGGAATCCGGGACGGACAATTGGATAATCATGCCAGTCTATCCTTATAATCCATATGAAGATATTACGACGGAAGGAAATAAAATGTATGAAGCGCCTTCTCGTAAACATTGGCTTGGGACTGACAATACAGGTCGGGATGTTTTTGCTCGATTATTTTATGCTTTCAATATTTCTATATCATTTGCGTTGATTCTCACTTTTGTCAATTATGTGCTGGGAATTAGCATTGGGGGCGCCATGGGATTCTTTGGCGGAAAAGTGGATTTATTCGCTCAACGCATTATTGAAATATGGTCCAGTTTGCCCATGCTTTTTGTCATTATTATTATGAGTTCCATCATTCGCCCATCCTTCTTTTTATTGATTTTCATTTATACCATGGTGAATTGGATTTTCTT
>CAZGFQ010000050.1:0-12984 GCA_964525185.1 uncultured bacterium
CTACGAAAACAAAAAGGGTCTCGAAAGAGACCTTTTTTTGATTTTGGGGTGAAAAGGATGAGAACCCTAGTTCGAGCCGAAGTCCCGATCGCATCGGGACGAAGACCGGCGAAATCCCGAATATCGGGATGAGTCAATCCTTCCCCCGCTACGAACGAAGAACCCTGATTTCTCGAGAAGAAATTGGGGTTTTTTCTTTTAAGTATAGTTCTGTTGTTTGTATTCCTTCTCTGTTAAAAGTGTTTATTTTAAAAAAAATAATTATATTTCAGTATGATGAACGTCTTAAAAAATATTCTTTCATTCGGATTAGCTGTCCTATTTGTCTTGGGATCTGTCCATGTGAATTTTCATCACAGCTATCAACCTGACGGGTACAGTATATGTGATGTTGAGTGTAAAGATGAAAGTCATCATTATAGTATCCATAAGTGTGAGCAATGTCTTAATAGAAATCAAAAAATTGTTTACCCAACTGTTAGTGTTGTAACCTATTCAGAAGTGGGTCTAACAGTTAAAACGCTAAAAACGTATCTCACGGAATCTCCTATTCCTTTCAGCTTATATAGTAGGCCACCGCCTAGAATTCACTCTATCTAGACAAATTAAAAAACAATAACACCAATATTATTTGGTGCCAAACTATATTTAAAAAAAGCAAAAAGGAGCATTGAAATGCAATCCATATTTTTACGTGCAACAAAAGCACCACTATTACTAACATTCGTAGGCATTCTATTTTTAACAACTGGATGCGAAGAGGAACAGATCGATGATGAAGTCCATACTGATGCAGACGGATTCATTCTTAAAAACAAAGAAGGAACTGAAGTATACAGGGAATTCGAAGGGACTACAGAGGGGGCTGTTACATTAAACGTCAATGATACTCTAGAATTATTTGTCCATTTTCTTGATCATGATGGAAATGAAATTGAACATGAAGAACATGTAGAAGGTGAGGAAGAAGATGTCCTCTTAGTTTCTGGGTTTGATACATCCATAGCTATCGTTGGAGTTGAAGAGAATCAAGAAGATGCATTACATGTGATTGGAGTCAGTACAGGATCAACTGATTTTAAAATGCAACTCATACATGGGGATCATGCGGATTATACATCTACGAATAATGTTCCTGTGAATGTTAATTAGAAGGATAATCCTAATCTTAGGTATCTTGGGCCAATTAATGGCTCAAGATACCATTGTGTCTGGAAAGGTTCTCAATGCTGAGAATCAAACCCCAATCCATGGTGCTAATGTTTTTTCTACTGAATTGGGGACAGGAACTGTTTCACAGGTCGATGGACAATTTTTATTAAAAGGATTACCCCTAGGAAATGTTGAAATAACATTTTCAATGATGGGATATAAAGATATCGTAAAAGATATCCACATTCAAAAAGGTGTGAATGATTTGGGGGCTTTATATATGGTCAGCGATACCTTAAAAATTGACCAAGTTAATGTAAGTGCCCATTATGACCTTTTGCCAACACAATATGCATCTAGTAGACATATTTTTGGGAAAAAATACCAAGAAAACCTAAAAGGAACATTAGCGCAAACTCTAAATGAAGAAACGGGCCTTTCTATTCGTACCATGGGACAGGCAACGTCGCAACCTGTTATACGTGGCTACACTGGAGATAGATTTCTTTTAACAGAAGATGGAGTTACTGCTGGGGATTTATCAAGCACATCTATTGATCATGCCATTAGTATGGATATGGCTTCTTTTAATAATATTCGAATTATTCGTGGACCGGAATCATTACTTTATGGGTCAAATACGATTGGGGGCGCTATAAACGTATCTCGTCAAGCGAATGCAGAATCAAAATTTCACAAAACAAGTGTATGGGGACTTTTTGGTACCGAATCATCGAATCAAAGTACATTTGGGAATATGGTTATATATATCCCAATTGCATCTAATCACCAATTTAAAATGTCTCTATTAAACAGAAAAACAAATGACCAGAAAACACCTTTAGGCGTTTTAGAAAATACAGCATTAACAAATTCTGAAATAACTGGAAGTTATCACAATTTTGGCCAAGCAGATCGTTCTACAATTTCTTTTGAACATATGTCCATGGATTATGGAATTCCTGGAAGTTATGAAGGGCATATTAATGGTGTTGATATCCATATGGAAAAAAATACTCAAAAATTCAATTATCATCGAGACTTTTCATTCTTTGGATTCCAAACATTTGATTTGGATCAACGATTTATTATGTATAAACATACTGAAATTGAAAAAGGGTATTCGTTCCCTGCCGTCAAAATGAATCAATCCATTTTTTCATTACAAAACAAATTAACTGGACACCAATTAACAGCAGGATCACTTTTTCAATATAGACATTTTAAAGCAGGTGGCTTTTATTGGACTCCGGACACGCGAGAAATTAGTTTAGCTCTATTTGGACTCTACGAAAAAGACTATCATTCATTTACGTTTCAAGCATCATCCCGTGCTGAATATTTAACAATTATTCCTGATAAATCTTCTTTGTTTTTATCGAACATAGATATAGATGATTTCCAAAACCGAAAATTTCCAATTATTACCGGTGCATTAGGGGTGATAAAGGAGGTAAATCATTGGAAAATGTCATTAGGGACAATGTTTGCAGGTCGTACTCCAAGTATTGAAGATTTATATTCGGATGGTCCCCACTTGGGAACCTATGCATACGAAATAGGCCAACCTGCTTTAGATCTTGAAAGAACCATTGGACTCGAATCATCAATAGAATACCATAATAACAAAACGGAATTAAAGGTTACAGGATATCATAATTATAGCCCAAACTTTCATATAAGTACCAAAATGGGAGATGGTTATGTTCCTGGAGCAGATTGGATTGAATGGGGAAGTGGGGCTAGTGGATGGTTATATAAATATCAAATGAAAGGGTTAGAAACAATAATATATGGTTTTGAATCTGATTTTAGTCATCAAGTTGTACCATGGTTATCTTTCTATAGTAGTTTATCTATCACGCGTGGAGAAAATATTACTGAACAAACACCCTTAGCTTACATGCCTCCAGATAAAATGTCAGTTTCCACAGCATTTGATTTAAATCCATTGTCCGTCACAATCCAATTAAAAAAAGTTCTCCCACAAACAAGATTGGGAGAATTTGAAACTCGTACAGATGGATATATTCTTGCGAATTTAAATGGAAGTTATGCTATTTATACTCCACGATTAACTCATAAAATAATATTCCAGGTGGATAATATATTTGATACAATATATTATAATCATTTATCTAGAATTAAACGTATTATGCCTGAAAAGGGAAGAAATATAGGATTGCAATATAGAATCGTTTTTTAGTTTACTGTTCTCTGAGTGATTGTCCTTTCGACATTCTAAAATCCTAAACTAACTTAATTCCATCAAGATAAATTGTCCCTATTCTTGGATTAGGTAGAATAAATCAAAATCAGAATCCAGTTTTGAGACAATGGCGGAATTTAATCTAAAGATTGATTCTCTTTATAATACAGGTTTTTCGCTTTATCTATAAATCGAATAATATGTTGCCGTTTTTCAATCAATTTATATACCTGTCCCCGTTCTTTATAAAATAAAGATAAAAATTTCAAATGTTGCTTATACTCACGAACACGTTGAATATATTTTAACGCAAAATTACCGGAAGGAATAAGCGTTAATCCCCAGACAAGCGTTAATCTCCACTGATGAAAGATCCATTGGACTAAACTTAATTCAATTCCATAAACAATCAGGAAAACGAATAATCCATATATCATTTTAAAGGGTGCAATTTCAGCTTTTGCATCTGTAGACCGTTTTGCAATCCATCTTGGGAGTTTATAGGGAATATAATTATGGATAAGTCCCCACGCATATATTGGGAAACCCACAAGCAAAAAGCTTAATGCTTTTAATCGATTTCTTAGAGTGAGCTGTTTTCCGCCAGGACCTAAAAATGATTCGTGAATGTCTAATTTATCCAAATCATCCAAATAGGACGAAAGTAACATTCTAAATTCATCCACTTTTTCTGGGTAATGATCTTGGGTCCATTCTACTGCATCAATGAGGCCTCGGGTTGCTGAAAAATCATCTCCCTTATTGTCTAATGTATAGCCCATTTCTACCATGAGTTCTTTTTTATAGATTTGTTCTAAACATTCCACTATATCCATCATTTCAATTTCATGGACATTCGTGGTTAATTTGGAAAGAGCAGATTCTATCCGAGATGTAATTTGGTGTACCGTTTCAACTGAATCAAGCGAATAAGCTTCTTCAAATGTTTTAAGAGAAATGGGTTTCCCATACCGGACTAAAATATCACTTCTGAATTTAATGGCATTAGAATAACTCAATCCTACAGGAATAATATTTACATTCAGGTTAAAATCATTTTTTTCTTCTGCGCCAAGACCAATACGGGCGGCTCCTGTTTTAATTTTTTCAAGAACGCGGTCCCCCGTAGATACACCTTCCGGGAAAATGAGAAATGACCCTCCTTTTTCCAATATATCGTATCCCCGGGCAAATGTTCGATCATTTTTATCCATTTGTTTCGGATTATCTTGTTTCCGGTAAACAGGAACCAGTTTTAACCGGGTTAAAATAGCCCGGTTGAACCATGAGTTAAATAGAGTGCTTTTTGCAAAAAAATGTAATTGCCTTGGGCATGTTGTACCAATGACTAAAGGATCCATCATTGTATTTGGATGATTCGCTACAAAAATGATAGGGCCACATTCCGGAATATGATCAATATGTTTTGCGGTAATAGAGTCAAAAAAGACTCTGACAGCTGCGATGGACAATTGTTTTGTTAAAAAATAGAGCATTTAATCATTGCATATGGTTCGAATATCAAAAGGAGCAGGGGAAGGGAGTTTTCCTTCTTGAATCAAATGTTGTAGAAATGTATTCGATGGAGAATCAATTTGAAATGAATCATAAAATGAAAATAAATCCTGTACAAAAGGTGATTGAAAAGATTCGCAATAATCCGGCATATTATTCAATACAGGTGTATTCTTTGGCATAAGGGTTAAATTAAAACCATCGTAATAATAGGATGGATTATAAGATTCATCCCAAAGTGGATTGACGTAATTGCGCATATCAATTGGGTGTGTTAATGCCCAGCCATCCACTGTGTGTAACAGCATCGGATTATCGCCTTCACACATATTTCGACCGAGTTGCATACCTTGATAATTTGCTTCTAAATCTGCATAGGAAAATACACCGGATGCGATACGTCCAATAATTGATTTTTCCCCTAGAATTCCAAACCAAATGGCCATTTCTTCTGCATTTATGTCTGGATTATCCATAAAAATTAAATAGGTTTGATAATACAAATATCCAGACCCTGTGAAATGGGATAATTTATCAATACCAAAATAAATGCCTCCGATATTAATTATTTCATCAATCTGAATGGATAAACTGGTTTTTTCCAATTCTTCCATTCGTTCTGTTTTTGATGGAATTCTGAAAATGCTCTTTTTGACTGCTTCAGACCAATCAGGTCGATATAAGTCTAGGTCTGTGGATTCTTTAATCCAGCGTTCTAAATCAGAATTAAATTTGACGCCAAACTCGGATAATATGGTACTTGCTGCAAATTCACAGGAACAGTCGTTAGGCAATGATTCAAGAGCTATAATCACCATTTCATTCATTTTGGTATTTAATGGATTCGTTGAATCAGTGAGTGGGTTCCCCCAACTTAAATAATGATCCACTTCACCGCTATAGAGGTGGGTGCAAAATAAAAGACAAATGCTTAGTCGATATCTGTGAATCATATAAGTCCTCCTAGTAAAAGATACTGACATAAAAAACGAGTTGCAATAAAGCGGTTTAATCAAAATAAATAATTTGAAGTGATAAAAATAAATAATAACTGTTTTATTTAAAATGTTACTTTCAATTGTTAAATTTCTATCTAGAATATTAAAAACATATCAATATAAGTCTAAATTATCTACATTTGAAGTCAATAATCTAAAATTAATAAACATTATATGTCAGAGAATCCACAACAAAACCAAAATATTCAACATCCATATTATTTCGAAGAAGATACCATTTCTCTTACGGATATTATGTTAACCTTAGCACGGCAATTGAAAGTTATTATTATAACGCCCACGATACTGTGCACATTAACAATCATTTATGTATTATTTTTTGCTCAGCCTGTCTTTACATCCACAGCAAAAATAATGTCATCTTCTAGCGGCGGGAGTATGTCTCAGGCAGCAGGATTGGCAGCTCAATTTGGGATAAATATTCCTACAGGTCAGTCTGAACCGAAATGGGTTTACCCGGAAATCATTAAAAGCCGAACTTTAGCTCGCAATATGCTAAAACGAAAATTCGATACACAAGAATTTGGGAACCAAAAACCACTATTACGGATTTTAACATATGGAAATGAAGAACCTGAATTCAATGTGGACACTTTAGAAATAATGGCTGTTGAAAACTTTCTTGGTATGATTGATATTTCTGAAGATATTAAAACAGCTATATTAACCTTAAGTATTCATGCACCAGAACCAAAATTAGCTGCAGAAATAAACCAAGTATTAATTGAAGAATTGGATTCTCACCAAAGAGTATACAATAAAGCAAAAACCAGCGATACAAAGCAATTTATTGAAGAACGTATTATTGATACAGAAAAAGAACTCGTTGAAGCAGAAGATAATCTCAAAGTTTTTATGGATCGTAACCGACGCATTGAAAATTCACCGGCTTTACAGCTGGAACAACAAAGATTGTCTCGAGAAGTAACCGTTTTAATTGGTGTTTTTACAACCTTAAAACAACAATTAGAAACAACAAAAATCGAAGAAGTAAAAGAATCAGATTATGTGATTGTATTAGATCCACCCGAAGTGCCGTTAGTTCGTTCTAAACCTAATAAAAAATTAATGGTCATTTTAGCGGGGATTTTAGGTTTAGGTCTAGGAATGGTTTTAGCTTTTGTCCGTGAATTTGCATCCAATAGTGAAAAAGAAGAAAAAGAGAAAATGTCTGAAGCAAAAACATTGATTCTAAAGAATCTATCCGATTTTATACCCGGAAAGCCTAAAACTAAAAAATAGCCATTATTGGAAACACGATTACATCAAATAGAATATTTGATTCAAAACACATTAACTTCTTGATCAATATAATAGAAAGCGTATCATGAAAGGCATCATTTTAGCAGGCGGAAGCGGCACTCGACTTTATCCAATAACCAAGGTGGCGAGTAAGCAATTATTACCCATTTATGATAAACCAATGGTGTATTATCCTTTATCAACACTCATGTTAGCAGGGATTCGAGATATACTTATTATTTCAACACCTGAGGATACACCGAAATACGAAAATCTATTAGGGGATGGCACATCATTAGGGTTGAAACTAACATACGCAGTTCAACCATCGCCGGATGGATTGGCCCAAGCGTTTATATTGGGAGAATCCTTTATTGGAAATGACGATGTATGTCTCATTCTGGGTGATAATGTGTTTTATGGTGGTGAATTACCAAAACGATTAAAAGAAAGTGTCCAAGAAGTAAAAAATAATCGAAATGCTGTTGTATTTGGATATTATGTCAATGATCCAGAACGATACGGTGTTGTCGAATTTGATAAGGATGGGAATGCAATTTCTATTGAAGAAAAACCCGAGTTTCCTAGAAGTAATTATGCAGTTTCAGGATTATATTTTTATCCAAATGATGTGATTGAAGTTGCTAAAAATCAAAAACCATCTCCACGAGGCGAATTAGAAATAACAGATGTAAATAGAACTTATCTGTCACAACAAAGATTAAAAGTGGAACAAATGGGTCGAGGCTTTGCATGGCTTGATACTGGGACGCAAGATTCACTTTTAGAAGCATCCCAATTTGTTCAAACTTTAGAAAAACGCCAAGGCATGAAAATTTCATGTATCGAAGAAATTGCCTATCATATGAATTATATAACGAGTGAAGATTTGAAAGTATTGGGGAACGAAATGGCCAATAATCCTTATGGACAATATTTACTTAAAGTCGCAGAAGAATAAATATTTTATTAAATAGGTTTAATGTATAAACCCATTATCATTATAGTAATAGCATCTCTCTTATATATCGTTTTGATTAAGCCATTAAGGGGCATCCTTAATCGTAAAGTCTTTTTTCCTATTGTATCTATGGTATTACCCGATGATGAAGTTTCTTTGCCTTTAAATAATTCAGCTATGATAATCTTGGGATCTACTAGTGAAGAAGATAGGGTTTGGATATCGTTTCCATTTGGTGGTTTATTTTTTATTCCGTTAGCCTTATTTGCTTATAAAAAGAATATCAATTATTGTGCATTATTAACTTATTTCCATCTGGGAATATTCACATTTTCTTTTATTTTAGTATTACCAACATTTAGAAGCGTTTTTTCATATTTTCCCACAAATATTATTGATAATATGTCAATGGCATTAGGGATTATATTTACATTAATCGCTTTTAAATCTTATTTAATAAAGAAAATGTAAATGAAAAAGTTATCCGTCTTGGCGATAGAGATGAATGTGGGGAAAAAATATAATAAATGAATAAAAAAAGAATATTAGTGACAGGTGCTGCTGGTTTTATTGGGTTGCATTTATGTAAAAGTCTTTTAGATGATGGGTTTGAAGTTCTTGGGATTGATAATATGAATCATTATTATGATCCTGCACTCAAACAAGCGCGATTGGAAATATTAACAGAGTATGATGCTTTTTCCTTCTCTAAGTCAGATATATCCAATTTGAGTCATCTAGAAGAAAATTTCAAATCGTTTCAACCAAACAAAGTAGTTAATTTGGCTGCTCAACCTGGAGTACGATATAGCATTGAGAATCCACATGCATATATACAAACGAATGTGGTAGGTTTTATGAATATTTTAGAATGTTGCCGACATAACGATGTGGAAGGGTTGATATATGCATCTAGTTCGTCTGTTTATGGTGGAAATGAAAAAATTCCTTTTTCTGAAGATGACAGAGTAGATAATCCAGTATCCATTTATGCAGCAACAAAAAAATCTAACGAATTGATGGCTTATACTTACAACCACTTATATGGGCTTCATACAACAGGATTACGTTTCTTTACTGTATATGGTCCTTGGGGTCGTCCTGACATGGCCATGTATATCTTTTCTGATAAAATAAATAGAGACGAACCCATACCGGTATTTAATCATGGGAAAATGAAACGAGATTTCACTTATATTGATGATATTATTCAAGGGGTGAGGGCTGCATTGATTGAGAATTATCAGTGCGAAGTATTTAACTTAGGAAATAATAATTGGGAAGAACTTATGGATGTTATTTCCATCCTAGAAAAGGAGTTGGGGCAGAATGCAGATATCAACTTTATGGATATGCAACTAGGAGATGTGAAAAAAACATATGCAAATATTGATAGATCGGCAGAAAAGTTAGATTACAAACCGCAAACGAATATTGATGAAGGTATTAAAAGATTTATTAAATGGTATAAGCTGTATACGACCTCATAAAAAGTAAACGGTTGATTATTTTATAAAGAATTGTCCATTTGAACATTTATAAAAATTTACAAAACTAGCTTATAGGAATAATAATGAAATATTTCGACTACAATAAGTCTATATAATGGTAGTTGTATCCGTATCTTACGTAATATATAGTTATAAGGATTATTAAGCGTAATACATATTTAGAATGCAATTAAGATAATTACGATATAATATAATGGTAGTTGTTACTAATATAGACAAATAATCAATACCAGTTGTCATAATCGCTACAATTTGATTATTTCGATAATCTAATATAGCCTATGAATCAATCAATTATTATACTATTTATTGTTTAGACGTTCGTCCGTCAGGAATTCAGACAATAACTGGCTATAATATGTTAAATTAGAATCCATATTATTAGTAGGATCAAAGTAGTTGAAAGAAAATATAATTTCGGTTCAGTAAAACCAGTTAATTATAATGGTAGTTATATTGATATTCCGACGAGAGCCCTAGTAATATACTTATAAATAATTAATGTTATACAATCACATAATACATGGTAGTTGTTGATATATGCGTCGAAACCAGTCAATTAATAATATTATTAGCGATTTTAATTCTATTTTGAGCATGATATGATTGAAATTTAGGAATCTATTATAAATATAAAATACAATTATAATTATCATTATATTGTTTAACTACCATTACTACGAGAGAAAATATGAAGTAAATTTATTATGCAGAATGATAATATTGTATATTTGTATGTCATTCTAAGGGGTAGTTATAATGGTAGTTGTATTAATATATTTATTGTGTAAATTAAAATATGCTAAAAATGCACAGTTTTTATAATGAAATAGAAAAATCATTAATTCTATGAGTAGTATATACAAAAAAGGTCGAGACGGCTATTATTATTATCAAACTTATGTTTATAATCCCGAAACTGGGAAAAAAAATAAACGTATTTTTCATTCATTAAATACAAAAAATCTCAATGATGCGCAATTACAACAAGTTGAATTAGATAATAAGTATCAAAATGAATCGTTAGTAACTACAAATTCAATTTTATCTAGATTATCGTTAGGGAAAAATAGAATTATTATTTTAATAGGTGTTATAATAACTCTATTTTATTGGAATCCATTTAAATCATCTCCTATACAACAAAAAAGTACTCACGACGAAAAAATATTAATATCTACACAAATTGAAAAAGAAGCAATAACGCAAGATTCAATAAAGGCAGTTCAAAATAAAACTCAAGTTAAATCAATAGTCGAAGCAAAAGAGTCTTCATTTGTAAAAATGACTCCTAAAGAAAAAATAGCCACCAAGACATACGCTACCATCCCAAACTATAAAGTAATAAAAGTGGATCGTTTATCCGATACATTTAAACAGGGAAAAATATATGTGACTATTGATGATAAATCGTCAAAAGAAGATATGCAATTACTTTGCACACATTTAAAGGATAAATACCCAGAATTTTCCAATATTGTCATTTGTCTTTATACCAATTCCCCTGCAGGAATTGAATTAGCAAATGGACAAAAATCTACTCATAGTCCACAAGAACAACAAAAGGCCTGGCTCGTTATGTACACATATAATCCAGTAGAAGGGGAATATTTTGACAATAACCCAAGTCGTCAGTTAAACAATTATTAAAATTTCAACATAATAGGAATAACATGAAAAAAATAACATTTACACTCATATTTATATTTGTTTCACTCTTTGGTCAAACTGATTCTCAAATCAGGCAGGCGAAAGAAATGATGAAATCTTCCGGCATGCCTGAATCTCAGGCAAAAGCTGTCGCAAAATCTAAAGGATACACTGATAAACAAATTGATGCAGCGATAAAAAAAGAAAAATCAAAAAAAGCTGAAGCAATTCCAACATCAGATAATCATAGTACAGTCGGTTTACCAGATTTAGGAGCAACAAACCAAGTTACACAAGAAGAAAATGCAATAGATCAAAACGTAGATTCACCTGATAATGAAATAAGCGATGAATTATCCATAATAGGTGATGAAGAATTGGACATTATTGATGAGAAAAATCTCGAATCAGAATTGCAACCAAAAAGATCAAAGCTTGGTCATTTTGGGTATGATATTTTCAAACGTGATCCAGCAATTTTTCAAGCTACATCTGTCGGTGCTGTTGATCCGGATTATTTAATTGGACCTGGAGATGAATTAATAGTCATGCTTTGGGGCGAAACACAATTTCGACAAGTATTATCGGTTGATAGAGAAGGATTTGTTTTTATTCCAGAAGTGGGCCAAGTTTTTGTTAATGGACTCAATCTTAAATTACTCGAATCAAAATTATTTCGTGTTTTATCTCAATCGTATGCCAGTTTAAATCCTCAAGGTAGAAAACCAACAACATTTTTAGATGTTAGTTTAGGAAATCTTCGACCTTTACGTGTTCAAGTGTTGGGTGAGGTCGCTCAACCGGGAGCTTATACCGTAAGTCCATCCGCAACTCTTTTTTCATCTCTCTATTATTTTAATGGCCCTACGACATTAGGATCCCTTAGAGACATACGATTAATTCGAGCCGGAAAGGAAATTGCGTCCATAGATTTTTATGACTATTTACTTACTGGTAAAAAGCCAAATGACCATAAACTGCAATTAGATGATGTTATTTTTATTCCTAAACGATTAAAAACGGTTACAATCGAAGGGGAAGTTAATCGACCTGGTATTTATGAAGCTAAACCGAATGAAAATATTACGGATCTAATCAAAATGGCTGGAGATTTAAAAATTACAGCCTATCTAGATCGTGCACAAATTGATCGCATTGTCCCATTCGAAGATAGGGCAAAAGTGGGCATGGATCGTATGTTCACCGATGTTAATCTTGAAACTGTCATGGAAAATGATTCACACTTTCCTTTACAAGATGGCGACCGAATCCAAGTATTCTCCGTACTAGATTTGAGAACCAATGTGGCCGTAATTCAAGGTGCAGTTACACGCCCTGGGAGTTATGATTTAGGGGAATTCCTTACATTAAGTAGTCTAATCGAAAAAGCGGATGGTTTACTGGGCGATGCATATCTAGATCGTGTTGATATTGTTCGAATTAAAGATGATTTTACAGAACAACTCATAAAATTGGATTTAAATAAAGTCCTGAGTGGTAACCCGGAAAATGATATTGAACTCCAAGGACTTGATCGCATTCGCATTTATGGCATGACAGAAATGGTACCTTCGAATTATGTTTCAATTCGGGGACATGTGAAACGTCCGGGAAAATTTTTACTTCAAGAAAATATGACCTTGTATGATTTAATTTTTAAATCAGGTGGTTTTGTAGATGATGAATTCAAGAAACGTGCCTATTTGAAACGAGCGGAATTAGTAA
>CAZGFQ010000051.1:0-12937 GCA_964525185.1 uncultured bacterium
TAAGAGAAAACTGTGACCCCTTTTTTAAAAGTACAGAAACTTATGGACATAACTTAATAAATATGTAAATTAGTGTAAACCATCAGCCATTATAATAATTTCAGTTATTATGTTAAAGTGGTCTATTCAATTATATATTATGTTTAATCTTTTATATAAAACTGCTCTTTTTTGGGTGTTAAAGGACGGCCCATCCAAAGGGGTCTTCGTAATCCATCGGGGTGTGTTTCTTTTTCTTTTGCCCATTTATTCCATTTTTTAAAATGTTCAAATGACTTATTCGTATCTACAAATACATCCCCATATTTTTCATCAAGATTTGGCACAGAAATGCTCACTTTCTGTAACCAACAATGCGCACCGGAAATGGGGTCTGGATTGGCTGCATGGGTTATATTTTGATGCACGCCTCCATCCCGCCACCAAACGCGACTCGTATCAGGGTCATCCGTATCCCAAGGTTCAACCCCTTTTAAAGTTTCCATTTTCCATTTTCCATCACCCATATTTTGAATGTCAACCGTATTGGTCATATAGCGGTTTCCTTCATCTTGCTGACGGCGCCATCTTCCAATATGATGTGAACAAGCCACCACGCCGGGTTTGATCGCTTCCGTTACCCAAACTTTATCTACAAACCATCCGATAGGTGTGGTGATTTTAAGTAAATCGCCATTATCCACACCAAGACGAGCTGCATCTTTCGTATGAATCCAAATGGGGTTTTTGTGGGCAATTTCTGTGAGCCATTTAGCATTGGCCGATCGAGAATGAATGTGAGTTGGAAGCCTAAAGTTTGGCAATAAAACACAATCATTGTTGCTTTTATCCATTTCATCTAAATGTACGTGACTTTTGATGCGGTACCCCGGAGTGGCATGTTCCGGATATCCAAAGTCCACCATGGTTTGAGAATAAATTTCCTGCCGTTTGGATGGTGTTGGAAATCCACCAAAATTCTTACCATCCACTTGAATGCCCACGATATTGCCATCTTTTTCAATTTGCCCATTCTCTTTAATGTTGGCACCATTCATGGTTTCATCATTTACAGCATCTTCATTTTTAACATATACTTCAGGATCCACAAGATAAGCACCATATTTGCGCATATACTCTAATGCAGATAATCCTTCTTCGCTTGCTGCTTCCGGAAGTCCATTCGTATGTTCAAAAACATATTGATAGTATTCATCAATATTTATTTTTTCACCGTCTTGATATGGACTCATAAAATGTTTTCGGATACCCAAATTGCCATCTTTATCAATTCGCCAAGATAACTCAATCCAAAATTCATCTTCTTCCCACACTTCGCCGGGATTTACTTCATATGTGAATTCAACTTCTTTTCCATCACGACGAGCTTTTTCTCTTAAAACCGGTTGACGGAAAGCTATCCAAACGCCTGCTTGAGTCTCGTAAGAATTAATATCATGACGTTCAGCAGAGTGTCCCATAGGCAATACATAATCGGCGAAAAATGCTGTTTCATTCCATGTTGGTGTTAAAGCAATATGACAACCCACTTTTTCTGCATCAGATAACATTTCTATCCAAGAAAATCCATCGGGATAAGTCCAAACAGGATTAAATACACGAGTGAAATACACATCCATTGTTCCGCGGCCATCTTTGATTAAATGGGGTAAAATCTGGCTCATTTCATAATGCGTGAGCGTATATTCTTTCGGCCAAGCCAATTCATTCCACGCATCCGGTCCTGGTGGCACATCAAAAAATTCCGGATGAAATTTGTTCCATGCACTTGGGGATGTTCCCCCTTCTGTGCCAACAGAACCAGTAAGGACATTTAATAAATGTAATGTTCTTGAAACTTGCCATCCACCTAAATTCCCAATGGATGCACCGCGCCATACATGGGTTGAAAGTTTACTCCCTGCCTTCCCTACCATTCTCGCTACACGGATAATTTGGTCTACATCTATTTGTGCTTCTGTCGCAGCAAATTCCGGTGTGTATTCTGCCCATTCTTCACTTAATCGTTTAATGAATTGGTCAAACTCCACCGGATCATTTGGATGTAAATTTTGTAGATATTCATCCCAGTTCACCCAATTTTCCATATAATGGCGGTCGTATAATCCTTCGTCCAATATAATTTTTGCCATGGCCATATAGACTGCAGGTTCTGACCCCGGATATGTGGGCATCCACTCATCTGCCATGGAAGCAGTGTTGGACAAACGTGGATCCATAACAATCAACTTTGCCCCTTTCATCATACCTTCCATAATCCTTTGAGCATGTGGATTAAAATAATGACCGGTTTCCAAATGAGATGATGCAAGTAAAATCACTTCTGCATTGGTATGATCCGGACTTGGGCGATCGTATTTATGCCACATGGCATACCCCGCACGGGCACCGGCAGAACAAATATTGGTATGAGAATTGTGGCCATCTACACCCCATGCTTTTAAAACTCGCTCTGCATATCCTTCATGTCCTGGACGACCCACATGATAGACGACTTTTTCTTTACTTTTTCGTAAAGATTCAGCAATCTTTTCTGATATTTCATCTAAAACTTGGTCCCATGTGATTCGCTCCCACTTTCCTGCACCCCGTTCGCCAACTCTTTTCAACGGATATAAAATGCGTTCCGTATCATTGATTTGATTAATGGTGGCTGGACCTTTTGAGCAATTCCGTCCGCGACTTCCGGGATGATGGGGATTCCCTTCAAATTTTCGAACTTTATTAGAATCTTTATCAATATAAGCCAATAATCCACAAGCCGACTCACAGTTAAAACATGTTGTAGGAACAATAGAATAATGGCGTTCTTTTTTCTCCGGCCATGCTTTTGGGTCTAATTCTGTAAAGTCATCCCATTCACTGGGATCGGGATATTTATACAATTCCCGGGGACCTTCCATTGCAAATTCTTCTGACCAATCAGGTCGGTCTGATATTTTAGGAATAAGTCCTAATGATTCTGAAAATGTTTCTATCCAACTACGTTTCATAATATTTTATGTGTTCAGGTGTTTAAGTATTAATATGTTCAAGTACTCAAACACACTAACACACTGACACTTCAACACTCCTTTAACTTAATGGTATCATTTGCGGTGCTCGAATCTCCATGCCCTATCCGGACTTGTACATCCGAACACTCTAACACTTTTTTTCTCTGTATCATTTTTCTTTCACGATAAAAAATCCGTATAATTATCCTTTGAGAGAATTTCTGTCTCTGCATGGGGATAGGCTTTAGTAAATGTGGATGGAATTCGGACTTTCTTTTTTGGATTCCATTTGAACTCGTAAGCGAATAGACGCCCATCTCGCTCCTCGATATAATCTATTTCCTGTTGAGCACGCGTTCTCCAAAAAAAGGTATTCACCCAACGTTTTGAATAATGATTAACCTTCATACGTTCACTAATGAGATAATTTTCCCATAATGCACCCACATCCATCCTCAAATCCAAATTTGAAAAATCATTAATAATTGCATTTCGAATACCATTATCATAAAAATATATTTTCCGTGTTTTCTTTAACTCATTTCTCAAATTTCGACTTAAAGTTCCTATTCTGAAAATCACATAACTTTTCTCCAAGAGACCAATATATCGTTCAATCGTCTGATTATCTGCACCTATCAACTGTCCCAATTCATTGTAACTCACTTGGTTACCCATTTGTAAGGCCAATGCCTGTAATAATTTTTCCAAAATTGCGGGTTTTTTCAATTGCTCAAAAGCAAATAAATCTTTGTATAAATAACTGTCAGATAATGTTTTAAGGATTTCTCGTTCTTCACCTGGATTGTTAATCACGTCAGGATAAGCGCCGTAGATTAATCGATTTTCTAAACTCCGTTTTTCATCTAACAAACTTGTATGATTCACTAATTCATTAAAAGAAAGCGGAAACAAAAAATAATCATACTTTCTACCGGTTAAGGGTTCATTGATGAGGTTTGCCAAATCAAAAGATGAAGAACCCGTCGCAAATATTTGCACATCTTTTAGATTGTCAATCATCAATTTTAAAGTAATACCAATATTCGTAATCCGTTGCGCTTCATCAATAACAAGCAATTCATGCTTCCCGACCAATGCTTTTAATTGCACTGATGTAACATCGGTAAGCATTTTACGGACATCTGGCTCGTCTCCATTCAACCAAAGTGTTTTCAAATTGCTTTTATCAGCTGTTTTTCTTGCAATGGTTGTTTTACCCACCTGTCTGGCACCCGAAAGAATGATAATTTTTCTTTTATCGAATGATTCTATAATAGCTTTTTCTATAACTCTATTAATCATATTACTTATTTTTTACATTTACAATATAATACATTCTGCGTTTAGCTACGCAATATGTTTTAACTATTTGCGTTTAGTATCGCAAATAGCCTGATTACTTTATCACCTGAACACTTATGCACTTCAACGCCCCTTAACTTAATGGTATCATTTGCGGTACACGAATACGCACAAATTCTGTTAAAAATATTCCAATTAATGCACATCCACCAGCATATAAAGCAAGACTTGGATATGTATTTAATAAAATGATTGGTACAACGATTCCAATGATAATACCTGCCCAGAAATATTTAGAATAAACTCCTTTTGTCATGAGTTCGATCGCTTTTTTTGTATCCGGTGTTTCATGAGGTAGAATAATTTCTTTTGCAATGATAACCATATTTGCCACAATGCCCCACAGCAAAGTATTTGCCACTTCAGATATGGATTCAGGTGCAATAAACATCATTACGACGGATCCGGCCATGATGGCATGGACTAACATATGCACCGCCGAAAGACCGGTGGATTGCCATAAATCTCTCGAACGTGCTTGCCCAAATAAGAAGGCCGTATAAACTGCACCTAATCCAGCAAAGACAGCTCCTATATTCCATAACCAATCCCAGCCAAGACCCAAATAATTATCAACCAATTTTAGTGAAACAATTCCACCAAATCCTGTAATGATATATGCACCACGGACCAACCATGATTTCCATTGCGGACGAAGTAACACATAGAGAAATCGGTCCGGGCGATCTAAATCTTTTACCAAAAATGCACCTGTGAGTCCCATGAATACCAACGTGGTCATAAGTCCCATTAATTCTGATGCTTGGGAAAGATTGCCATCAAGCATATTCCAGATAGCCATCATGAGAAATGTACCTGTCGCAATGGCTTTTGTCCATACATAAGCCGGAACTTCCCACCCCCAAAGTACCCCTTTACTTGGTGAATCATAAACGCGTCGGGCTTCTAGTGTATCCACATCTTCTTGAATTTCTTTCGCTACATTGTCAATGGCACGACGGTCAATAGGTTTCCCTGTTTTAGCGGAATTTTCCATGGCCAATTGTACCAATAGATTTTCAGTATCAGATTCTGCTAATCGTTTACCTGCATATTTGGCAAAATGCCCCACACCCGCTTCTTGTTCTGACCATAAATATTTTCCATCTCGAATCGTGGCATTCGGGTCTAACATTTCTTCAGATCCATTTACATAATATAAATTAGGATCGGTCAATTTTTCTGGTTTACGCGTCATGGTTTCTTCATTGGCTACCAGTTGAGCAATTTTGGAATTCGAATCATCCAAATCACCGGAAACAATCGCTTCAACCGGGCAAATCACAACACAGGCTGGTTCATAGCCATAATCAATTCGGTGGGCACAATAATTACATTTCGCCGCTGTATTGGTATTAGGATCAATATATAATGCATCATAGGGGCATGCCTGCATACAGGATTTACATCCAATGCAGCGATCATTATCAAAATCCACAATGCCATCCGCACGCGTGTGGAGTGCTGTCGTAGGACAAATCTCTACACATGGTGCATCAGCACAATGATTGCATCGATGAACGGAAAATTCCCGAGTATTATTCGGATATTCACCTTTTTCTATATATTTCACATGTGTTCGATTGACGCCAATCGATACATCGTGCTCACTTTTGCAAGCAACGGTGCATGCATGACAGCCAATGCACATTCTATTATCTATTACAAATCCGTAATTCATTATTTTAAGTGTTTATGTATTAAAGTGTTTGAGTGTTCACGTGCTTAAACACAAGAACACTTTCCTGCTCTAACACTTTGATTAATCTTCAAATATATCTTCAATACTTCCGGAAATAATACCCGGTATCATGGTGTATTTTGCAAAAGCTGCATATCCTGAATCCCAATAATACAATTGCATACGCCACATTTGCCCATATTGGACAACCTTTACATTTCGACCATCTTTATAAACAATAATTTCCATAGGATGAGCCGTTGTATGATCAATCCCTGGTAATGGAGCATCATCAGATTTCCCTTTAGACCTGAAGTCAGAATTAATGCTGGTAGTTCGATTTTCTGTATAATCATTCGTTATTCCAAAATAGACTGCATCTTCAAATTCAATTTTTGATATAATACGCCATCCTTCACATTCTTCAGCACCCGCATCTTGGCTTCCATTTATGGTGGCTTCTACTTTAGCAACAGCAGCTTCAATTGTTTTTTCCTTAAATAAAACATCTTGGCTATCTTCCCAGTTTCTCCACATGGCCATCATTTTTGCAGGGCCATCTCCATTAAAGTCATTTAAATCATCTTCATCTCTTAAGGGTGGCTGTTGTTCAGATACAGCTTGTCCCGGAACGTTCGCTACCAAAGATTTTAACTCTTCGGCCACATTTTTTGCTGCCAACACTAAATCTTTATACAATTTTGAATCTTCATAAAACACCATAGCATGGGCCACAGGGTTTGTCATATTAATGAAAGTTTTTCTACCTGAATCGTATTCATAAATCGCAACACGCAACACTTGAGCTGAAACCGTATTTGGCGCTTCACCTTCAGCTACTTTCATGTAAGTAGGTGAAGTTAAAATATACAATCTGGATTTTTGTCCGCCTGTATTTGATGAATTGAAGTCATTTTTTGTATGAAGCTGTAAATTGGATTCTCCTAACGCAGATTCAAATGCGGTGGTTGTTTCTTCAAATGAACCGGATGCGTTCAATATTTTTTCAAATATACCTACATCGGGACCAGCAAATACACATTGTGAAACAAGGATAGTAAATAATATTGTTATTACGTTTTTCATATCAATCCCCCTTATTTATCGAGAATAAAAAAATATACATCATGGAAGTTTAAATAAGTTTCGAGCATTATTACTTGTTTTTTCTGCAACAACTTCAAGGGGCAATTCATAGATAGATGCCAATTTTTCTGCAACAAACCGTGTCCGCCCCGGAACATTTGGTTTCCCCCGAAAAGGCATAGGACTCAAATAAGGCGAATCTGTTTCAACCAAAACACTTTCAATGGGTATTTGCTCTGCGACTGCAGGGAGATGACTATTTTTGAATGTAAGATTCCCTGAAAAAGAAATGTAATACCCTAACTCCAAAAAGGCTTCAGCCGTTTTTAAATCGCTGGAAAAACAATGTGCGACCCCATTACCATTACCATGTTTTGTTAATATCCGAATAGTATCTTTATCAGCATCTCTATTATGAAAAATAATGGGTTTTTCTAAATCAATAGCTAATTCAATTTGATCAATAAAAACGCGTTCCTGATCCTTTGGGCCAGAATGATTTCTATAAAAGTCTAACCCCATTTCTCCGCATGCAACCATACGATTAAAAGACATTAAATCTGTAATTTTGTCTAAATAATCTTCTGGAGCATTCTTTGCATCATGAGGATGAATGCCAGCTGAACCATAAATCCGACTATTGGATTCAGATAGTTCAACACATTCTTTTGAATCGTCTAAATTGGTCCCAACACATATAAATTGTGTAACACCTTGCTCTTCAGCTTGGCTCAATACATTCTCTAAATTATTTTTTATTTCAGGGTAAAAAAGGTGGCAATGAGTATCAATAATCATTTATGAATTTACATCTAGAAATGAATTGTAATTATTCAATTTCATCTTTCTTAATTTTTATTTATTAATTCGGTAAGATTTTACTGTATTCAACAACCAGTAGAAGAATAGGAATATTGGAAATATGGAGGACATGGTCTTTTATGATCGAATGCAATTTGGATTTACGATAACATTCCATTATTTATTTCCTCAGCTTACAATGGGGCTTTCCTTACTTATTGTCTATTTCAAAGGGAAGTATTTAAGAACAAACCTTCTTATTTATAACTCTGCTGCAAAATTCTGGATGAGAATTTTCGCATTAAATTTTACGATGGGTGTCATTACAGGCATTCCACTTGAATTCCAATTTGGAACTAACTGGGCAAAGTTTTCTGAACTTACAGGAAGTATTATTGGGCAAACATTAGCCATGGAAGGAATGTTTTCCTTTTTTCTTGAATCGTCTTTTTTAGGTCTTTTTTTATTTGGTGAAAAATTATTAGGACAAAGACTCCACTTTCTGACGGGATTTTTGGTTTTTTTAGGATCATGGTTAAGCGGATGGTTTATACTCGCAACTTTTGCTTGGATGCAACATCCTGTTGGATATGAAATATTAGAGAGTGGGGAATTCGTATTAACAAACTTCACATCACTTTTTACAAATATCTGGCTCCTCCCTACCTTTTTACATAATCAATCGGCATCTATGGTAACATCATCATTTGTTATGGTTGCAGTTGGTTCATACTACTTATTGAATAAATCAAATATTGAATTTGGCAGATTATTTGTCAGGACAGGAATTATTGCAGGTTTGGTTTCTAGTATTATTGTGGTTTTCCCTACGGGAGATTGGAATGCAAAAAATGTCGCAGATCATCAACCTGTTACTTTTGCTGCTATGGAAGGTATTTTCGAGACAGAAGATGGCGGGGCTGAAATTATTCTAATTGGACAGCCAAATATGAAAGAGCGGAAAATTGATAATAAAATATCCGTACCAAATGTTTTGAGCTTTTTAACTTATAAAAATTGGAATGCAACTATAAAAGGACTTAATGAATTTGATGAATCACTCTGGCCAACAAATGTACCTGGACTTTATTACGCTTACCATATCATGGTAGGTCTTGGTACTTTTTTTATTGGCATTATGATAATTGCAGCATTTTATTTATGGCGAAATATGCTTGAATCCAAAAATTGGATTTTATGGGTGCTGCTCTTTTCGTTTCCTTTTCCATATATTGCAAATACAGCTGGGTGGTATACTGCTGAGCTAGGACGTTCGCCGTGGCTTGTCTATGAACTATTAAAAATATCGGATGGAATTTCTCCAACTGTTTCTTCAGGAAATACTTTATTTACCCTCTTGGGCTTCATGGCATTATATGCTCTGATTGGATTACTTTTTATTTTATTAGTTGGAAAAATAATTTATAACGGTCCAAAACATATATCATGATAGATATAACTTGGTATATTATAATTACCTTTATGCTAGCAATGTATGCTATCATGGATGGATTTGATTTTGGCGCAGGAATAATTCATCTTTTCTTTGCAAAAGAAGAAAAAGATAAACAACTTATTATTAAATCAATCGGCCCATTTTGGGATGCAAATGAAGTCTGGCTACTTGCAGCTGGCGGAATATTATTTTTTGCATTTCCAACTTTATATGCATCTTCTTTTTCAGGGTTTTATCTTCCATTTATGATGATTTTATGGTTACTAATTCTTCGAGCTATTGGAATTGAATTAAGGCATGCTCTACAAAATAAAATGTGGCATTTAATATGGGATCGAGTATTTGGTTTAACGAGTTTAGGACTAGCCTTATTTTTTGGACTCGCTATTGGTAATATTGTTCGTGGTGTAAATTTAGGCGGTGTTATTGACGGTGTGAGCACGTTTGAACCTCAATATTTTTTTCTACCTCTATGGAATTCCACTTTAAGCCCTTTTAGCGATGAATTAGGTGTTATTGATTGGTTTACCTTAATTCTTGGATTTGTAGGGGTAGTATCAATAACTATTCATGGCGCAACGTGGATTGTATATAAGACCAATTCTTCCATCAACAAAAAGCTTAAACAACAAATTCCAATATTAAGTCTTATTCAATTATTTCTTGTTTTCGTTTCATTTTCAATATGGCACTTTGTTCGTTTGAATCCTTTCGAGAATTTTTTAAAATACCCGATATTTACTATATTTCCTCTTTTGATGATAGTTGGGATATTCGGAAATATCTTCTTTAATTCTTTTAAAAAAGACATAATTGGATTTATATTTTCATCTCTTTTTATTTTATCCGGTTTTATATCTACTTCTATTTCACTTTTTCCAGTTCTATTACATTCTACTAATTCTCTTAATCCATCATTAACAATTTTCAATACATCGTCTGCTGAATATGGGCTAATTATTGGTCTAAAATGGTTTGCTGTTGCTTTTCTACTAATCATTATTTATACAATACTACAATTTAAGATTTTCAGCGGAAAAATTGATAATATTGACTACGGTGATTACTAATTGATAAAAATATGAAATCGATACTCAACACATTTACCTTTTCATTTATTCTTTTATTGATGACAAGTTGTAATTATCAGGATAATGGATTTGTTTATTATGGAATTACAGAAACGATTATTGATTCATCAGGATTATTTACCATTTTGAGTAAAGATACAAATGACTGGAAATTTGAATATACACCACAAAGTTATTATGAATCAGACTACCCTATTCCTACTACAATAAAAATTGGGCCTGCATTTCCAAATCCAGTATCCGATACAGTATTTATAGAATTATTTTGGCCAGATAAAAAGATTTTCAATATATATATTAAAGATGAAATGGGTGATATAATTAAAATGATTAATAACGACACCTTATCAGCAGGGTACTGGATATTTTCTTGGGATTTAAAAAATGATGATGGGGAAAAAATCCCTTCCGGTATGTACCGATGTTTTTGATTGGGAATTCTATCGGGGGATTGATTCTTCATTCCATATGGCAAATGGTTATGGCGATATTCAGGTTCAGATAATATTAGATTAAATTATAGATATGATACATCAAGAAATACAATTTACGCGTGATGAAAAACATCAACTTGTAAAAGAAATTCAGCAATATTGTTTAGATGAACTTGATATAGAGTTGAGTCATTTTGATGCTGAATTTTTATTTGATTTTTTATCAAAAAAAATGGGAACCACATTTTATAATCAAGGGTTAAAAGATGCCCAAACTATATTATCATCAAAACTCGATTTAATTATTGACGCTATTTCAGATATTGAAAAACCAAATAATTAATTCAACATTTTTCAGCACATTTAATACCATCAATCGCTGCTGAAATAATTCCACCGGCATATCCGGCACCTTCTCCACAGGGGAATAATCCCTTTATTTGTGGATGTTCCAAAGTATCTCTATCTCTTGGAATCCGAACAGGCGATGATGTTCTACTTTCTGGAGCATGAACGACTGCATCGTTTGTAAAATAGCCATTCATTTGTTTCCCAAACTGCTTAAACCCTTCTTGTAAATTTTGATAAATGAATGAAGGTAAAACATCATTTAATTTTGCAGAAGTTGTTCCTGGGAAATAGGACGTTTTAGGAATATCAGATGATAATTTATTTTGAGTAAAATCGACTAATCTTTGTGCTGGAACTTTTTGAGTTTCACCTCCCATTTTCCATGCAGTTTGCTCAATCTCTTTCTGAAAATACATTCCTGCTAATGGTCCGTATTTTGAAAATTGAGCAAAATCTTCAAGAATGAGTTCAACAACAATCCCAGAATTAGACGTTTCATAATCTCTACTTGAAGGTGACCAACCATTGGTTACAACTTCACCGGGACGCGTTGCGCAAGGGGCAATCATTCCACCTGGACACATACAAAATGAATAAACCCCTCTGCCATTTACCTGTTTAACAATCGAATAAGTTGAAGGGGGTAAATATTCCCCTCTCGTTTTACAATTATATTGTATTTGGTCAATCAATTCTTGGCTATGCTCAACTCTTACACCTAGAGCAAATGCTTTGGCTTCTATCTCAATTTCTTTTTTATATAATAATTCAAAAATATCTCTCGCAGAATGGCCTGTGGCTAATATTACTTTATTGGCATCAATGATTGTGCCATCCTGTAACTCAACGCCAGAAACGGCATTACTTTTTATCAGGATATCTATGACACGGCTGTTAAACAACACTTGACCGCCAAACTCAATAATAGTCTCTCGTATAGCTTGAATAATTTTAGGTAATTTGTTAGTCCCAATATGGGGATGCGCGTCAACACGAATATTAGGTGAAGCGCCATGCTGAACTAAAATATCTAATATTTTATTTACATCTCCTCTCTTTTTACTTCTTGTATATAATTTCCCATCAGAAAAAGTTCCGGCGCCTCCTTCACCAAAACAATAGTTCGAATCTTCATTAACAATATGTTCTTTCGTTAATTTCGCTATATCAATCCGTCTGCTTCTAACATCTTTCCCTCTTTCAAGAATAATGGGTTTTAACCCCTTTTCAATGAGATGTAATGCGGCAAAAAGTCCCGCAGGACCAGCCCCAACAATAATGACAGAATCTTGATTGCTTACATCTTTATAATCAAGTGGTATTTCTTGTTTTTCTTTAAATAATTCATTGATATAAACAGCAACACTTAAATTTATTTTTGTTATTTTTTGCCTTGCATCAATTGATCGTTTTAAAATTTCGATATGTTTTATATCGGAAATATCCGTATCGCATTTTTTTGATACCACCTTTAATAATAAATCAGATTTAGCGGTGACTTCTGGTAGGACTTGGAGTTGAAAACTTTTTATCATGAATGCAAAACTACTTAATACTTTAGATTAATCTTAATATTCATGTGTACTAAAAAACTAATTTTGAATTAATAAACTAAAGTTGCTAATGTGGTGCGCTGTAAAGGCAGTCGAATTTGAGTTTGCTCATAAATTCTATTG
>CAZGFQ010000052.1:0-12512 GCA_964525185.1 uncultured bacterium
ATATGTTAGCAGAAATTCAATCAACATCAGACTCTGTTTCTACGTTAGATTTGGTTCGAAAATATGATGTGCCTGATTTATTTTTAGAAAAAGCAAAAATTCGCGGCGCTATCAAGGTAGATAAAACGCCAAAGGATTATGATCGGGATTTATTGTTACATCAATTATTTTTAGACTCATTTGAGCGTTATCGACCTCATCTAAGCTTATATCATATTATTCAAACAGATTATGAACAGCATGATTTTGGCAAAATATCGCCAGAAGTGAAAAAAGCTTATATGTTTGCAGATTCTTTAATTGGGAATATTTTAACGCTAATAGATAATAAAGATTTATGGAATACAACTACATTAATTGTAACAGGAGATCATGGATTTAAAGATCACAATAAGGGGTTAAATATTAATAGATTATTTGCAGAGCAAGGCTGGTTAACTATAAACAACAAGGGCCAAATTGAAAATTGGGATGTTGTGTGTTTGTCGTCGGGTGGTTCTGCATTTGTTCGTTTAAAAGATTCAACAAATGAAAATTTAAAAAAAGATGTACGGTTGCTTCTATCTCGGCAATCAGAATTTGAAATATTTGAAAACAGACACTTAACAGGGTCACTTTCTTCAAGCGATAAAGAAGATTTTGTTTTGTTAGCTAAGGACGGATTCAACTTCTTAAGAAATAATAAAAAACCATATATTTATAAATCTCGAGGCGGAAATCACGGAGGAAGCCCTGAGGAGCCAACTCTTTTTACCGGCTTTATGTCTGCGGGTAGGGGTGTTCCAAAAAATGTTAATATTGGATCTATGAAGTCGACCCAAATTGCGCCACTTGTATCTGATTTATTATTATTAGACCTAAATTGTACCGCGAAGTCGATTAGTCCTTTTCAAAAATAATTTATTCTGTAATCAAAACCAAGATAGAGAATCTGTATTTATTGACCCTACTCAGTGTTTAAATAATGAATGGGACGGCGATTGGTTAAAAACACATGAATATGGTGAATACCCATCAACGGAAAGTGGTCGATTAAAAATATTTACCGATTACTACGAAGCGTTAGGCAAAAAAATGTATGACGCCTATACAGAGTGGGTATAGAATTAAGAAAACGCGGGTTAGGCGCGTGGTTTAATTAAATTAATTTTTTAAAAAAAATAAAGAAAAATTTCACTAAATTTTTCCACTTATGAGCGCCATTCGAGATAGAATAAAGATTATTATCTTCGGAACTGACACCCGAGGCGGCAAACTATTTGACGTTGTTCTAATTGTAACCATTTTTCTAAGTATCCTTGTGGTTCTTTTAGATAGCGTAAATGAATATAACCAAAAATATGGTGAATTGTTTAATTACGCCGAATGGTTTTTTACCGTCCTATTCACTCTTGAATATCTATTGCGAATTTATTGTATTCACCGACCGAGCAGTTACATATTTAGCTTTTTTGGTATCATTGATCTCTTAGCACTGATTCCAACTTATTTAAGCTTGATTTTACCTGGGACCGAAGTTTTGACTGTCGTCCGTGTATTAAGAGTGTTACGAGTTTTTCGAGTTTTAAAACTGGTTCAATTTATGGGCGAAGCGGATCTTTTGATGAAAGCCATGATTGCCAGTAGGCGTAAAATATTTGTATTCCTATTTTCTGTCATGAATATTGTAGTCATTCTTGGGTCGGTCATGTATTTAATCGAAGGTGAAGCAGCGGGTTTCACCAGCATACCACGGAGCATTTACTGGGCTATTGTTACGCTCACGACTGTGGGTTACGGTGATATTTCTCCAATGACAAATCTAGGCCAAACTATCTCCGCACTCATCATGATAATCGGTTACAGTATTATCGCTATTCCCACCGGAATTGTAACTTCAGAGATTAATTTTATATCTAATGAACCAGATAAAATCGAATGTATTATTTGTGGAGATAAAAATCAAATAGATCATTCTAAATTTTGTTCTAATTGCGGATCAAAGTTGATCAATCAATAAGCACTTTTCAAGAAAAATAGATAAAATGATGAAACAATTACTATCAATGTTTTATTTAGCTTTTTTATTTTTTTCCTGCGAGCCAAACCAAAATAGAGAATCCGTGTTTATCGATCCTACTCAATGTTTAAGTAATGAGTGGGATATCGATTGGTTAAAAACGCATGAATATGGCGAATACCCACAAACGGAAAGTGGTCGCTTAAAAATATTTTCCGATTACTACAACACGTTAGGCATTAAAATGTATGATACTTATGCCGCGTGGGTATATAATGCTGTTTGTGCTGCGTGTAGTTGCCCCACAGGTGAGCGGTTTTATTGCACCGTAAGCGAAGATGATGTTGCGTTTTTATTAAACTCTGGGTTCAATCTTAATTAAACCATTTGCACCGAATGCTAAAAATATTTTTTCCAGGCTTCATCTGATTCTGGCCAACGTGATGTTACTTTTTTAAGATTGGTCCAAAAATCTACACCACTTCTTCCGGTTATATCGCCGTGCCCATATTTTGACTCATTCCAACCTCCAAAGCTATAAGGCTCTCTAGGAACGGGAACGCCAATATTAATTCCTATCATACCTGCGGATGCTGATTCAGAAATGGTTTTTGCAACTTGTCCTGATGTGGTAAATACAGCTGCGGCATTTCCATATTGATTGCCATTTTCAATTTTCATGGCATTTTCTAAGGTGTCTGTTCGAATAATTGATAGTACTGGACCAAAAATTTCATCAGTAGCGCTAGGCCATTCCCGGTCCACATTATCCAAAATAGTAGCCCCAATCCAATAACCATTCTCGTATCCTTCTGGCGGTGTTGCCTTTCTTCCATCAATAAGAACTTTTGCTCCCATTTTTTCAGCTTCATCTATATAGTTGGTAATACGATCAAAGGCGGCCTTACTAACAATTGTACCCATATCTATACCCAATTTAAAATTTTTGGCTTCATCTACAAGTTGATCAATGATAGGATCAACATTGGCAACGCCCACAGCTACACTTGCGGCCATACATCGTTGACCTGCGCTACCCATTGAACTTGCTAGCAGTCCTTTTGCTGTGGAATCTTGGTCTGCGTCTGGAACAACAATCATGTGGTTTTTTGCTCCACCTAAACAGAGTGCCCGCTTTCCATTTGATGCAGCCCGAGAATAAACAATTTTAGCCACGTTCGACGATCCCACAAAAGCTACAGCTTTAATGCTCGGATGATCGCAAATGCCTTCTACAATTTCTCTAGCACCGTTTACAATGTTAAATACACCGTCTGGAAGACCGGCTTCTTTTAAATATTCAGCTAATTTAAATGTAGATAATGGTGTTTGTTCGGATGGTTTTAGTATAAAACAATTCCCGGCTGTAACCGCCAAAGGAATCATCCACAATGGAACCATGGCTGGAAAATTAAAGGGTGTAATCCCGGCTACAACACCGAGTGGCTCTTGAGTCATTGTACAATTTATTCCTGTACCAACAGGCGCAGAATCGCCTTGCAATAATGTTGGTAATGATGTGGCAAATTCCACCACTTCTTTTCCGCGCAGAATACTTCCTTTCGCATCTGGAACTGTTTTACCATTATCAAGAGAAATGAGTTCTGCCAATTCATTTACATTTTTTTCCATAATAGATTTTAGATTAAACATAACCTCGGCTCTGTCTCTAATATTGAGATTCGACCAAGACGGAAATGCAGCTTCAGCTTTTTGAACCGCATCATCTAAGTCTGCATAGTTGGACTCAGGAATTGTTGCAATTTCTTTATCAAAATATGGAGAAATAACTGAAATTGTTTTTTCTGATTTTGATGATTGATATTTTCCATCAATCCAGTTGTTTTGGGGTCCGTAATTTTTAAATTGTATTGTATTGCTCATAATTGTTTTCTCTATTTTATGTGTTAATTCTTTATTTAATTAGTTTGGTTAATCAATCGCATTGAATGATTCTGTTAAAATATCTAATGCTTCATCAACTTCATCTTTTGTGATATTTAATGCAGGAGTAATTCTTACACAATTTCCATATAACCCGCCACGCCCAACTAAGAGTCCGCGACTTCTTGTTTCTTCTAATAGTTGATCAACCACCTTTGTGTTTGGGGTGCGGTCTTTTGTTGTTTCGTCTACAACCAATTCAACGCCCACCATTAAACCTTTTCCTCTGATGTCTCCCATTATTTCTTTATGGTTACCTTGAATCTTCCTTAAACCATCAAATAATAAGTTACCCATATCTTCTGAGTTTGTTGCGAGGTCGTCTCTTTCAATAATATTAACCGTCGCGCTAGCAGCCGCGCAACTCACTGGATTTCCTCCAAAGGTTGAAATGGTGTTTTTCTTTAAAGATGATGCAATTTCATCTGTCGTAACAACCGCAGCAAGAGGCATACCGTTTGCTATTCCTTTTGCTGTTGTAATCATATCTGGTTCAACTCCGGAATGATCAATACCCCAGGTTTTTCCAGTTCTTCCAAATCCTGTTTGAACTTCATCAGAAATAAAAATACCGTCATATTTACGTACGATTTCAACTACAATTTGAAAATATTCATCTGGTGGTGTAATAAAACCGCCTACTCCTTGGATAGGCTCAACCAACATGCCTGCAATATTTCCTGTCGTTGTCGTTTTAATCAATTCGTCTACATCTTTAGCGCATTCCATTCCACATGTATCAGGGTTTTGCTTAAAGGGACATCTATAACAATACGGCGATAAGGCATGTTTTATTGCGCTAACTTGAGTCGGCAATACCCTATAGGAAGAGTGGGCTGTTAAAGATTGTGCTAATAATGATCGACCAGAATATCCATGGCGAAGCGCAATTAGTTCTGAATTTCCAGTAAAAACTTGCGCCATCATGACTGCTGTTTCGTCTGCCTCTGTGCCAGATGCAGTAAAAAACACTTTTTCTAAGTTGTTAGGCGCGAGTTTTGCCATAACCTCCGCAAACTCTACCACAGGGATACTTTGATATAAAGATGAAATATGGGTTAATTTTTCTACCTGTGCTATTACAGCAGCGTTTACTTCTTCGTTTGCATGACCAACGGATACAGTTAGTATGCCGCCAAAAAAATCTAGATATGAATGTCCATCAAAGTCCGTTACGCGAAACATTTTTCCTGATTCAACAACTATGGGTTCTTTATAAAAATTCTTTACTGCTGCAAATAAATATTCATCGTGTTTATCGCGTATATTTTGACTATTGCTCATTTGTTTTCCTTTTATTCAATTATTAATATTTTTTTTTGATGTTTTATGATTAAAATATAATCAAGCCGCCTATGCTTGAGTGCACATTGCCTGCCTTATTTCAGAACGCACAATTTTTAAAACAAGAAACTTATTTACTGACTAATTCGTCTGTTTCTTTTTTTATATCGCCTGTCCAATTATTGTCTCGATTTGATCTAAGTGAGCCCGCTTTTTTTGCGAGTCGTTTTTCTGCCAAATCATGGTGTGTGGTAAGATATTGTAATGAATGCCCTACAAATTCTCGTACTGTTTTGAAGCCGTGCTTATCCATGAAGTTTGATAATCCTTCACACATTTCTTCAACCATTTCATACCCTTGTAACATAACACCTGTACAAACCTGAACTGTAGAACTTCCCATTAGGATAAATTCAATTGCCTCTTGGCTACTAATAACGCCACCAATACCAGAAATTTCCGCTTCAGGAACACCTCTACCAATTTGAGAAACCATTCGTAATGCTATTGGTTTGACAGCATAATAAGAATATCCACCTGGTGTTGAATGTCCTTCCACCGATGGTGTTGGGGCAAGGGTGTCAAGGTCAATGTTCAAAATGGATGGAATTGTGTTAATTGCAGCAATCCCGCTTGCGCCACCCTCCATCGATGCTTTTGCTGGTATGGTTATGTCTTGTATGTCTGGAGTCATTTTTGCCCAAATTGGTAAATCTGTTACTTCGGCAACCCAGCCGGTTACTTCACGAACCATGTCTGGATTTTGCCCCATGGCTGCTCCCATTCCTTCTTCTGGATGGCCGTGAGGACAAGAAAGGTTTAGCTCAAACATATCAACGCCTGTTTCTTCAATTCTTCCAACTAATTCTTGCCAAGAATCTTTATTGTATTTTTCCATTACAGATGAAATTAATACTTTGTCGGGATGAGCGTCTTTTATGGTTTTAAATTCATCCAACCAAACTTCTAATGTTCTATCGGATATTAATTCAATATTTTCAAAACCAATAATTTCCCCGCTAGGTGTTTTTAGTTTTCCATACCTAGGAGCAACATTTATAACGGGTGTTTCTGTTAGGCTAACGGTTTTTGCGGACACGCCGCCCCATCCATTATCAAATGCTTTAATGATTGTTTTTGCATTTGTGCTAGGAGGGCCTGATCCAATTACAAATGGGTTTGGAAATTTTATTCCATTTACTTCTATACTAATATCTGCCATTATTATCTCTTGTTTGGTTTAAAGTTCAACGAGTTTGTCATATGTTTCTGGACGACGATCGCGGAAAAACTGCCACGTCGAACGCACTTCATCAATCATATCTAAATCAAATTCTGAAACAATTAACTCATCTTGGTCTCTTGATCCTTCGGCAATAATTTGCCCTCTTGGATTCACAAAATAAGATGTGCCATAAAATTCTCCCAAATTCCACGGTTCTTCAGTTCCAACGCGATTAATGCACCCCATAAAATATCCATTAGCCGCGGCGTGTGCTGGTTGTTCTAATTTCCATAAATATTCACTTAAGCCCGCAACGGTTGCTGATGGGTTGTATACAATTTCTGCTCCGTTTAGCCCAAGACATCTTGCGCCATCTGGAAAATGTCGATCATAACAGATATAAACGCCCACTTTAGCATATTTTGTTTGGAAGACAGGGTAACCAAGGTTTCCGGGTTTAAAAAAGTACTTTTCCCAAAAACCTGATGTGTGGGGAATGTGGTTCTTCCTGTATTTCCCCAGGTATTCTCCATCTGCATCAATCACGGCCGCAGTATTGTATAATACGCCCGCTTGCTCCTTTTCATAAATAGGAACAATTATAACCATATTATACTTTTTGGCATATTCCTGCATCAACTCTGTAGTGGGACCAGGAACGGATTCAGCAGATGCATACCAGGCATTATCTTGCCCAGGACAAAAATAGGGTGTGTTGAATATTTCTTGTAAGCATAATATTTGCACACCTTGCTTGCCTGCATCTTCTATGTAAGGAATATGTTTTTGAACCATTGCATCCATTATTTCCGCAATCGTTCCTTCTCCTTCTGTCATAGGGAGGCTCATCTGAATGAGCCCAGATTTTATATTTCTAGCCATTTGTAATCTCCTTGAATTTTCTTATTTCATACCGCCATATAGGCCGCGTTTTAAAAAGCGCCCATCGCCCTTCTTTCCAACATATTCGCAATTATCAATAATGATTTTTCCGCGAGAAAGCACCGTTTCTGTAAAGCCTGTTACTTCAAACCCTTCAAAAGAATTATAATCCACATTCATATGGTGAGTACAAGTATTATTAACACTAATGGTTTCTTTTCGGTTTGGGTCAAACACTACAATGTCTGCATCACTTCCAACAGCAATGGTTCCTTTTTTTGGAAAAAGTCCAAATGTTTTTGCAGCAGCCGTTGATGTTAATTCAACAAATTTATTTAATGAAATTCGTCCCGCATGCACACCGCCATTGTAAACAAGGCTCATACGATTTTCCACGCCAGGAGCTCCATTTGGAATTTTTGAAAAATCATCAATTCCTAATATTTTTTGATCCTTAAAACAAAAAGGACAATGATCTGTAGCGATGGATTGTAGGTCTCCAAATTTTAATCCTTTCCACAATTCCTCTTGATTCCACTTTTCCCTTAATGCGGGCGTCATAACATATTTAGCGCCCTCAAACCCTTCTTGATCATAATAGGAATCGTCTAAAAATAAATATTGTGGGCATGTTTCAGCAAAGGCGTGAACACCTCGATTTCTAGCCAACATAACTTGCTCTAAAGCATCTGATGATGATAAATGAACAATATAAATTGGAACTTGGGCAACCTCTGCAATTGAAATAGCGCGATGTACTCCTTCTGCCTCCATGCGAGTAGGTCGCGTAATAGCATGATATTTAGGAGCTGTTTTGCCATCAGCTACTGCTTGTTTTACAATTTCATCTATCACAATACCATTTTCAGCATGCATGCAAACAACCGTACCGTCTTCGCCAGCTTTCTTCATTGCGCGATAAATAGTTCCATCGTCAACATAAAGTACGCCCGGGTAAGCCATAAATAATTTATATGATGTTACTCCAACGTCTGCTAACATTTTCATTTCATGTACGCGGTTGTCTTCAAGGTCGGTAACAATCATATGAAACCCATAATCAATAGCTGTTTTTCCGTCTGCTTTGGCGTGCCAGGTATCTAGCGCTTCTAATGTTGAATGACCTTTTGTTTGTATAGCAAAATCAATCAATGTCGTTGTGCCGCCGTGTGCCGCCGCTCGGGTACCTGTTTCAAAATCATCTGCAGATGTGGTGCCCCCAAAAGGCATATCCAAATGGGTGTGTGGGTCTAACCCTCCGGGGAAAAGGTATTTTCCTGAAGCATCAATAACTTTATCTGATTCTATTTCTAGGTTTTTACCTATGGTGGTGACTGTTTCATTTTCGATATATACATCAGCCATATAGTCATCAACCGCTGTGATAACTCGGCCATTTTTAATTAATATAGACATGGTTTTATTCCTTAGATATTCTCATTAAAAAATTTAATTATTTTTTGTGTTTTCCCAAGCGTTTAAACCGCGCTCCTCATCGCTTCCTGCAATTGTATTGTCTAAAATAAGTGCCGTAAAAGCACCTACAGCCATTCCTGTACTTCCAAGTGTATTGATAATATTTGCAAGCCATGTTGGCTCAAAATTTATGGGATTTGAAATAAAATATTCAGGCAAGGAAAGTCCCATAAAAAAGGAAAATCCTAAAATGAATAAATTTCTTGCTGAATTTAAATCCACAAATTGAAGATTGGATAAACCTACAGCAGCTATCATACCAAACATAGCACAATACATACCTCCAACAATCGGTTGAGGAATTGTAGTAAACAGAGCGCCAAACTTTGATACGGTCCCTAAAAGAATCATTATGATAGCGCCAGCTTGTACAACGCGTCGAGACCCAACACGAGTAAGCCCAATTGCGCCGATGTTTTCACTGTAAGATGTGGTCCCATTTCCTGTTCCGAATATTCCAGCGATAAAACACCCGATACCTTCAAATGTAATGCCTCGATTAATTGTTTTTTTGTCTGGAACGGGTGCACCCGAAAGTCGAGCACAGGCATAATAATCTCCAATAGACTCAACCATGGATGCTATATAACCTGCCAACATTCCCACAATGGCAGCAACCCCAAACTGTGGGAATCCCCACTGAAATGGGTATGGCACTCTAAACCATGATGCATTCTTTAAATTGGCTAAACTTGTGTGAGATGGGTGTCCTTCTGGAAAAACACCCGCCATGGTAAATAGCGCAGACACACCCCATGCAGCTAATATAGCCAGCAAAATGGGGTATAATTCAAATGTTCTATGTTTTGTGCGTAAATATTGGCTAAATAAAATGATGAGGAATATTGTTAAGCCACCAATTGGCCAGTGGCGACCTGCTTCCGGTGCTCCAAATTTGAATAAGGATAAACCAATTAATGCGATAGTAGGTGCAATAGTTATGGGGCCAATATATTTTAACATTCGACCAACCAATCCGCTTGCTCCTACAAACATTTCAATAACCGATCCTGCAATAATTGCGCCTTGAACGTGCTGCATGCGCACTTCCCAACCAGCATTTGCTAATGTCGCCATACCACAAATGGCAAATGTGGGCGCTAAAAAAGAGAAGGTACCGCCTTGTACGATTGGTAATCTGTTTCCAAACGTAGACTGAAGGAGCGTTGTTATTCCGCTAACAAAAAACATGGTTGCAATTAACCAACCTTTTTGGACCGGATCTGTAATGCCAAACGCCGGCGCTAACAAAAGGGGAATAGCTACCGTTGAACCAAGCATGGTTAAATAATGTTGAAAACCAAGAATAATTGTTTCAGATATTGGTGGCTTGTCGTTTATGCTGTATAATAATGACGTTTTGCTCATTCTGTAGGTTTCCTTTTATTTGTATCTATTCAATCGATTTATATTTATTATAAATTGCCATTAAGTATTCATCGCTTTGACCTTATAGGAACCCTGAATATATTCGGATATTAAGATATTTTAAAACAAAATATTATTGGAAACAAAATGAGTAAAATTCATTATTTATCTATGTTAAATGTTGCAATTCAAGAAGCACAAAAAGGATTGTCTGAGGGTGGCATTCCTATTGGCGCAGCCTTATTTACTCATGATGGAAAATTGCTCGGAAAAGGGCATAACCGCAGAATACAAGATAACGATCCGTCTGTCCATGGAGAAACGGACGCTTTTAGGAATGCGGGAAGACAAAAATCCTATAAAAACATTATTATGGTTACAACATTAGCGCCCTGTTGGTATTGCAGTGGCCTTATTCGACAGTTTAACATAAAAACGGTAATTGTGGGTGAATCTGTTAATTTTTCAGGCGGTATAGGGTGGTTAAAAGAAAATGGAGTTACTATTACAGACCTTCAATCTGAAGTATGCATTTCAATGCTAGGTCAGTATATTCAAGAGAACCCCGCTATTTGGAATGAAGATATTGGAGAAGAATAACCTAAAGTTTTTGTGGCTGTTTGCGTACATGCTCTCTTTTTTGTTTGGGCAAACAACACAAGCGCCTGATTCTACCTATATCGATTCCCTATAAAAGACGAGCGTCTAAGTTGGAATTTTGGTTTATCGTTTATGTATCAATTTTAAAGAAAATCAATCGTCTTGATGTTCTTGGTAGGCGCGTAATTGAGATACTCTAAAATGGGGATATTGACTTAAATCTTCTTCATAAGATTTATACTCCAAGGACCACGATAAAGATGTACCTGGTTCTAATGATATTGATTTTTGTTGTCTGTCGCCGCCTAGTTTAAATGCAAGCGTTGAATCTGCATAAAAATGCCCTTCAATATACCATGTAGGATAAATGGTATTTGATCCGGTGTTTTTTGCTGTCCCTTTTGCATTCAGGTGCGTGGAATCTTCAACAATATATTCTGTAATTGTAAAAATAACATCATCGAGCTCCACCACATTGTTTGAACCAACCAAATACCGACTATTGTCACAAGAATAAATCGATAATCCAACAATAATGATTAGCGCGGTATAAATAACCTTCATGGCATAAACCGACCAAAGGCGCGCCATACACTAAAAGAAGTTTTTTTAATCTATAAACGGATCAGAAAAATTTGTGTTGGTTAGAAACTCTGGCTCAGAAAACGTTTTTAAGAAATTAATTAAATCTGTTTTTTCTTCATTGGTCAAATTCAACCCTTCAGAAGCATTATGCATTTCATCGTCAAGGTTAGGCGAATCTGCATGCACACCACTATTATAATGCTCAACCACTTCTTCAAGTGTTTCGAATCGACCGTCATGCATATAGGGCCCTGTGTATTCAATATTTCTTAGTGTAGGCACTTTAAATTTACCTTCATCGGTTGATAGCCCTGTAACATCAGCGAGCCCAAGGTCGGTCAATTCTGAATCTAAACCATTATTTCTAAATTCATTATCTGTTAAAATGGGGCCGGCATGGCAGTGAATGCAGTCGCCCTTTTCAGAAAAATATATATCAAACCCATTTTCTTCTGATTCTGTAAACCCTGAAAAATCTCCATAGAAATAATCATCGTATCTAGAATTGAAGGATAATAATGTGCGTTCAAATTGCGAAATAGCTTTTACAATTTGAATTGAATCAATTTCATATGACCCAAATGCCATTTTAAATAATGCTGGGTATAGGCGATCGTTTGAGATTTTTTCTTCAACTTTTGGCCAAGTAGTATTTAACTCAACGGGGTTTACAACAGGACCTAATGCTTGATCTTCTAACGTTGCGGCACGACCATCCCAGAAAAAGGATGTAAACCAACCGGCGTTGATAACTTGCATCGCATTTCGTGTGCCTCGTTCGCCTGTAATGCCTTCGCTAAATTGTTCTGGATCTGTAAAGCCAGCCGATTGTAAATGACAACTAGCGCATGATTTTGTACTATCATCTGAAAGACGTGTGTCATAAAATAGTTTTCTTCCCAAAAAAACTCCCTCAACCGTCATGGGATTATCTTCAGGAATAGGCATTTCGCCTAAATATGATGTTGCAAAAACAGGAACATCTAGCGTTACTGGCATGGGCAGATAATTATCAAGAGCTTCGTCTTGGTCATCTTCCATATCTTTAATAAGATCATTCAAATCATCTAACTGCGATTGTAAATCAGATATTTGATCAGTATCATCGGTTTCACATCCAATAAAAAATAATGTAAGTGTAATTAATAA
>CAZGFQ010000053.1:0-12349 GCA_964525185.1 uncultured bacterium
TTTCCGTCCATATATTTTTTTGCAACACGCTTCACATCATCAAGCGTAACTGATTTTAATCCTTCTAGAAATTCAGAATCCGAATTCATATTTCCATCAAAATATTGTGAATGGCCTAAATAATAAGCTTGATTAATGCTGGAAAGTCTGCGAAACATCATGCGTCCCAAATACATATTGACTGATTTTTCCAAAGTTGCGCTATCTACATCATTCAGCATATTTAGGGAGAAAAACCCGGGAAATTGGGGAATAAGTACATCTGCATTTTCTGGGCGAGTTCCAAAATTGATGGAAAATAAAGCTTTTTCTTTTTTAATTGATATGCCAGCATGCATTCGATAAGCCATGCCTTGTTTTTCGCGAATGTCAAAAACAATTTTATCTCTCAATATTAATGAAAGTGCTGTTAATGCAGGCTTATCTTTCGGATTTACTTCCTTCATAAATCCCCAAAATAAATAGGATTGCGCACCGCCACCATTTTCATCAATAGTTACAGATTCAAAATTCAATTGATACCTTTTTTCATTTGGCGTGGTTGTATCTATTTCATTGTTGGATCCAAATCCTGAAAACAATTGATTCACATCTTCAGGTGTTGCGGGTGAAACAACAGAAATAATTGCATTTTCTGGTACCCAATATTCCTTTGCAAAAGCTATGAGTGAATCATATGTTAATTTCGGCGGTTCTGATTGCTCAATTATTTCTGGATATATATGTTTGTCAACTAATGAATTGAATTTTTCTTTTGCCATATTTTTATGACTCATACCGCCATATCCGCCATGAGATGGATCATTCGCTTTATTAAACTCATCTTCAGTTGGAATAAAATTCAAAAAGGCTTTATTTAGAAACCCGATAGCAGCATCCATATCATCTGCTAAACCTTCCACTCGAATATATCCAAAATCATCATGAAGATAAATATTATCCATGGGAATCCATGGGTTGTCATTTACGGTAAAGGTGAAACCAAAAGGTGCAATTTGTTTTTGAATCTTTTCAGATTTCATTCTTTGCCCAAAACAATTATGAAGAATTTTAGCTGCATCTTTCCCAAATGTGTTTTCAAGGCTTGCCTTATGTTTCATTAAATAATGGACAGCTAATAGTGGGCTTGATGCATTTTGTTTGGCGATTAAAGATGTGCCTGAACCGTCATGATCAAAAAGTTTAACAGCATCAGACAAAGATTCGTTTTTCTCATTAGAATCCATAGGATGGTGAATAATAACAGTTGGTTCGCCATTCATTCGGATTTTTTTCAATGTTTCTGCAGCATTTTCGTATAATGATTCATCAAAAGATGAAAGGAAACCATCAATCCCTTTTTGAGCAAAAACATGTGCATTATATATTCCAAACATATGAGGTTTTTCAAGACTTTTGTAAAAAGATGTTTTTTCTGAAGTTGCAAAAACAGATACGGCATCCTTTTTTATGGAAAATTTGAATGACATAATCCCGTTTGAAAGAAATTGGGTCAAGCCATCTATATGATCACTTTCAATCAAAGTAGCTTTAGCTATTAAAAAATTTCCAATAGGTGATTGTCGTATTTCTCCTTTAAGAGATTGGAGCGATTTATCAAAATTCTTTTTAGATGCTATTTCAAGGTTTTCAATATTTTCAGAAAGAATATTTTCCATTAAATCAAAATAGCCTGGAACTGGATTCCTAGGTAATTCGAAGGCTAAGTGTATGAGAGTAGTAGAATCACTATGCGAACGATGGAATATTTTTGTATTATTTTTTTCGGGTAATTCAAAGCCAGTTTTAAAATCTACATCTTGTGGCCGATACACTGACCCAGGACCAGGTTTGCCATAAATGTCTTTTACCCATTCTAGCATTTCTTCAGAATCAAAATTCCCAATTACACTTAAAATCATATTATTAGGGACATAATTTCCTTCGTAATAGTCTCGAACGGGAGGAAGGGGAAGTGATTCTATTGTGGAATATGTGCCTAAAGTAGGGAGAGATAATGAATGACCATTGAATAATATAGATTGGATATCCTTTTCAATTTGAGTTCCCTGTCTTGCTAAACTTTGGGCAATTTCTTCAAGAACAATTCCTTTTTCTTTATCATATTTTTCTTCTGGAAGAATGGAATTGAAAAGCATATCTGCTTGAATTTCCATTCCGGATTGAATGTGTTCGGTCGGTGTAACCATCATATAATTTGTATAATATTCACCTGTATTTGCATTATTATATGCACCAATTCGATCGCCATCATCATATAACTCTTTTTGTATACGGGTTGTTGTTCCATTGAACAGTAAATGTTCCAGCATATGGCTCATTCCACTCGTGGCATATGTTTCATAAGCTGACCCAGTTTTTACCACAACATTTGCACCAACCATGGGTAACGATTGATTCTCTATTAGAATAACATCCATACCATTATTTAATCTATGAATGGATACTCCCGAGGGTAGGGGTGACCCAAATCCTGCAGATAGTAATACTAAAGCAATGATGTATTTTATTTGTACATATTTCATTTTTTCTTTTTCACTTTCTCATAATGTTCGATATAGTCTTCCACAGAAGTCATGGCAACAAGTTGTCCAATGGTTTCAAGTGGTATTTTTTCTAATTTAGTAAACCGAATACACGATTTACCCATATTGGGTTTTATTCCCATTTTTTTAAATGCATTCAACAATATTTGTGTCAGTTTTTCACTTACATAAACACTATGCATGTAGATTGCCATATGGTTTTTTTGTGATGCAATTGCTACATAAAAAAGCTGTTTCCCATTATACGTATCTGGATATGTTTCAAGTGGAATTTCATAAGAAATCATACCCCAATTCATGCTTTCCACATAACCCTTTGGTAGGTTTCTCAAAACAACATTACGAATTGTTGTAATGGCTTCCCGTCGGTTATCCGGCAATTCTTTTAAATAGTTTTGTACAGAACGGGCTTTACTTTGTACCATTTCCCCTCGCTATACGTAAAAAGGTTTAAGGCCAATCATCATCTGGATTATAAGGCTTAATTTCAGCACTTCCATTGTGGCAGGTATAACAAGTGATTTCATCTGTTTTATACTCCTTCGAAAAATATTGAGCCCCATTTTTTCTAATCATTTGTGTGAGTTGAATCATATTACGCGTAATTCGTTTATGTTCTTTATCATCTTTGTGATATTCATCCAAAATATGACAAAAGGAACATTTAACATCTAAATAATCACTAAAACTATTCATTGTAGCTTTAAGATCATCTTTCGATATATTTTTATCTAATACTTGTAGATTTTTAAATCCGGATTGCCCCCAAGTCAGAGACAATAAAAACAATAAAAACACATTACACTTTAGGATGGTGCGAATTTTCATTTATAATCCTTTTAATTTATTTAGTTAGTAAGATATCCCAAATTAAGATTCAAAAATTACAATTAATAATTGGGATGATATGAATTTTTCATCATATGTAATAATGCTTCAATTTGCTGGTAAGAAAGTTTCTTTTTAAAGTCAGGCATATCTTTACCTTTACCATCTTTTATAGCTTTAATAATTTGGTCGTCGCTTGTCTGGTCCCAATATGCCATTGTTGTAAAATCTGGCGACTCGAGTCCAAATGTTTTTGATTGTGGCCCGTCACCTTTCCCCGTAGCGCCATGACAATCATAACAAAGACTTTGGTAATTATTTTCTGCTTGAATAAACATGGCAGATTCGTAATCTAATTTTTTTGGAAGATTTCGATCAGCGTATAAAGTGATTCCTGTTAATATGAGCCAAACGCAACTCCAACCTGCTGCAATCATATATCGTTGTTTGGAAGATGTTTGCTTTAAAAAAGGAATCCCAAATAAAAAAAGTGTTCCGGCTAAAGGCAGTAATGCGCTACGAATCCATGGTGCCCATTCAACGTATTTTCCAAATTCGAATAACCAGAGAAAATACCATTCTGGGCGTGGAATATATTCGACATCAATGGGATTAGCTGGAAGTTCAAGTGGGGCTGATATCGAATATGTCAAAAAATAAATGAGAAATATTCCTAGAATTGTTCCAAAAAAAATGGAAGATTTTGACAGTAGTTCTTTAATGGATTCCCATTGAGATTGAATCAGAATGAGAGATGTGAAAGATAATAATACAGGTATAATTGAACCATGAATTGTGAAAAAACGTGATAATGTTTCTGATCCAAATGTTAAACCACCTCTTAAAAGGTTGGCTATGGTTAATCCTAAAAATGGAATTGTTTCTACAATGCCTAATCTTACTTGTGTCCCCCAAAATGCATTCTGATCCATAGGAAGTAAATAACCCGTAAAACAGCTCCCAATAATAAGAAAATAAATAGCGAGTGAAAAATACCATTGTTTAACATATTGCGAAACATACCCGATTAGATAGAATGTGATTAGAAAAATAAACCCCGAAATAATAAGACCGGATGATAAATAAAAATGGAGGCTACGAATCATTTGTCCAATACCGCCCATTTTACGAAGATATAAAATTGATGAAAAAGCTTCAGAGTCAGACGGAATATATCCGCCACTTAATCCCCACCCTGAAATCATCAATAAACTTAGGAATAAAAAACTAATCCCAGCGCTTAGTTTAAATATGGATTGAACGCTCATTTATTAGCCCATGACTTCTTTGCTTTTTATCCCAGTTTTAAACTGTTCATATTTGACGAAAAGGCGTCCTTTTTTTACAGTCCATTCCATGGTGTCTAATGGACGAGGAGAAGGTCCTTCAACCACGGAGCCTTTTTCATTAAAGAAGCTTTTATGGCAGGGACATATGAATCCATTATTTTCGGTCTTTATGAGGCATCCGGCATGGGGGCATATAGAACTTAAAATAGTAACAGCTCTACCTTCCCGGAAAACATATAACATTTCTTTTATTGTACTCGTTTTCCAACGATCTTGAATGTCAAATGAAATGGGACGTTTTAGCCATTCATTTTCTGTTATTTTCTTTGCTTTCCCTAAATCAATCCAATTTTCAACATTTTTTGGTTTATGTGGTTGGTCCCACCACCAGTAATAAAGGGAAGGCATTGTAGCCAATGTAGCAAAGGCTCCTACGACACCTTGCCATGTTTTTAGAAAGTTTCTTCGTGTGATTTTGTTCATGTGAGTAAAAAAAGGGCGTTTGAAAATCAAACGCCCTTCCTTGAAAAGTCAAGTTGTTTTATTCAATTATCCATTTATTTTAAAATAATAAATCAACTATTGCATGTAGGTCACATTTTCAAATAGCAACTCTAAATCAACATCGATAACAGACATATCAGGCTGAGGGAGGTTTCCTTTTAAAATACGATGTTCTGGGAGCCACCATTTACCATCCTTTACGAATTTATCATCATAAACAACTTCGCCTAAATCATGTTTCCTATCGCCATCTTCTATATAAAATTTGACAGGATAATAATTTGCGATATAATTTCCTTCTTCAGTAATAATATTCTTTTCATGGTGAATCATAAATTTAACAGGTCCGCCTAGCGTTCTTGTCAATTGACGAACTTCGTTTGTTTTGGAATCAATTAAATACCAAGACCCCATGGCTGTTTCCCCATCAGCTGTAATTTCCCACAGTCCTTTTTTGCGTTTTTTTACAACTTGAAAAAATGCTTCACCTTTTGTGTACTTTTCATCAAATGGTTCATATACGCGATGGGTCACAAATTGGCTAACTTGGGCTCGAACCAGCGATCTTAGTTCACCACCACAATCATCACATTCGAAATCAACCACAAGATTTCTATCTACAGTAATGGATGCTTCAATTGGTTTTTCGCCGTGGTTGATAATATTTAAATCTGCAGTTAGCCCGGGAAAACCATCTTTCCATGTATATCTATTTTCAAAAGCAGCTTTGAAAATTTTTCGTGCTTTAGGATCATCTTTCAATTTTGCCATTGCTGCTTCTACGTTTTTAACATGTGTATCTAATTCATCAAGATTAGTTACATTATCTCCTTGAAGCGTTGCTTCTTTAATTCTTGCAACTAAACCAATGACACGTTTCCCGGTAACTTTATCGATTGCTTCATAATCCATACCAACAATACCGATATTTTCTGCTAAATAATACCACTGTGATACCCATGATTTTGATGTGCTCCAAGCTAATCTTATCCTTAACACATTAAACATTCCCACAGGCGTTTCAAGTGTTTGAAATCCTTCGGCTTCCGATGTCCAATGTTGGAGACGCTTATACCGTCCTATATTTTCTGGTTGATCTGCTTCAGGCTCACTCCATGTATATTCACGGCCAATGACTTGGTCGGGCCGTAAAAGTTTAATAGCTGGCTGATAGGTAAAAACTTGGCCGCCAGGTCTATTTTCGAATGACCCATGAATCATGATACCTCGATCAGCAAAAGCACTGTAGTATAAGTAGCTCCCTTTATTATCAATTAATTTGAAAGCAACCCCTGTATCAAAAAATTCAGTTCCTAAATATTCACGTTTACGGTCCTCTGTTTTTGTAATCCCATTACCTAAAGTATAAGTCCAGTCATACGTCCAAGAGTCTCCTTGATAAAACGGGAAATAATCTTTCCAATTATCCACAGTTGGTGATTTTTTACCACCCACTTTTTGCCCGTTGATATTTGCATGAATTAATTCACGATCAAATCGCAATGTTTGTCCTGCTTTTGGAGAAAAAATAGCGAATTCTTTTTTAACTACACCTACTCCTTTTGCTAGCCACGTTACCGATTCAAATGTCGAGCCATTTGGATTAATGTATGTAAAGGTACTTTTTAAACAATTTTTGAATTCACCAGCAGAAGTACGAATACTTTCATATCCATTAAATACAACTTCAGTTCCACGAGCAGACCCATCGCTAATAGCATGAGCAAAAGCGTATTTTTTCCCATAGGTAAACCCAGTATCATAAAAACTAAATGGTGGATCATTTGTTACTAAACCTTTGTTTTCATGTTCACCCCAATGAAGGTATCTATCTTTTTCTATGGTAAGGAGATAATACCATCCTCTGTGATCTTCTAATTTTTTAACTATTTCACCGTTTTCCAGTTCTAAATCACCGGTAACGGTATATTCTTTAATACTATACTTTATTTGTCCATCAGGTTGGAATGCGCGAAATTGATAAGTCCATTTATTTCCATCTTCAAGTGGATAATAGTCTCTCAAATCAATAGAACGCCCTGATGCAGTAGCCATAATCATAATGGTTGACAAAACCACAAGCCGAGTGAATTGTTTAAATAATTTCATTTTATTAATCTCCTTTAATTTTGATTAAGAATATTTTTTTGCAATTTTGATAACAAGGTCTAATAATTCTTTTGCTTCATCAACGGTTATTTTGCCAGCATGACCAATCATTTTATCTTTTCCATTTAATATGATGCCTAACATTTCATCATATTTTGATGCTCTCTCATTAATCCATTTTTGATTAGCCCAAGCGGGTACACCTTGAAACGGATCTCCATCTCCATATTTCCCATGGCAATTTTTACATTCTTCCCTATAATATTTTTTCAAATTAAATGGTTCATTCCCAGGAACAGATACATTTGAAACTATTTTTTCAGTCGTTGCCATTTCAGAAATTGATCCATTAATATTGAATAAGTTTGGAAATTCATTCATAAGAGTTTCTGTAAACTCCAATCCTGCTCTATCGTATTTATTTCCAAAGTTCGATAAAGGTCCGGACCCATCTTCGTATACATGACAAATAGTGCATTTATCACGATATTTTGGTGTCATATTTGGATGATCATTATAATCATCCATTAATAGAGGCATTGAAGCACCCATTGATAGAATAACAAAAAGTGTTAAAAAGGTAATGTGCCCAATTTGTTTTAATAATTGTTTCATGAGTTAAAAATGATTCCTTTATTGAATTTGTTCATAAATGTATTGAAGAATACCGCTAGCATAACTGTCTTCTTCTGGGAAAGTAAGCTTATAGATTCCAGAGCCAGTATCAATCAGATAAACATTTTCTGGATTTTCTACGATAACTTTATGGTTGTAGGGTGGCTCAGGGTGGTATACAAGAATTTCTCTTTCTCCTTCATACCCAAACTGAATAAAATCGCCAGGAGTTTCTAACCAAGTTGCAGTCCCCGGGACTTCTGATAATTCATCAAAGTCCATATCATTAATGATGGATACTTTTACACCTATATCCGAATTAAATAATACATACGGTACATATTGCATACTTTGTAATTCTTCTGAATAAACGGGAGAAGCTGTAAACCCAACATGCCAATCATCTGGTTCAATGATGCTTCCGGTCGAAAAGTCAAAATAGACATAATTATAATAAGCTAATGTTGTATATCCGCCAGCCATTATTTCCTGAGTATTTCCAAAGGATCCATCATTATTTTGTAGGGCGTATTTAACACTGAAAGAATCAGGGCTTGCCCAATTTACAGCAAACTTTATCCATTCATAATCTGCTGTATAAATAAAATATACTGTACTGTCAAAAGATGCTATGCCGTGACCACCATCAAACCCATATGAACCTAAATCAGCCCAATTTGCACCAATAACATAATGGGTTGAGTCTAAGGCGTCCGTATCATCGTAAATATCATAGCCTAGGTTTGGGTTTTCATAGGGTGGACATTCAGCATCAACACACCACGTTATAGGTAATTCAGCTGTTTCAAAATCATGTGTACTATCTAAAGCAGCTTTTACCACAGCACCTTGGTTTAATCCAACAAAATAAGATCCATAGTTTGTTCCGTCGATAAGATACGGGCCAAAGAAAAACTTAATATCATATGTATTTGTCTCAGATGATTGTGTTACCAAATTTGTATAATGTGGTGAAAAATTCAAATCATCGGTTATAACCTCAATACTATTTGATTCGATTTCATCATCTTTTGAACTGTCGACACATGCTGGTATCAATCCTATGATGCCTATAAGGCCTATAAAAATCGATTTTTTAATGAACATAATCAATGCCCTCCCAATTTACTTCCCAATTCGAAATACACTGTTCGCCCAATAAAAGGTCCATATTGGTTGTCAACAGTGTCTTGTATATTCTTAATCCCAAACGATAAGGTCAATAATTTATGAATTTTGTATTTACCATCAATATCAATAAGGAAATAGGCATATCGATCGCGAATATCAAAATATCCTTCATTTTGCTCTTCCCCTGAGCCTACTGGTATAAATTCTTGAACCTTATATGGAGCAACAGCTTTTATTTTTAAAGCTGAACGAAGTTTACCACTTTTACTTTTATAGCTCATTTTAATATTCGCAGAATGTTCGGGACTTCCAGGTACAATTTCACCAGTAACAATATTCCGATTTCGACTCAAATTATAAGCCAAGTTTCCTGTGAAATTTTTAGAATAATTTTGTCTATGTTGAAATTCTATTCCCGTAAAGTGAACACGATCAATATTTGAATACGTAAAAAGCCCAGGCTCCAATTGTTCATCTATAATCATGTTGTTAAACGTGTTTTGATAGACCATAATACTAAATTTGTATTTCCCTGGATGAAAATATTCTATTCCTAGATTGTATCCAGTTGATGTTTCTGGCACTAAATCTGGGTTCCCAATGATTGCATACCCGAATTGCCAGTGATTCCAATTCATATATTTATCCATAAATGATGGCATCCGAAATCCTTGCCCCCACGAACCACGCAATTTATATCTATCTGATAATTTATACATTCCGGCTAGCCTAGGTGAAATGATGGGTTTATCTAGATCGTTATTGTTATCGGCTCGCAAGCCTGCTACAAGTGTTAGTTTAGATGAAAGAGTTTGCTCATACTGAAAATATAATCCCGTAGCATTTAATGATTGGAGGTTGCCGCTATCTACACGCGCATTTGAATATGTTTCTATTCTATATTCACCTCCAATATTAATGGTTCTATTATCATCGGTATATATTGTATTAAACTCACCTTCTAATTGGGTCTCAACCGTGGTATCCGTTTTTACCGTTTCGCCAGTACTGGGTTTTATTTCTAAATAGGAACGGTTATAATCTTCTCCACGAATGAGTGCTTGAATCTTCAGTTGATCATTCAAAAAGTTTGAATAATCGCTCGACCAATTATTTCGAATAATGGTTGTTTGTCCATCCAATAATGTAGAATGGTTTTCTTCAACCGTATTAAATGATCCTCCATTTATTTTTACTTTTTGAGCATCAGTTACAGCCCAATCCATATCTCCGCGAATAGAGTATTTTTCATAATTATCTACATCAATATATACAAGGTTCTTATCTACATTTGCTTTTAGATAGTCAATATCACTATGGAATACGAAAGCTTTTTTACTCCCATTCAAATTCATTCGAATATCTCGCTTCCCAATTGCAAGGTCAAATGGATTAAAAGAATCGCCAATCGGATCGGTGGTGAGTCCACCGCTATATCTCATTGTAACGCTAATTGGATTTACAAAAATATTCCTTTTTGTAATGATATTAATGACTCCACCCATCGCTTCACTTCCATAAAGAGAAGAACTAGGTCCTTTAATAATTTCTACCTTATCAATAATGGCTGTTGAAACTTGGTCTAAATTTATTCGACTATTAAATTTCCCACTGATGGGTTGCCCGTCAATCATAACAAGGACATATTTGGAATCCATTCCAAGCATATTAACAACTTTACCTCCTTCTTTGGAGGCAGCAACTGAGATCCCAGCTCTTTCTTCAAGCAGTTCAGCCATGTCTCTGGCTCCCGATTCTTGTATGTCATTCCGAGAGATGACCTCAGTTGCGACAGGAGAATTGGTATTAATTCTACTGTTTCTTGTTCCAGTAACGACAACATGCTCGAGCTGTAAAAAAGTTTCTGTCATCCAAATTTCCAAAGGGTCATTGGATGGCACATTAACAATATCTAATGATTCATCATAACCAATGGCAGAATATAAAATATTATAATTCCCAGAAGGTACATTGTCAATTGAAAAAGATCCATCATTCAAGGTTGCTGCACCTAAATCAGTATTTTTCAAAATGACATTAACGCCTGGAAGTGGTTCTGCAGTTTCTGCATGATATACATACCCAGTTACTTTATGGCCAGCTACTGCTATAGCTATAGGTGCGATGAATAATATCCATCTGTAGACAAGTGTGTATTTTTGACCAAATATTAACATTTAGTGAACTGAATTCAATTTTGAACCAATAAATTGGTATGATCATCATACCATTAGAAAAGATAATCATTTTTTAATTTATATGACAACTATTATTTTGCAGTCAAATTTTGACGTATAACAGAGCTGAAAATCAATAAAATGGAGATTGTACTTATAATGTTTACTTTGATTTTAAGAATGTAGCTAATCGATTTAACTCACTTTTTGAAAATTGTGGAAAACCAGGCATAATGACACCCGTTCTATTTTCAGGGTCCGCTAAAGGCCGGCCTTTTTTAATGTGATTAACGAGTTCATTAACAGAGTGATTATTTACATATTCATTTTCTGTGAGTTTTACACCCAAATATTCTAAGCCTTCGAGCTGCTCGCCATGGCAAACAGCACAATTGGACATATATAAATCTTTTCCGCCTTGGAGTGCAAAGCGACTTTCAATATCCACAGGTAATTTTGAGTCCATGAAAAATGCCTGTGGTTTATTGATTACTTTTAATTCGATGGAAGAACGGAGTTTCGATGGTTTCATTTTTATTACAGATGTTTTACCCAAAAGAGTCATGCTGCCTATACCAATAAATAGGGTAAAACCAATTGTACCCAAAGTTGTAAATCGACCGTATTTGAGATTAGGGATTGAAAAAATAAGGGTAATCAATAAAATGGATGCACATAAAATCACGGACATTTTGAAAATATATAACAGCACTTCCGGAGACCATACACTTCCATTGTGGAAAAAATTGGATATTTCAATAGCAGAAGATTCTGTAATATTCCCTAATGCTACCCCAGCCCAATTTTCTTCGAATTTATCCTGAAATGCGGTAACCAAACTTGCAATGACAGCAAATCCAAGTGCATACCCAGTCTGGCGAAAGGTGCCAATCAGCCCGCTGGCCATAGATGCTCGCTCTGGTGGAACACTGGACATAATGATGCTATTATTTGGGGAAAAGAATAGACCAGTGCCAACACCAAAAACAGCCATGGCAAAATATAAAATCCAAATAGATCCTTCAAGAGGAACCAACATCATGAGTAAATACCCAACGATAGCTAAAATGGTTCCAACAGTGCAGAGTCGCTCGGCGCCGAATTTATCCGCTAATTTCCCAGCTTGTGGGCTGATGAAAAAGGTAACAAC
>CAZGFQ010000054.1:0-12342 GCA_964525185.1 uncultured bacterium
AAAAAAATCAAAGCATGGATTCCTGACATACGATTCCCCGGATCTCCATTTTATTACTATTCACTAAATCCATCCTGAAAAATTACCTAAATTCACAAATGGCTATAAAGAAGGAAAATAAAAGTGGGCTCTTCAGCTATCATTATAATTTTAGATGTATAATACTAACAATAATTTTGGTTTGGGCACCAATAAATCTACTTTCTCAAGAAATGCCTAACGAATTTTTCAATTTCCAATCTACTAAAATTTTAAATGACGCTGGAGAAAATAAAGGGTCTTTATCAACGTTTGGTCCATTACGGAACAAACGTCCGAATGATACATCTGACTCATTAAGGGTAGAATCACGAATTGGAATATGGTCCAATCAAAATGCCACTGCATTATATGGATATGGACATTTCAGATATAAAAAACATTTTTATGCCTATCTTTATCCTTGGGTTGTGAATAATCCCTCATATTTTCAAAGATATTCAGGAATAGCACGGGATATAGAACGGGGTGGATTTTCATCTGGAGAAACAGATTTGTCGGGAATTGGATTCCAAAATGATTGGCTAATTTTCCAATTAGGAAGAGGGCGACAGAGTTGGGGAGCGGGAGAAAATATCCAATTAGCTTTGGGTGAACAATCAGCTCCCTATGATTATACAATGCTTGGATTAAACTTTGGGCACATTCGCGCACGATATTTCCATGGGTTTTTAGAAACGGTGGATGAATCCATAAACCGGTATATAACAGCACGTAGTGTGGAATGGTCTAATAAATCGTCTATAATAATTGGCATATCAGAAACGGTCATATATTCAGGGAATAATCGCCCAATTGATGTGGGGTATTTCAATCCTATTTCCACTCATTTAGAAATTGAATTAAATGATCGATTAAATGCTTTGGGGACTGGAAGTGCCAATGCTGTGTGGCAATTATCCGTCGATTGGTATCCAATGGAAAATATGAGACTATCCGGAAATCTTTTATATGATGAATTCGTTTTGGATAAAATTCAGTTTGAGCAGGGGAAAGAAAATGGAATGGCTTATTCTGTAAGGGGAGTGTATTCCTTTAAAAATAATAGACGAATTTCAAATGTTTATGTATCAAAAATAAAAGTTGGAACTCCAACATTCCGCCACGGGAGTGGGTATAATAACTTTATTCAACGCCAAAAGCCCTTAGGTTGGATTCATGGTAGTGATGGTCAAGAATTGAAAATCGGATTACATTATTTTAATCGAAAAAATATGATAGGAATGATAGAAGCAGGCATGCGTTCATCTGGGGATGAAAGTATAACACAAAGGCCTTATGATCCATATGAAGATTATTTAGCAGGTCCGTTCCCGAGTGGAGAAGTGGAAGAAAATCAATTTATTATGGGAAAGCTTCAATGGTGGTGGAAAATGAATCTATCTGTCATAATTCAGATTCAAATGGAAACGTCTAATACGAATGATAACATTACATCATTAACAATGGGTCTTGATATGTTTTTTCCTAAAGATTTTAAACTATAGTCTCAAAAATGATTGAAAGATTATTCAACATAATATGGCAAAATAGGAATTTTAGAAAATACTTGCATCTTCTATTCTTGTATAATGAAATTTAGGCTGTAGTTAATTGAATCGTTTCTTATTAATAGTCGTAATAATTATTACGAGGAGCTTATAGTATGTATCATAATTTTTATTCGAAGTATCGCCACAGTATATTGATGTTAATTGATGCTATTCTAATTAGTATTAGTTTTATAGGTGCATTTTGGCTGAGATTTGATTTCGCCATTCCGCCGGAATATTTTTCTTATTTTTCAACATGGTTACCCGTTACTGTCGGGATACATTTAATTATTTTTAATCTTTCCGGCTTTTATAAAGTAATATGGCGATTCACCAGCTTATGGGAATTGATCAATATTGTAAAAGTTGTTTCAACAGGATTTGCAGTTATTATAGTCGGGTTTTGGTTTATGGCCGGATTTGATGGTTTTCCTCGATCCATATTTTTATTGAATTATTTTTTAGCTGTTTCATTCATTAGTATTAGTCGAATATTTGTTCGAATTTACTTTTCTCATTTTCAAAGCTTTTCAAAAATCCCTAAGAACAGATCTCAAAAAAGAATTATTTTAATTGGAGCAGGCCGTACAGGAGACAAAATAGCCAGAGAAGTGTTAAATACACGAAACTCCCTTTATAAAATTGTTGGGTTTGTTGATGACGACCCCCATAAAAAAGGAGCCATTTTGCATGGGTATAAAGTGTTGGGTCGTGTTGACGAATTAACCCATCTTACTTTGGCCTTTGATGAAATATTAATAACGGCTCCAACGGCAACGGGCGACCAAATTAGACAAATTATAAAGGAATGTAAAGCAACGGGGAAAGTGTTTAAAACGGTTCCTGGTTTAGCCGAACTCATAGATAAAGATGTATCCATCAAAATGATTCGTGATGTATCCTATACGGATTTATTACGTCGCGACGAAGTTAAATTAGATAAAAATTCCATCGGTAAATTGCTAAAAGGAAAACGTGTTTTAATTACAGGTGCTGGAGGCTCCATTGGTTCAGAACTAGTGAGGCAATGTTTAACATTTAACCCTAGTAAATTAATTTGTGTTGATAATTGTGAAGAAAATTTATTTACGATTACGAATGAATCAGAAAAAATCAAAGCGAACACATTATTGAAGCCTGTATTGGGAGATGTAAGAGATAAAATTCATTTAGAAAAAATATTCAATGATAATCGTCCGCAAATTGTGTTACATGCGGCAGCGTATAAACATGTACCCATTCAAGAATTACATCCTTGGGCAGCGGTTAAAACCAACGTGGGTGGTACGGTTAATATGGTCCAATATTCTGATAAATATAAAGTTGAAAAATTTGTACTCGTTTCTACAGATAAGGCTGTGAATCCAGTAAATGTAATGGGTGCCACAAAACGATTGGCTGAAAGATGCATACAATCAATCAATAAAACGTCGGACACAGAATATTTTGCTGTTCGATTTGGGAATGTAATTGGTAGTTCCGGAAGTGCAATTCCGACTTTCCAAAAACAAATTAATACTGGCGGGCCTGTTACCATAACACATCCTGAAATGTCGCGATATTTTATGTCCATCCCTGAAGCCTCTCAATTAATTCTTCAGGCAGCCGCTATTGGTGGTGGTGGAAAAATATTCTTACTTGAAATGGGTAAACCGATTAAAATAGTACAAATAGCACGAGATTTAATCCGATTATCGGGATTTGAACCTGATCATGATATCCCAATTGTTTATACAGGATTACGTCCAGGTGAAAAATTGTATGAAGAATTACAAACAACAGAAGAAAATGTGATTCATACTGATCATAAAAAAATTATGATTTTAAAAGATGGAAATCATGTCATGGAATGGGTTGGAATGGTTGCATCTACGAATGAATTATTGAACATTTCTGAAAAACTTGAAAGTGAAGAAATTCAGCTTCATTTAAAACAAATGTTACCGGATTATAGTCCGGGGGGTCATTATGCTCCAATTTCTACACATCCACCTGTAGACCCCTTTTCGATTAAAGGTCAAGCGTAACCTTGTCGAAATATTTGGTATTACAAAATTGGATTTAAATTTGTATAAACCTGTTGCGAAGCGTCGTACTATTCTGGATGATATTACTATTCACCATCCACAATTTCTCATTTGAGATGCTTTCTTTCACTCAGTGCGACAAATATTTAATAGTGATCTCTGACTTCTGATTTCGTTCTTTTGTTTCATTTCTTCAATCGGTCAATTACTATTTATCATTTACCATTAAAACATCTAACTTTGCCGGCAATTTTTAATTAAAAATATAGAGTTATGAGCGAATATTATTTTACTTCAGAATCAGTGACAGAAGGACATCCCGATAAAGTATGTGATGCTATTTCTGATGCTATTTTAGATACATTATTAGAACAAGATCCCCAATCCCGTGTCGCATGTGAAACATTAGCAACAGAAGGTATGGTTGTAGTAGCAGGTGAAATTACTACCGAAGGATTCGTGGATGTGGAACGAGTTGTTAAAGATACATTAAACGAAATTGGATATAATGATTATACAGCAGGAATGGATCAGAAAAATGTAAAAGTCACATCTGCAATCCAAGAGCAATCTAGAGAAATATCTCAAGGTGTGAGCCAAACTTCAGCAGATGAACAAGGGGCTGGAGATCAAGGTCTTATGTTTGGTTATGCATGTACTGAAACACCTGAACTCATGCCATTACCCATCCAAATGGCTCATCGTTTAACTGAAAAATTAACGGAAGTACGAAAAGATGGAACTCTCCCTTGGCTTCGTCCAGATGGGAAATCTCAAGTATCTGTGCAATATGTAAATGGCAAACCAACACGTGTAAGTAAAGTGGTTATTGCTACTCAACATGAAAGTTTGTTAGCCACTCACGGATCAGAAGAATTGGAAAATGCATTTGTAAAGGAAGAAGTCATTAAACATATCATTTTACCTGTACTAGAAAAATATGATTACCCATACGATGAGGGCTTTATCGTGAATGGTACAGGGCGATTTGTCCATGGAGGTCCTGCCGCAGACACAGGATTAACGGGTCGAAAAATTATTGTAGATACCTATGGTGGTTATGCGCATCATGGTGGTGGTGCATTTTCTGGAAAAGATCCATCCAAGGTGGACCGATCAGCCACTTATATGGCACGCTATATTGCAAAAAATATTGTTGCAGCTGACCTTGCTGATAAATGTGAAGTTCAATTATCCTATGGGATAGGTGTAGCAGAACCAACATCCGTCTATGTAAAATCGTTTGGTACAAGCAATATGTCCGATGAATCATTAACTGATTTAGTCAAAAAACATTTCCCACTAAAACCCGGTGCAATAATCAATCATTTAGAATTAAAATTTCCAAGATATCGTCAAACAGCCGCTTATGGTCACTTTGGACGAGAAAATGAATTATTCACGTGGGAAAAAACAGACATGGTGGAAAAACTCAAAACGCTATAAAAATCAATCCAATATGCCAAGGAACGTTGCGGTGAATCTCATTCATCAGGCTTGGCAATAACAACGACGTTCATTTTGATAAACAACGAAATCAGAGAGGAAAAATGAACAATCCAACGATAGAAAACCAAGATTATAAAGTAGCCGACTTACGTTTAGCCGATTTCGGCAGAAAAGAAATTGAACTCGCAGAAGCTGAAATGCCAGCTCTTATGACGCTTCGAGCTAAATATAAAGATTCCCAACCATTGGCAGGGGCAAACATTCTTGGATGTATCCATATGACAATTCAAACAGCTGTATTGATGGAAACATTAGTGGATTTAGGTGCAAAAGTAAGATGGTCTTCTTGTAATATATTTTCAACACAAGACCACGCAGCAGCAGCTATGGTAGCAGCAGATATTCCAACATTTGCTTGGAAAGGAGAAACAGAAGAAGAATTCTTTTGGTGTATAGAACAAACGATTCTGAAGGATGGACAGCCTTGGAATGCCAATATGGTATTGGATGATGGAGGCGATTTAACCCAAATGTTACACGAAAAATATCCTGAAATGTTAAATGATATTCATGGTATAAGTGAAGAAACAACAACGGGTGTTCATCGATTATTGGAAATGGTAGAAGAAGGGTCGTTAAAAGTCCCAGCTATTAATGTAAATGATTCTGTCACAAAATCGAAAAATGATAATAAATATGGATGTCGTCATTCTCTAAATGATGCCATAAAACGGGGAACAGATATATTACTATCCGGGAAAAAAGCACTCGTCATTGGATATGGTGATGTAGGAAAAGGATCTGCTCAATCTCTCAGGCAAGAAGGTATGATTGTTAAAATTTCAGAAATTGATCCTATTTGCGCCATGCAGGCGTGTATGGATGGATTTGAAGTTGTATCTCCCTATAAAAATGGAATGAATACTGAATCCATTGATGGAATGAATAAACCATTACTTTCTTCGACTGATTTAATTGTAACCACAACAGGTAACATTAATGTCTGTGATCGTGCAATGCTTCAAACCCTAAAGTCGGGTGCTGTTGTTTGCAATATTGGTCATTTTGATAATGAAATAGATACACAATTTATGCGTGACAATTGGAAATGGGATGAAGTGAAACCACAAGTTCATCGTATTTTTCGCAGCAAAAATAAAGATGATTATTTAATTCTCTTGTCTGAAGGCAGATTAGTCAATCTTGGGAATGCCACCGGTCATCCTTCACGAATAATGGATGGTTCATTTGCAAATCAAGTATTAGCACAAATGCATTTATTTGACGCAAAATTTGCTGATTTATCATCTGAAGATAAATTAAACAATATTACAGTAGAAGTACTCCCAAAGAAATTGGATGAAGAAGTCGCTGCTGGCATGGTTAGTGGATTTGGTGGAGTTATAACACAAATGACCTCCGATCAGGCAAAATATATTAATGTTCCAAAAGATGGTCCATATAAACCAGACGAATATCGGTATTAAACAAAATAAATGTCATTAAAACACCAAATTTGGATGTAAATCTACAATTTGAGTTAAAATGGCCATTAAGATTTTCTTGTGGCATGATTATAAAAAAGAGACCAAATTCCAGAGCGGAAGTCCTAAGGTAAACAAATATTTATGAAACATAATCCGAGTCGGTCATTTCGAAGGAAACATTTCGGTGTCCAATTTTTAGCTGGTGCATTAAGCTTACTCCTCTTAAGTGGGTGTGATTTTGAAACATCTGAGAAGTTTGAAATGCCAACATGGTTTGTGGATCTCAAAATTCCTTTAGTTCAAGCACGTTATTCTCTCGATGGTATTGTCGATAGTGTTAACATATTTCCTACTGATGATAGTTTGGGAATGCAAATAGTGTTTGAAGGTGATCTTCCATCCCAATCCATTGGCGATGATAATTTGCAGGTTCAATTCCCAGGCGGATACTTGGATACAGAAATTAAACCGACTGAAATTCCCGGTGTTGATTTAGGGGATTTTGCAATTCCATCAACGCCCATAAATATGAATATTCCGGTGGTCATTTATGGAATTCCATATGTGGATACAACATACGATGAAAGTAATCCACTTACGTGGGAGGCCGCTACATTTTATATGCCACCAGCAGAAGATCGTGAAATTTCGGCTGAAAATTGGAATACAATGGTTGGTGTATTTAATTCGACAGTAGATTCAATTTTAAGTTCAGTATTAATTGAACTTGATTTAGGGTTTAGCGAGATTGATGTTGCGAGTGATCCTCAAATTATTGAAGGGATAGAAGCTCTTGTAGTTGCTAATAATGAATCGAGTCAATTCATTACTTCCATCGGGAACCAAGGGTTGTCCAAAGACTTAATACAAGCAACAGCGGGACTTTATACTGGGAAATATGAAATAACTGATTCTTTAGCGCATCATGAAGATGTAGCTATAATTGAAACAAATATAACCTATGCTGATACAACATCTTTATCGAGTGCACGGCTAAAGCAATTATTACAAATTAACCTTGGGTTTAAACTAGATTCTGCTGATGTTGCGTCTGGAGAATCGGTTACCATTTATGCTAGTGATTCAATGGCTGTCAATATTGCACTTACTATGAATATACCGTCTTTAGATAGTGCAGATGTCAGTATTGCAGAAACAGTTTTAGATATTCCAACACCTGATATGGGTTTTGCAGCGTCAGATGGTGATGAAGGTGGCGAAACAAGTTTATCCATTTTTCAGGCTATGCTAAAAACGGAAGGTGTGGATAATTCAGCTAATCGGTTAGTGATTTCTGATTTAGCAAGTACATTCCCATTTGACATCAATTTCAAAATGAATTTCCAGAATTTTGCTCCCCCGGCTGGAGGAGATTCAGTCATCATTGAAACGGTATTATCAAACGGAAATGTATTTGATAGAGATTTTGATTTAAAAGGATATTCATTCCAAAGTACCCAATATCCGGATGAACCAATCAATAATATGGAATTAGCATTGGATGTTTCCATCCCGGCACAAATAGCTTCAATTCCTTTAGACGGATCGTCTTTGGGGGGACTTGGGCTAGGCGTTCGTATGTATTCCATGGAATTTGAATCGTTAGAAGCATACGTTTATATGGGATTTCCATCTGTTACTCAAAATATGAATAATATGCCCCAAGGATTTACTGGCATGATGATGACAGATGTTCGTATTCAATTTATTATGTATAGCCAAATAAAATTACCCGTAAAACTTGGCATTGATATGATTGGTATAGATACATTTGGTGATACAACAACCTTATGTGTTAATGTGGATTCTATAGGATATCCAATCAATGATGTTGATACAGCTATGACGGTGATTGAACTCAATAAATACGGTACATTAACGGAAATATATAATTCAAAATCGGATAGTGCACCTTCTTGGTCGAACCAAGTTTTATCTGATGAAAATTGTGCTAATATTATTGAATTATTATCAGTGAACCCGGTTGATTTAATTGTAGAGTCTGAATCGCGAGTCGATGGTCGTGGTACCATTGAAGTTGGGAAAGCCATTGGAGGCGCATTTCGATTAGAAGCACCTTTCGAAGTTATGATGGCACCCATGACATTTATATCAGCTGTTGAAACGCCAATTGAAGAATTCGATCATGAAACACGTAATAGAATTCGGAGTTCCTTAATTCAAGCAGAATTAACATCCAACGTAACTAATGCATTACCCTTTGGAGCTGAATTATCTATTTTAATGTCTAATTTAACACTATTTCCTTCAGATCGAACCACAGAAATGTTAGGTGTGCTTCGCGATTCATTGGTATCGCAACAAGGATGGGATCCGTCTGATAGTATTTATATTGTGGATTCCTGTTTAGAATTAGACCCGGATACATCAGATATTCATATTTTTAATGTTATGACCGATTATAGCGAATGTTTGGAAGGGCTTCCATACTTAGTACGTCGTTCATCATCTGGTATCGATTCGGTTGTGGCTTATGTGGATACATTATGGAAATTTGTGTTACCTGACCCTGAAAGTTATTATGAAGAAGGTGATTCATCTGGTTTTCCACCTGGAATGGTCCACGAACCCGGTAGCGGAACCTTTAATAGTACATTAGACTCCAATCGAATCTTTCTTTTAACAGGATTTGGTGATCATTATGTTGCACCGAGATTTCATTTGAATGGAACAGATAGTAATTCTGTTTTTATGACAACATTAGATTATTTAGATATTAATTCATTTATCACATTTCGATTAAGTAATACGGGAATGATGAATGCCGCTGAGCCGGAATTAGTTATTACATGGCCAAATGGAGGAGATACACTATACACAGACCAAACCTATGAAATATTATGGAATACATATGGAGATGTTTCTACGATTAATCTTGATTATTCCACATCAGAAAACCCTGAATTAAATAATGGAGAATATTGGTCTTCCATCGTTCAAGGAATTGATAATACAGGCTCTTATTCATGGACACCCGAGGCAACATCAGGATTCCCAAGTACACATGATAATATACGACTTCGGTTATCTAAAGGAGATGGAACTATTCGAGATATGAATGGATATTATATCCATATTCGTCCAGGGATGGGAAGAATGAGCGGAAACAATTTAGTTGGCACTCACTTTGGAAATAGGGGAAAACAATAATGAAACGAATTATTCTTTCCTTTATCATAATAATAACGTGCACCTTTGGACAAACAAAGCGTGATGCAAGAGTTGTTGGTTTAGCAGGAACATATACAACCATAGCAGATGGACTATTTTCTGTCGGGTATAATCCAGCATTAATTGGGTTTCAGCAACATAAACCATTTCAATGGCAATTATTTGGTTTTGATACGGGTGTAATTGGCAATTTTATTTCATTTGAAACGATAGCAGAATACAGTGGTGATACTTTATATACAGCTGATAAAGATAAATTATTCGAAAATTTCGAAGATGCAGGTGGATTAACTTTTTTCCAGGATTTTCATATTCCAATTCCTGCATTGAATTTTACATCTGGGAATCTAGCCTTTACAAGTAATGCTATTTTTCTGTCCAATTTTAAATTGCCCATCGGATTGCTTGAAATGATGATGTATGGAAATGCAAATAAATCAGAATTGGATATGACATTAGGATACGAAATTTTGGGCTTAAATGAATATGGATTAACATTTGCCGTTCCATTTACAAATTTATCTACCGGTATTACACTTAAATATTTACAAGGGTTGTTTTATATGGGCATTGATCCCGAAAGTAGTTATGCAAACCTAATTACAGATGATAAAGGATTATACGGTTCGGGACGGTATCTCATTCGACAAGGAATGGGTGGTGCAGGATTTGGATTAGATATTGGAATTGTGACAAAAGAATTTCAAGGATGGACATTTGGTTCTTCTATGATTAATGCGATGGGAACCATTGTGTGGAATAAAACAACCAGCGCCAATGATGATGGTCCAAGTATTACAGTCCCTGGTATTTACCCTTTTACGTGGGAAGGACAAGAATTGGGTCCGAATGAAGCTGTTTTATACACCTATCAAATTGATACCATTCGCGCAGATAAATTATCTCAAGATTCCTTATTTTATAATAATTCTGAAATCATTTTAGATACAACAGGAACGGGTAAAGGGCGTGTTTTTGAAACACGGTATCCTGCCACATTTAGAATGGGATTATCAAAAAGAACAGATACTTTTATTTTTGCCAGTGATTTGGTAACAGGTTTCATTAATGAATATTATTCTAGAGCAAAATGGCGATGGTCTCTTGGGGCAGAATGGACAAAATTAAACAATGTACCTGTCCGAATTGGATATAGCTGGGCTGGGGGCGACCTACGAGAATTATCCATGGGGGTAGGCATTCATAAAGGGCCCATCATATTTGATTTAGGATTTGCTTTTAGAAATGGTGTATGGATTAGTTCTATGCGCGGTTTTAATTTTTCTTTAGGGCTTACCATTACAAGCCCAAAATCTCGAAAACCGTTAAAACCTGGTCAAAGACGAAAATCGAGTAAACGAAAAAAATAATTTATATTTTTTACTTTTTAGCGGACACTAATAAATAAGTCCCAATACTAAAAAAAAGTATATTCCCTAACCAAGCAGATAAAAGTGGTTCCAGAACACCATTAAACCCCAGTGATTGTCCAAATTTGATAAAGGCATAATAACTAAAAATCACAAATACACTCATTCCAGCCCCAAACGACAAACTATTATTTTCTTTATACACAACCAATGGAATCCCGAATAATATGAGAATAAGTGTGGTGAATGAAAAGGAAATTTTCATATATCGTATTACTTCCCATCTTAATGTATCAACACCATTATCTTTTAATTGTGCAATTCTACTTGTGAGTTCAAAATAGTTCAATTCTTCTGGTGATCGTGCTTGTTTTTTAATATCCTCAGGAGAAAATCCTAAAGCCATTAATGTATCCTCTTTTGAGATGACCACTTTTGCTTCTCCGCCTTCGTCTGAAAAAGACCGAATGGAATAATCTTTTAAGACCCATAAAGATGTATCCGGATTCCATGTAATCTTTTTTGCATCTAATCGTTGTAATATGGATTTATTATTCAAATGAACAATGGCTATATCTGTTCCGATAGCTTTTTTTATACGATATTTCCCAATGGATATATGGGATTGAGAATTCTTTTGGAGAAATATATTGGTTAATACATTTTTCAATTTATGCCGTGACCGACGTTTTACATAATCACGATCAATTTCAAACCGTTTTTCATTGCCCCAAGATACCCATTCATTATCTAGAATAAAGGATCCACCGCCAATAAAACATCCTATTAAAAATAATGGAATAGCTAATCGATATAAGGAAACACCGGAGGCTTTCATCGCTGTCCATTCATTCCGTTTTACAAGACCACCAACACTAAAGACTGTACCAATAAGAACGGACATGGGTAAAGCAATACTAATAAACCACGGAAATGAATACAAATAGTAGTGTGCTACAATATTCCATGGGACATGGTTATCAATAAATCGATCTAAATTTTCGATTAAGTCCACAATAATAAAAATGCTCACAAATCCCAGGAGCGCCATGAGAAATATGAGAAAAAATTGTTTTAACAGATATTTATCGAATTGTTTCATGTTTCGTTACTAGAAAATAAGCAAATCTGAAGAAATCATTTATCAAAACATATATCAATTAAAAGTTGTTGCACTCTTGTTGTCATTCCGGAATTTTCGGTAGAAAATATCCGGAATCCACATATATGGATGTTTAAACAAAGC
>CAZGFQ010000055.1:0-11187 GCA_964525185.1 uncultured bacterium
CCGCCCATTCGCATGGCCAATGGAAGTAAACTCATCATCGCCGAATTCTCAGGATACTTGGGAAGCACATGTTGGTAACAGCGAACGCGCGTATAATGATCCACATCGCCAGGCTTTGTCATGCCCACCACAGGATGAATCAGTAGGTTTGCATTCAAATCTTCACTTGCGCGTATGGTCATTTCCACATGAGCTCTATGTAAAGGATTTCGGGTCTGAAATGCCACAATCTTATCCCAGCCTTTTTCTTTAAATATGGTTTTCAATTCTTCTGGCGTATGGCGGTTTTCTTTATAATCATAATGATTGGGCAATGCAATGCCTTCCAAAGTTCCACCCAAATAAACAGGCTTACTATGGTTGTATAAATAATTGACGGCAGGATGAGTTTCGTCTGTCGTCCCATAGACTGCTTGGGCTTCTACTTTAAAGTCGGGTCGGTAAATATCAGAAATGGTTAATACAGCTAGGGCAAATCCTTCATGGTCACGAAGGGTAATTTTATCTCCACTAGATACTTCTTTCGCAAAATCTTCATCCACATCTAAAGGTATGGGCATGGGCCAAAGAGATCCATCTTTTAATCGTATATTGTTTAGCACGGATTGGTAATCGGCTTCACCCATAAACCCAGTCAATGGAGCAAAGGCGCCATTGAGCAAAAGTTCCAAATCGCAAATTTGTCGCTCTGTTACTTGCCACGATTTATAGTTAAAAGCTTCTTTTTTTAATGCATCAGGCTTTGATGACATTAAGTTACTTGATTTCATGAGTATTATTTGGTTCCTTTATTTGATGGGTGAAGCTGTGACATGTGACGCGTAAATAGTGACGAGTAAAACAGTGAGTTGTGATGCGTAACTAGTGACGAGTTAATTCTTTTTTATGTATGTAATAAGCCCTTGAAGCATTCGACGAATATCTGTTGTATTCTCAAGCATCAAAGAATGGTCTTGTACGTATCCTAATCTTTTTGAAATTTCTATCTGAGTTTCAATTTCAGAACAGGATCCTAAGGCTATATATAAATATTGTATAAACTCTTTATTGTTTTTTCGTGCTGCACCCTCAGCGATATTACTCGGTATTGAGACTGCTGCGCGTTGTAATTGAGCACTTAACCCATACTTTTCTTCTTTTGGAAAAGTTTTAGTCATTTTATATATATCTTCAACCATATCCATTGACTTTTTATATACATCCAAATCTTTATGCGATTTCATGAAAGGAGTGACATGCTACGAGTTACTTGTCACTTTTTTACCGGTTTCGTGTTACTAATAATCAATTTTTCGGTGAGCTCAGTGGTTGATTTATATGTTTTTTTACCCATCTCAATCTAGATAAAGCTCCGCCCCGTGACTCCCATTAAAGGAAAGCCTTAAGGCTTAAAACAACAAGTTTAATAGTAGAAAGTAAAAAGGATTAGAATCACTTTTCACTTGATAACTTTAAACTATCTTACTCCGCCATCCCGTTTCCGGTTTTTTTCACAGGATCACCCCAAATAAGTAATGCATGATCCATATTCAATTGCTCCCAAAGAGCACGTAATTCTTTTACCGTTACGACCATGGGTCGAATTTTCCGGGAAATATCCTTCCCACGCCTTTCAGCAATCCGATCTAATTCAGGTTTATTAATATTGCCTAATAATACAACATCAATCAATCCAGAATCTATTCCTTTAGCATAATCCCCAATGATGTACGCTGTCTTTACATCACCAATCAGTTTAATGAGCGTTTCAACCAATTGGTCCACACCTGCATATTTTTGGACAAGATCCCGAAGTTCATTAAAAAGAGAATGGTGAGTGTTTGCATGATATTCTATGGTTCGCCCTACTTTTTCGGATTTTATAATTTTTGCGTCAGATAATCGATTAAGCTCTACACGAACGCTATTAGTGGATTCGTCAAACTCAGTAGCTAAGCCACGGAGATAGGCACGCGTACCTGGGTTAAGGAAAAACTTCATTAAAAGTTTAACCCGTGTTTTAGACGTAATAAGAGTTTCTAACATATATACATGTTTATTGAGTTAATATTTTACTCGCTTAAAAATTAGTTGTCAATAAAATTATTAAAGTATTTAAAAAAGCTATTCTATTTACACTACATTAGACCAATGAAAACCAGTTGACCTGCCGAAAATTTAAAATAACTTATCCCATCATAGCCACATAAAATTTAGCTGATAATCGCAAGATAGATTCCGCATTTCAGTCCCCGAGAAGAATGACAATAATATATTTACGCTCAACCATCGCTTGCATTATCGCATACACGTAGGCAATTTCAATGCCCTTCATATTTCAATCCTTTCTGTTCCCTATTGCGCGAGATGTAAGGATACTTGTTACTTATTGAAATTATATATGGATTTCTTTACTCATTGAATAAACTTCATCAAAGATTTGTTCTGCTTTTTTTGTATCGAGGCTACATAATTGAGCAACTTCCATTATGTCAAATTTGTTTGCCCTTCCTTTACCATTAATTGTTGTTGAATGATTTCCGCCATACCCATCACTGGGAACCAAATCATATGCTGGGGATAATGTCCATTCTTTATCTTTTAAGATAAAAGAAAAGTTTTTAGCATGATCGTCTTTATTCCCAGTTAATATATTGAAAATCATTAATCGATACATTCTATAGGCTTCTTCAATATTTTTTGTTAGAACAAATGTCGCCTTTATTAAATCAACATAATCTAAGGATGGAAATTGATGATCTGCATATAGTAAACCTGAAGCAGAATGTATATGGATTTTGTGCTTTTTATCTCTATCGAATCGTTTAATTCCAAAATATTTCCCTTCCAATAATCGCGTTTCTGTCATTTCAATTCCACACTTTTTCGCTATGAGTGAATATTGATATTCTATGTCTCCTATATTCTCAGGATCATGAGATGACTTAAACTTTACAATCCAAGGTTCATCATCTATATTAAGCATGACTTTAGGTCTTGCTCCCCCTGATGAACCACCCATCTCGACTAATTCAGATAAGATTCCACTTTTATATTTATTAGCGTTTAATATTTTAGAAACTTCTGAAGCTAATAGATTAAGATCATTTATTTGGCTGGGTGGCTCAATTGGATAATCCGGCTCATAGGATAAAACGCCCATACCCGATTTTCCTACTATACTTAATCTATCTAAGACGGATAAAGCATTCGGTTTTATTTTCATACTCAGTAAAAACCGATCAATAAGAAGATTCCCCCAACCGTCGGGAAGACTATCATTAAATAATCCAAAGCCACCATTAAATGGATCTCGTCGTGCCGTAATGGCACCTTGTTTTATCGGAAGGTGAAAAGGAGAAAGTTGTCGACCATTGACCAAATAGTCAGTATCATATTCAAATACACAAATCTGCTCAGCATTTATAACCATTCTTCCCATGAACTGCTCATCGTCGAAAATATTTAATAATTTTACATCCTTAAACACTTCTTGCTCGTTTTCTTTCTTTTACTTTGCTTGACTTAACTATATCATCAACACTTTGATACGCATTGATTGGAAATAGGTGATGGAACGCGTCTAAACTATCTAAGACCAATGCAATATTTAATAGGTGCTTTAAGGATATTTCATGTTGATTTTCAAATCGTTTCACACTTCCCAAACTAACACCTGATTTACGTGCCAATACTTTTTGAGTCAAATTTAAAGCAATCCGTTTAAGCTGCATTCTTCTAGATATTTTTTCAGCAATTGCCTTTGGATCAAAATCGCTAATCTGAAATGTTTTTGTTTCTATTATATTATCTTTTATCATGTTATTTTCTTTTTACAGCTAGTATTTTATCTATTATAATTTATTAAAGTTAATATTAGTTCACAATCATTAGATGAACTGGGATGTGGAATAAGTTCATCTGGAGAAAAAATGGTTATAGTGACGCAATATTGAATTTAATTGACTATTAATCCGGCGGGTTATAGTCTTCTGTCTGTTCGTAGCAAAACGCAGACAGGTAAGAAATTTTGATTATATATCATCTCCTATTCCACAATTATAAGTAGATGCCATACCGGATATTTAGAATGAATTGTCCGGTATCCACTTTAAAAATGGCTTATAATCGATATATGAATTCTTGAGCTAAATCCCCGCTAAAGATTTCAACACTCACCATATTATTCAGTATGACCTAATGTCCACCCTAAATACCCCATTGGTATATAGCATAACCCAATATCTAATATATTATAAAAAAGTGGCGCAGGAATCAATTTTGCATTCATAATACCACCCAATAAAAAGAATCCCCCAACAATCATTGCAAATACAAATGAGTGTGTTTTTACAAATCTTGCTACTATGACTGCCCCAGCAAGTGTCCCACCAGCATGAGCTAAAAAAGGAAATACAAAATGTCTCATTTCAAATAAATGCAAATGTGCTTTAATACTTTCTGCATCCATAATATCCATACCTTCAGGTGGCATAATGAGACGGCTACCAACCATAATTATATTCATATTTACAATCATTCCAATGATAAGTCCACCAAACAAAACAGCGATATTTATTAAAAATATTTTCATAATATTATTTCTCCCAACGTATCGAATTTTAAAATAGTTCCCTTAGAAAAATATGTTCCATCCGATTCAAATGATTCTGACAATTCGCATCGTTTCAATAGTCCATTTTCATAAAAAGTAGTTGCTCCTGTTTTCCCATGGAAAGGTGCAAATAAAGCTTTCCATAATTTGAATTTTGCACACGGTATCCTTTGGATGAATTCATTTCTCCCAAGCCAAGCTATTTTTAATTGACCATTTGGATAAAAACTCGTCATAAATCCATGGCCTTTCCCTCTACATAAATGTCCTTGGATCATTGTGTCTTTTTGTAAAAACACCCAATTCATGATACCGTTTTCCATAAAATGGACACCTGTTCCTTGTTCAAATATTTGCCCTGAAATGGTATCTGTTTTAGATAAATAACAAAATTCAATATTCCCATTATCATAAAATTGAGCACCTTCCTTATAAGAGATTGATTGCCCCAATGTGACCGACATGAGTAAAATAATTTTAAGATAAATGTATTGAGTGGAATTCATTTCACCTATTAATTTAAGGATAAAGTAATAATAACTATTTTTCTTATGAGATAAAATATTTTTTAAATGAACGATTATTGCTTATTAGATAATTATAAATAAATATCTAAATTTTTCGGTGAATTCAAACCGAATCTTGGACATTTAATTTGTTTATAATCATTATTTAGAATTCATTTCATAACGACCAAACATTTCAGGAAAATTACAGTTAGAGAGGAAACAATTGATATCTACAACAAATATCTCCATTCAATTTGGGACTAAACCCCTTTTTGAAGACATTAATGCTACATTTTCAAAAGGGAATCGATATGGACTCATTGGGGCAAATGGGTCTGGTAAATCTACATTTTTGAAAATTTTATCCGGGGAATTGGACCCATCATCTGGCAATATTAAACTTGATTCAAAAGAGCGAGTAGCTGTATTGAGTCAAAACCAATTTGGATTTGAAGATGTAAATGTAATTGATTGTGTTATGATGGGACACAAAGAATTATGGGAAATAAAGCGTGAACGAGATCGCATTTATGCATTACCTGAAATGAGCGAAGAAGATGGAATGAAGGTTGCGGATCTAGAGTCGCATTTTGCTGAAATGGATGGCTATATGGCAGAATCTCACGCAGGCGAATTATTATTAGGCGTTGGTATTCCCATCGAAAAGCATGAAGAAAAAATGCGCTCACTAGCTCCCGGATTAAAATTACGTGTATTACTAACACAAGCACTCTTTGGCGATCCAGGAATCCTATTACTGGATGAGCCTACAAATAACTTGGATATAAATACAATTCGTTGGCTTGAAAATATTTTAAACTCTCGAAATAGTACCATGATTATTATTTCTCACGATCGTCATTTTCTCAATAGTGTATGTACACATATGGCAGATATTGACTATGGCGAATTAAGACTCTACCCAGGTAATTATGACGATTTTATGTTAGCATCAACCCAAGCTCGAGAACGTCTTTTACTTGATAACGCTAAGAAAAAAGCAAAAATTGATGAATTACAATCTTTTGTAAAACGTTTTTCAGCAAATGCGTCTAAGGCGCGCCAGGCTACGTCGAGAGCGAATCAAATTAATAAAATCAAATTAGATGATATTAAGAAGTCAAGTCGGGTCTACCCTTTTATCCGTTTTCAACAAAATACAAAAGTATTTAATCATGCATTAGAAGTCACTGATTTAAATAAAGGGTTTGATGAATTATCTGTTTTAAATAATTTAAACTTTTCATTAGATGCTGGAGAACGATTAGCTATTATTGGTGCGAATGGAATTGGAAAAACAACATTGCTCCGATGTTTAGTGAACGATCTTGAACCCGATAGTGGAGAAATACAATGGTCAGATAATGCGGAAATTGGTTATTTCGCACAAAATCATGATGAAGATTTTAAGTCGAATATGTCCCTTTTTGAATGGATGGACCAATGGAGACAAAAAGGAGATGATTTACAAACAATACGCGGAACGTTAGGTCGTTTACTTTTTTCTCAAGACGATATTAATAAACCAGTCAATGTTTTATCTGGTGGCGAACAAAGACGTATGTTATTCGGGAAAATAATTTTACAACATCCAAATGTCATTATTATGGATGAACCGACCAATCACTTAGATATGGAATCCATTGAATCTCTCAACCTTGCCCTTACAAAATTCGAAGGAACATTAATAGTTGTAAGTCATGACAGAGAATTCGTTACCTCATTAGCTACACGTATAATTGAGCTTAAACAAAATAAAGTTATTGAATATGGAAGTGATTATGATAGCTATTTGCACAGCACGGGTGAAGAATAATATCTGAATTAAGGTTTAATTCAAAGCCTCGTTTGCATATTTCTCTTTTTTCTTAGCAGCAGCACGTTTCCCTGCATCCAATTCCATTTTTCTCAATCGAATATTTTCTGGCGTAACTTCAACTAATTCGTCTTCTGCAATAAATTCTAACGATTGATCTAACGACAAGATTCGGTGCGGTCTAAGCGTAACAGTCATATCTGAATTTGCACTTCGCATATTTGTCAATTTCTTTTCTCTTGTTATATTTACATCTAAATCACCAGAACGGTTTCGTTCACCAATAATCATACCCGGATAAACTTCTGTTGTGACTGGTATAAATAATTCCCCTCTATCTACCATTCCTAAGCTTGCATAAGTGGTCGTTTTCCCTTTTCTATCTGAAACAAGGGCACCATTTTTCCGCTGTGGAATTGCCCCAAACCACGGTGCAAATCCTGCGAATAATTTATTCATAATTCCAGCCCCTTGTGTATCGGTGAGAAATTGACTCCGAAAGCCGATTAAACCTCGTGAGGGAATTTTAAATTCCATATTCACGCGACCATGTCCATGATTTTGAAGATTTGTCATTCGTCCTTTTCGCAGTGATAATTTTTCTGTGATTGTACCCACTTTATCTTCTGGAATATCAAGAAAAACATCCTCCATCGGTTCCATTGTTTTTCCATTCTCTTCATGAGTAATAACTCTTGGTTTTGACACCATAAATTCATACCCCTCACGTCTCATTGTTTCAATAAGAACAGCCATTTGAAGTTCACCACGGCCACATACTTCAAAAATATCAGGACGATCTGTAGGAATAATTTCTAACGACACATTGCCCAATGTTTCTTTTTGTAATCGATCTCCTAAATGGCGAGATGTTAAATATTTTCCTTCCTGACCCGCAAAGGGGCCATTATTTACATAGAATAGCATCGAAACGGTCGGTTTATCAATTTGGATTCTAGGCATGGGGTCAGGATTCTCATTCGATGAAATCGTATCACCAATAGCAATTCCTTCAATACCTGCAACAGCAATAATATCTCCAGCTTCTAATGTATCGACAGGTATTTTCTGCAACCCTTTAAATGTATAAAGAGCGGAGAATTTTTCTCCGTTCTTAATTCCATTTTCCCCACATAAACTATAATGTTTATTCAATTCAAGTTTACCATTGTTTAATCGGCCAACTGCAATTTGCCCTACATAAGGATCATATTCTAAATTGGTAATTAAAAATTGGGGTGTATGATCATCGTCCGCAGCAGGTCCTGGAATTTTATCTAATATTGTTTCAAACAAGGGTTCTAGGTTTGTGGATGAATCGCCCATTTCGAGATGTCCAATTCCATCCTTAGCATTTGTATATATGATCGGAAATTCTATTTGTTCATCATCCGCATCTAAGTCGATAAATAAATCATATACTTCATTCACCACTTCATCTATTCGGGCGTCACCACGATCAATTTTATTAATAACTAAGATAATTGGGAGTTGTTTGTCTAATGCTTTTTTAAGAACAAATCGTGTTTGAGGTAATGGACCTTCACTAGAATCCACCAGCAATAATGCACCATCCACCAAATTTAGGCTTCGTTCGACTTCCCCTCCAAAATCAGCGTGGCCGGGTGTATCAATAATATTGATTTTAATATCATTATATTGAACAGCTGTATTTTTAGCAGTAATAGTGATTCCACGTTCTTTTTCCAAATCCATGGAATCCATGACTCGATCTTCTACTTCTTGTCGCTCATGAAATGTGCCACTCTGTTTAAGTAAACCATCTACTAATGTTGTTTTCCCATGATCAACATGAGCAATGATTGCAATATTTCTAAAATTATTTTTTCGCATGAAATTCTTTTTTTTGGTTCAAAATTAGCGCGGGAATCTCTTACAAATAAATCGAATAAGAAATGGAATAAGATTTTTTTATATATTATTTAATAATTAAGCCCAGGGTGAATAATCATACTCTATCCACCTTGGGCCTAATATAATCTGTCTGTCTGTTTCTATTAGTTAGCGTAAGCACTCGGGAATCGAGAAAGAAATGCTATGGCTAATCTTAATTCTCGTTTATCAACACATTCACCTATTTTATGAGTATTTTGTTCAATCCCAGGACCGATTCCGAACATAGCTGGATGTTTAAATCCACCCGCATGAACCCAATCTTTTTTATCAGAAATGTTAATGGAATCCGTTTCTTCAGGAATTGGGAATCCAACACCATCTGTAGAGAATATCCAACGATCAATACGAGGTTCTTTTCGTAAAGTACCTGCTGTTTCATCTTCCGTTTCCACATTGGGTGTCACAACATTATGATACACTTCAGATGCAGTTTGAATGGCAGGGTGTTCTTCCGGAGTTGCCCAACCCATATAAATTTGCTTATTACCAGGCTTATAGTTAGTCCAAGTTAAATCATCATATTCTGGAACTGATACATCTACATCTAATCCTGCATCTCGTGCACGTTTAACAGAGTTCAGATTCTCAATATCTTGCACCGCTTCATCCGGAATTTCACCCACTGTTAATCTTCGGTCAAACCTAAACGTAAATCTATCAGGGACAGCACAATCGCTGGGAGTTTCCAATTGAGCCCAAGACGCAGTACGTGTTCCATGCCCTAAAAATGGATCATCTTTAAATCCTTCGCGATCATTATATTTTTGCGCCGCTTCAGCAATAATAGCACCACCATATTCCAACGGATTTAATCCTTCCCAAGGCATAGAGCCATGACAAGACCGTCCTGTGACGGTTACCTTAATTTGCATTCTTCCCCGCTGGCCACGATAAATCCCCAACGCACCTTTATTTGCATCTCCTGTTCCTTCAGTTAAAATGATTACATCCGGTACTAAATCTGCACTGGCACCCGGTAATACCTTATTCATGAGATACATGGGTCCAGCGCCGTCATTATCTTCTTCTGCGGCTGTACCATAAGCACGAATGATCGTCCCTTTGAGTGCACCTTCGTCTGCCAACTCTAACGCTATTTTTGTTGCAACAATTTCTGAAATAACTCCACCTAATTGATCTGCGGCTCCACGTCCAAAAATGAGATTATCCCATTCCTTTTCTGGTGGCAAATATCCTAATTCATTTATTAAAAAATCATTAGCCATATTGTTCGGTTTTAAAATGCCATCATACACATCCACACTTCCATCTGTTTTTGCAAGCCATTGATCTCTCAATGCACCCACCGTATCGGTATGCCCATCAAAATAGATAATGCGTTTTTCTTCATCCGGGATACCATCATTAATATCTTTCACCGTCCAAACTATATTTCCATACTCATCGAACCAAACATCTTCTTCGGAGCGAACGGCTTTTATTTCTACAATGCGTTTTTTTAAATATTCTAAACGGGGACCTTCATGGTTACTTAATCCACAATCTGGATCTCCACCTTGGTCAATTGGTTTATCTACATAATCCGCAGGAATGCGAATGGCTTCTTTTAATAATTCTTCAGCTAACGGTAAATACTTTAAACTTAATTCTGAAATGCGTCTGTCCAAGTTATTCATTATTCTTATTTTCCTTTTTTATTATTGCCGCAAAAGACTCAGACGTACCACAATTGACATTTATTATCATTGCGATCCTTTGTGCCCTTTGTAACTATTTATTCTATTTATTTAATTCTTTTAATACTTTTTCCGGTGTAATTGGACATTCTCTTATACGGACGCCACATGCATTAAAAATGGCATTTGCAACGGCGGGTGCGGGTCCATTAATGGGAATTTCTGCGACCGCCTTTGCTCCAAAGGGTCCGGTTGGTTCATCCGTATGAACAAATTCTGCAACAATCTCCGGCATATCAATGGATGTGTAAATATGATAATCTTCAAAATTTGTATTGATGGGTCTTCCTTTATCATCAAAAATCATATGTTCAGATAATGCCATTCCTAATGATTGTGGGATAGCTCCTTCTGCTTGACCTTCCGACATTTGCGGATTAATTATTTGCCCTGAATCAGTAATGGAAACAATTTTATTCACTTTCACAAACCCCGTTTCAGTGTCCACTGTAACATCTGCAAATGTTGCATTATAGGGTGGCGGACTATCATAGCTCACTTTAGAAGCAACAGCTTGAATTTGAGTCTGGTGGTCCGTGTAAAAACATTTTGTGCAAATATCTTGATAGGAAATGGATTGTCCATCCGACGATACCACATGATTGTTTTCAATGGTAGCTTCAGATACTTCAAGCAATTTCTTCCCTTGTTCCA
>CAZGFQ010000056.1:0-9331 GCA_964525185.1 uncultured bacterium
ATTACGAATGCGTTGCTCTACCAACTGAGCTACGGTGGCAATTTAGCTGAAAAATAGCCGCACATATTACCCATTCAATTCCTGATAATAAAAGCATTCTATTCGTTGATAGGGATAGCGGATCTCCAGGCGCCATACATTTCTCCAAAATAAATGAATCCAGTAGCAATCCCAAATAATGAGCCGGAAATAGGTTTATCATTTTGGATGGATGTGTAGGCAGATTTCCCAAATAAATAAAATGTCCATAAACCCATAAGTCCGTCGAATAATCGCCCAGCATACATACGTCCAGCTCCCGGTATGATTGCAGAAAGTCCAGCAGCAATCCAAGGTGATTTCTTAGATGAATGCAATTCATGGTTCTGTAAAACAGGGTCCATGAGACGACCATCTTCGAAAAATGATTGATTCGTTTTTAAATGATAATGAAATGCAAAAGGGTTACACCGTACAATACGATCTGATGCAATAGCGCCACCCTTTAATAATCCATATTGTTTTATGGCTTCTGCTCCATAATTACTACAACTGGGATAAAATTGACAATTCAATAATTGAGAGTTGTAACTCATTCTTTGCCAAGTAGCAATGGGAAGAATTCCCATTTTTTTAATAAAACTTATTTCTGGATTAGACAGGAGGGAATCGGCGGGATATTTTGATTGACTCATTCCGATTGAAATTATAAAAAGACCAAAAGTTACTACTCGCATGACCATAGGTCAGTTTACAACAAAAGGTTGATATGCCAAATAGTCTTTATTGAAGCGATTGGGTAAAGAGAATTAGATTCAGGTTACGATGGAACAAATAATTGAACTATTAACATCTAATCCGACCTATATGGCGGTAGCTGTTATTTTAGCCCTATTCATTCTTTTTGGGATTGTGAAAAAAATCATTAAACTCGTTTTGCTGGTTTCGGCACTCTTCGTTTTATACATTGCCTATTTATCATGGACAGGTCAAGATGTCCCCAAATCGATGGATGAATTGAAAGATTCCGTTTCAAAATCAACCGAAACAATTAAATCCACTGCTTCAGAAAAAATCGAAGAAGTCACTGATTCAGCTAAGAAAGCTGCAGAAAAAGAAGTCGGTGAAAAAGTGGATGAAATATTTGGCGAATGAACCGGATTATTTCGTTAATCGATATTAATCATTCGGCACCCAAAGCACTTTATTAAAATCCTGTATACAATCATTTTTTATTATGATTCCTTCTGATTTTAGCATTTGATCCATGATGTTTGGTGGATCAAAATAATTCTTCCCTGATAATTGACCCAATCGATTTACGACACGATGGGCCGGGATATCTTTTGAACATTGATTCAATGCCCAACCGACTGATCGTGCAGAATATGGTTTCCCCAACGAGTGGGCGATTAATCCATACGTGGTAACTTTTCCAAAAGGAATACGTTTACACACAGAATATACATCCTGATAAAAGGAATCTTTATTCATGAAAGAAAAGGGAATTAAAGAAGATTTGTGGCTAATTCAGCCAATCCAGATCGTTCCCCTTTTTCAAGTGTAATATGGGCAAATACTTCTTGCCCTTTCATTCGAGCAATGAGATGGCTTATTCCATTTGACTTAACATCTAAATATGGATGGTCAATTTGATGAATGTCGCCGGTAAAAATAATTTTTGTTCCTTCGCCGGCTCTTGTAATAATTGTTTTAACTTCATGGGGCGTCAAGTTTTGAGCTTCGTCAACAATAAAGTAAACTTTTTGCAAAGACCGACCTCGAATATAAGCCAATGGTGTAATCAATAATTTTTCCTGCTCCATCATATCATTGATTCGTTTTGCTCTATCATCCTCGTACTTAAACTGATGCCGAATGACGGATAAATTATCAAACAATGGTTGCATGTAAGGGTCCAGTTTGGATTGAATGTCGCCTGGAAGAAATCCTAAATCTCTATTGCTTAATGGTACAATAGGCCTTGCTAAATATATTTGTCGATACCCTTGTCTACATTCTAGTGCAGCAGCAAGGGCAAGAAGTGTTTTCCCTGTCCCTGCTTTTCCTACTAGAGAAACAAGTTGAATCGAATCATCTGTTAGAATTTTCATTGCGAATGATTGTTCTGCATTTCGTGGTGTAATTCCATATGCAGGAATTTTATCAACCCGTTTTAATTTCTTATCCTGTGAATTAAAAATTGCTAAAGCAGATTTCTGCCCATTGCGAAGAATAAAATTTTCATTTGGGTTTGGGGAATCCATAGAATCAATCGTTTCAAAATCACATTCATTTTTTTCATACAATGTATCAATTACCGTTTCAGGAACATCTTCCATGAGATGGATTCCTTTACTTATTATTTCTACGTTTTGAACTTGATCTGTTAAATAATTATCAGCTTTTAATCCTAAGGAACGTGCCTTTAGTCGAAGATTTGTATCTTTTGTCACAAGAACCACTTTACGATCTGGGTTTTCTTTAGACAATTTATATGCACAATTCAGAATTCGATGATCCATTTTATCTTCGTGAAAAGACGCTTCAACATCTGGATGATATTGATGATTCACAACAACACGAATGGTTCCTTGATGCCCATCATCGATTTTTTGTTCTTCACCATTTACATGATTTTCAGAAAAATCATCTAAAAGTCTTAAAAATTCTCTCGCATTGTAATGAACTTGTTCGTTCCCACGTTTAAAATTATCTAATTCTTCAAGAACTGATATGGGAATAACAACATCATTTTCTTCAAATTGGTTTATACAAGATGCGTCATGAAGAATAACATTTGTATCTAGAACGAAAAGTTTAGTGGATTTATTTTGAACAGGCTGATTCATGATTAATTCCTAGGTTGAATTGTGTGAACATAATGCTGTAAGATACGCTAAGGCTAACTGAATTTAGGGGTGGATAAAACACCTATCAAGGTTCTGAAAAAATAAAGGATAACAATGTTTCAAAAAGATTTACTCAAAAATAAAACGATTATTATTACCGGAGGCGGATCTGGCCTTGGCAAATCAATGGGAAAACAATTTTCTGAGTTGGGTGCCAATCTAGTGATAACAAGTCGAAGGCAAGGTGTGTTAGATCAAACAGCGGAAGAAATATCTAGCGTAACAGGTGGACAAGTTTTACCGATTTCTACGGATGTCCGAGAACCTGAACAAGTAAAGGAAATGATATCAAAAACGGTTGAAACATTTGGGAGCATTGATGGCTGTTTAAATAATGCAGCCGGTAATTTTATTTCACCAACAGAAAACCTGTCTGAAAATGCGTTTAAAACAGTTGTGGATATTGTTCTACAAGGGACATTCAATTGTACACTTGCTGTGGGAAAAGAAATGATGAAAGGGAATGGCGGTGTATTCCTGAATATTGTAACGACCTATGCCTGGACCGGATCCGGATATGTTGTTCCATCTGCATCAGCAAAAGCAGGGGTTTTAGCGATGACGCGATCATTGGCAGTAGAATGGGCTAAATATGGTATTCGAACCAATGCGATTGCTCCAGGACCATTCCCAACAGAAGGGGCATGGAAACGATTAGCACCTCCGGGTTTTGGCGTTGAGAAAAAAATGAAAAATCGTGTACCTTTGAAGCGATTTGGTGAGCATGAAGAATTAGCCAATTTAGCTTCTTTTCTCATGAGTGATGGATCAGCCTATATTAATGGGGAAGTAGTCACCATTGATGGAGGAGAATGGCTTCAAGGGGCAGGCCAATTTAATGAATTGGAAAAAATGCCCAAATTGGTGTGGACCGGTTTGGAAAAGATGCGAAAGAAAAAGATAAAATCTTAAATTCGTTTTAGCGAACCATTTCTAAAGCCATATTAATATAATCACCTAACAATCTATATAATATAAATGTATAAAAAATCCCCATTCCTAATAAGGCAAATGGCGTGATTCGAAACGGGGTGGCGAATGGATTGTTTTTTTGCTTTTTTTCATATGCTTTTTTTAGGAATTGTAAAGTAGATAAACTCAGATATATACCTATCCCAAATAAAAGTAACAGGGCAACATGATCCCAAAAGTCTAACGAATTTAACCAATGCCCGAGGCTCATATAGCCATTTCCTTCATATACATAGATGTAACTATTTCTTTGAATTCGGAAAGAATCATTGAAGTAGCTCCCCAAACTGTTTCACCATTGAGTTGAAAGTAAGGAATTTTCACAGGAAATCCACGAATCGTATCTTTTCTACTTTTTTTAAAGTGTTCGTTGGTTAATTCATCAATGGATACAGTAAATACTTTTTCAACTTCTTTTTCCTGAATGGATGTATTAGGTTTTTGAGGAAGCCAACCTGCAAATGAATGTATTTCAAATCCTGAAATAGGAACGGGTAATGCGGATAATTCCCCCAGAATTTCAATGGTGTCTGTAATGCCAATTTCTTCCATTGTTTCACGTAAAGCTGTTTCGGATAATGATTCATTTTTTTCCTGAACGCCGCCAGGGAGTGATATTTGCCCTTTATGATGTTCAACATTTTTAGATCGTTTTGTTAAGAAAAAACGAATCGAATCATTCTCAGGGTAAAGAAGAATTAAGGTACCAGCCGGTTTCAACTTTTTACGGATGGGTGGCCATTTCATTGGAATCCGGGGCTGTACCATGAATTTATTTTGGGCATCTTTTCCTGGAAGAGCATTAGAAAGAGATGATTTAAGTCTATCCTTAAACGCTAACATAAGGTAGAAAGTTACGCATTGGAATAATGATATAAAAATCCATCATTTAGTCCGAACTTAGTGGCTGATAAAATGTCAAAGTATAAACATATAATCTGGGATTGGAATGGGACACTTCTTAATGATTTGCGGCTAACTGTGTCTGCAATGAATCAAGTTTTACTCAAGCGATCTATGCCGCATCTATCAGAAGAACATTATTTAGATATATTTACGTTTCCTGTAATTGACTATTATAAACGATTGGGGTTTGATTTTGAAAAAGAACCTTTTACAATTTCAGGATCTGAATTTATTGATAGATATAACGAACGGGCCGAAGAGGCTAAGTTACATGATGATGCTTTATCAACATTAAATGCATTTCGAGATTTTGGAATGACACAATCTATTTTATCTGCAAGTCGCCAAGATTATTTAGACGATTTAACAACACATCATCAAATTAGAGATTATTTTATTAAAGTATTGGGGATTGATAATCATTATGCAGATGGAAAAATTGATATTGGGAAAACATGGATGAATGAATTGCATTATGGCCCACATGAAGTTTTATTTATAGGTGATACGCTGCATGATTTAGAAGTTGCTGATGCGATTGGAGCCGATTGTGCTCTTGTGGCCATTGGGCATACAAGTCTTTCTAGACTAAAAAAAGTTCACCCGTATATTTTTCGTAGTTTAACAGATTTAAAAAATTATCTGTTAAATAATTGAATAACACTTAATTTTCAGAAAGGATGGAGTAAACCAATGATTCGAATTTTATTCATTACACTTATTTCAATGGTAACAATTCAAGCTCAAATAAACATAGAGACTGATTCAAAAACAGATCTTCCAATGCTTGTTGGGCGAGGTATTAAGTCCGATATGTTAAAAGAACCTTTCTTGGAATGGTATAAAGAAAATAGCGAATCCTACGAAGCGGATCATGGACTTGTTCGGGCTGCATCTGATTTTATAAATGGTATTACCATGGAAATATTTATGGGGACGTGGTGTGGCGATAGTCGTCGAGAAGTGCCTCGATTCTTGCAGATTATAGAAGAAGCAGGGTATGAATCTGAGACACAATCCATCGCATACTTAAATAGAGATAGAACTAATCCACAAGGGGATGAAAAAGGCAGAAATATTCATCATGTTCCTACATTTATTATTTATCGAGATGGTATTGAGTTGGGACGAATCATAGAATCGCCCATTGAATCTTTGGAAGATGATTTATTTAATATATTAATGGGTGACCCACCCACGCCACATTATTCAGACTGGGAAGAAGAATAAGTAGTTAACATATCTGTCATTCTTAGCAAATCATAAATATCTATAAGTCCATTTCCGTCTAAATCTGCGGATAAATACATTTCTGGACTTGGCGAATAATGATTCAATATGATGGAAATACATAATTCTATATCGAGTTGACTCACAAATCCATCTCCATTTAAATCACCCAAGTCTGGTATTTCTCCTGAAGTAATAATGATTGGATATGGCAATAGCCCAACTGTTTCATTTGCATTCCCAGACGACAAAGTTAAACTAACATGATAAATCCCAGACTCGTTAAAAGTATGGCTTGGATGACGAGATTGATTCACATGACCATCTCCAAAATCCCAATCCCATTTGGCTGATGGACCTATTGATTCATCAGAAAATTGAATAGTAATGGGACTTTCACCTGTATACTTATTTGATGTTGGAATAGAAATAAGATTTCCCGGATCTCCATAAGCTGATTCAACCAATTCGATTATTCCATTTTGGACTCCGCCAGAAGTTCGAATTTGAATAAAATAATAATCATTTGGGTTTTGAAAATCTAATGGTAGTGATGAAGAAGGTTGCCATTCATCCCATTCAATAAAACTTAATTGGTCAAACCATGAATAGCCGATGCCAGTTTCAGGTAAACCACTATACGCCCTTAGGTTAAAAAAGTGTGCATTTTCGGGTAAATCAATATTCTGCCAGTAATAATTCCAATCTGTATCCCCTTGTATAGAGTTGGCCATAGATAATGTCTGGATGGGATTTTCAAAACGGTTTTCCCAAAATCGAGATTGAAGTTTAATGTTTGACCCATTAGTTGTTTTTATATATCCTGCCATTGAATATGATTTACTTGGATCAACTGGAAGAGCTTCTTCTAAATTAGTAATGATTATCCCCGGGTCGTCCCAATTTCGAATATGGTGTAGAGATTGCATTCCTAACCGAGATTCGGAATTATCTAAATATTCATCAGAACTATTGGTGTTCCACAAAGTACTTCCTTCATTTTCAAAGTTGCCCATCCAGACTAAATTTTTCCCAACTCGAAATTCAAGATTACTTAATTCTGTAATTTGTTCTATGGTTGAAAGATTCCCAGCTCGTGCTAGATGGATAGGCTCGGATAACCACGACCCATTTTGTTCAGTCATTGAAAAGGGAATGCGCGAATTAACCGAAATGGATTCACTTGTAGCAGGGTCCAAAATAATTTTACCAATTCCATTTTCCCTATCTACAAATACATAAGAATCTAAATCTCTAGATTTATTAGCCATATTATCTAAAATATGTAATCCCAACTCACCGGTGGCTGGGACTGGGATATAATCATCAATATAAATGGGCGTAATTGTAAATTCATAAAACCCACTCCCATCTGCCATGGCATTTAAAATAATAGTGGGATATGTTTCTGGATAATCTAAATCAAAAATAAAATTACCTAGTGAATGGGCAATTACTTTTCCATTGTATACTTCCACCCCTTGTAGAATATGTGGATGATGAACTATAACAAGATCTGCACCTTCATCGATTACAAATTGGCGTATTTCTCGGTCCCACATATGAGGCACATCCAATCTAGGATTATAGTCTTCGTCAATATTATCATAATCGGGTAATTCAGGATTTCCCCATTGGCTTGTAGGATAAGTTGTCATTTGAACGTATAAATCATTTCGAGTGAATAAATCATAATCATTCCCGGGGCCACTTGAATATTCACTACCTGCATGCATTTCGACTACAATTAAATCTGCAAATGAGTCAACGGCGTCAATTTGTTGCCTTAGATAAAAAGGTGTCATGTATGCAAAACCAGCTTTATTTGCGCCAGCATTTAAATAGGGCTGAGCATTGTTATATTGTCCTGTACGATCACTTGACGATAAAAAAGCAATTGATTGTCCTTTACGTGAAATCGTGGCTGGTTGATACGCTTCATAACTATTTAATCCGGCACCAGAATGTCGAATATTAGCAGCAGATAAAATATTGGTAGTTTGAATGAGCCCTGGCTCCATATAATCTAATATATGATTATTAGCTAAAGATACAACATCGATTCCAGCATATACTAATCCCGAAACATTTTCGGGAGCACACCTAAAAGAAATTCCTTTAGTTGGATGAGGTTCACCTTGATTTGTGAGTGGAATTTCCAAATTAGCTACAGATATATCTGCTGCTCCGTCTAATAAATGTAATGTTGGATTAAAAAGGGAATAAACACCTTGAGTTGTAATAATCCCATCATCTGCTTCATAAGAACGTCCCATCATTATATCCCCGACAAAATTGATGATTAATGGATAAGATGTTTCACCTTGATCGATAGGGACTGATAATGTTGTTTGCCCAGTAAGCCCAGTTTCATCTTGGACAGTCAGTAGCACGGAATAGTGATGATCATCGGTTATGTTATATTCGTGAGAAGGATTCTTAAGTGTTGAAAAAGCCCCATCTCCAAAATCCCAAAAATAGCCATGAGAATAGCTATCTGTATCCTGGACGGTACTTGTGAATTGCACTGACTGAATATTTTGACCATCTCGAATAAGCCCGTCGCCGAGGTTATACTCAATATTGACAGATGGAGCTATTCCTAAATTAGGAGTTATGTCTAAAATATCGCTGAAATATATACTGCCCGGGCTGCCTTCATCTTGATCATTAATAAAAATAATATCTGTAATTGGGGATAGTGTATCAAAAAAAGCAAGCCAATCTAATCCTAATGGAAGTTGATATGAATTCCATTCCCGTATTGGGGAAGCTCCCTGATACGTTGTTACCCATTGTTCAATATCAAGTTCTTGGCTTCCCGACAAGGAATAGGTGAGTGTAGATTCATTATTCCTAAAGCCAATGCCTTGAATTTCCGGGACACTATCTATATAGGTTGATACTTGAATTATGGTTGATGAATCTGGTAGAAAGGGATTTATTTCTACCCATTTCCACGTATTGCCATATAAATGTAATGATGTTGGACTTCCGGGCAATGCCCGAACAGTATCAAGTTCCCAAAATGTATGATCAATATCTTCTTCCGAGAAGGAATTTACTAAAATGTCGTTATTAGAGAATGAAACTAATGTATCTGCCAAACTATGCCCGGGCAGTATATTTTGCGTGGGAATTGACCAATTACCTGTATTTTCAAAGTGATCAATTGCTCTAATTTGGAATACCCATGTATCCGAATGATTAATTCCAGAAATGGTGGTAGACATTGTACGCATATCTATTAAATCGTTATCATTTAATTCATTCCAAATCGGAGAAGATTGGGTAATTGAATCCCTGTCATATATTATTTCATATGATTTAAA
>CAZGFQ010000056.1:9431-10960 GCA_964525185.1 uncultured bacterium
GTTTGAATAATAGCATCAGACATAATTCTATGGAATATATGAAAAAATGTATTTTCGTTTCTTGCGGGATCAGATAAAGATTTGTTATTTGAGTAAGATCCTTCACCTGTCCATAATATTTCTCTTCCTGCACCAGCAATCATTAATGCATATGCATGTGTTTGTTGATATAATTCTGTTGCAATATATGGAGCTATAAAATCATCACAAGGATGTGGTACTTGATAGGCAAGTTGAGGTCTAGACGAATTAGGATCAATAATATATAAACCCCACCCATTTTTAAAACTACCCGTAATATCATCATTCGGATTATCAGGAATATTCAAATCCAAAAATGATAGATCTAATTTTTCACGTAACATATAATATGTTTTGGAATATAAGGTATCCTCAAAAATAACAATTTCAAATTGAAAAGATGAAAGAGAGTCTGATAACAATTCATCTACCAAGGTTGTATCTTGACCGATAAATGCCGAAAGAATATTTTCAATATAGAATAGAGTTGATGAATTTTCTTGAATAGGAGTGTAATTCCCAAATCCATTTGTTTGTACATCCAACCAATCAGGTCCATAGTCGTTATATCCTGGGTCGGCAATCCCCTCGGATACATGACTAATCCAATTATCATAAGATGTGGTTGATGATTGCCCACCAATAAACTCTTTCAACACTCCAGTTTCATGGATGATTTCTCCTACTAAAACAGAGGATGTGATGGTAAATAGTATGAATAGGTTTCTCATAGCGGATGAAAGCGATCTGTTAAAAATGTCTTTTAAACTCTCTCATTATGATGTGAATCTAATCCCAAACAAAGAAACAAAAAAACACACCCAAGCAATAACTTTGAAATATGTGAAGGCGATTAATTGCATTCTGTTCAAATCCATGATATACGACGAGAAACAAGCACTTGATTGGGTTTTTACTTTGGCTTAATTTTTCTCTTGAATTGCAGATAATTGCAAACTCAACCGAACAATTTATTTAATTCGATCAATTATAGGAAAATTAAGCATGGCAACATTGATTTTGCGGGATACACACCGCGCATTGTTAGAAGAATTGGAATCTCTCGATAAATTAAAGAGAAAAACTTCATTAAAGATTAGAGATGCTGCTAGTCATGGTGATCTTAAGGAAAATGCGGAATATCATGCAGCAAGAGAAGAGCAGAGCTTAATAGTGCGGAAGAAACAATTAATGCATTCTCACTCTCCATTTCAAATTATCGAGAATAGCGAAATTGATACTAATAATGTTGAATTTGGTACTAAAGTTGCAATACTCGAAGATGGTCAAGATGAGGCTGAAGATTATTATTTATTAGGCCCCATCGAATTTGAGTTGGACCTTTACCCATTGATTGTAACATACCATTCACCTTTTGGTCAAACGATTGCGGGGAAAAAAGTGAATGAAGAATTTAGCCTTGATATTCGAGGTACAGAAACAAAGTTCACAATTATGGCCATTGAAAAAATATCTGCAGAATAATGATTGCCACGATTAAGCGCTAA
>CAZGFQ010000057.1:0-9772 GCA_964525185.1 uncultured bacterium
TGACATTTTAAAATATGATAGGGACTTTGATGTTGATTTTTAGACCAATTTTGTTCTGGGAATTGGATCACATGTTTAACGTTTAATGCTGCATTCGTTTCAACTAATTTTTTATCATCTCCATCATTGCCACAATAAATAATAGCATTCACATCCATGTGGGATGAAAAATGATCAATAAGTTCAGAACAATAACCGGTTAATATATTAACAACTCCCCCGGGAACATCTGAAGTATGAACCACTTCAGCAAATGTAATGGAACAAAGAGGGAATGATTCAGACGCCAAAATGACGATTGAATTTCCACCTGCAATGACAGGAGCAATAACTGAAACAAGGCCTAATAATGATGTATCATCCGGTGCAATAGCAGAAACAACACCCGTTGCTTCAGGAACTGTAAAATTAAAATATGGAAGTGACACTGGATTAACATGACTAAACACTTGTTGAAATTTATCCGCCCAACCTGCATAATATATAAGTCGATCAATAGATGCATCAATTTCATGGGATGCTTGTTTTTTGGATAATCCTTGTAAAGTGAGTTCTGCCATAAATTGGTCACGACGACCTTCCAGCATTTCTCCGATACGATATAATATTTGTGCTCGATTATATGCCGTGCGATTTGCCCATCCACAAGATGCTTTTCTTGCAGAAACCATTGCATTTCGAAAATCTTTTCGAGATCCTCTGCAAATATTGACGACTATAGATTCTTTAGAATCATTCCATTTAATATATCGCCCAGATTCTGTTCTGGGAAATTTCCCATCAATAAATAATTTATATGTTTTTTGAATGTCTATTCTATTACTCATCCTATTCTCCTAGACTAAATTTACATAGCCAGAAAGGCCTTGAATTCCACCTTCACTACCTACGCCACTTTCTTTATATCCACCAAATGGGGAAGCTGGATCAAATTTATTAAATGTATTTGCCCAAATAACTCCGGCACGAATATCTTTAGTTACTTTAAAAATTTTCGACCCTTTATCAGTCCAAACACCACCGGACAATCCATAAGCTGAATTGTTCGCTTTCATAATTACTTCATCTACGGTTCTAAATGTTTGAATCGCTAAAACAGGACCAAATATTTCTTCCTGAACAATGCGGTTTGATTGACTCACATCTGTAAATATTGTTGGTGCATGCCAAAATCCTTTTTTAGGAACTGAGCAGGATGATTGATAAATGGACCCTCCTTCATCTAACCCTAACTTGACATACATTTTAATTTTGTCCAGCTGCATTTTTGAATTGATAGCGCCAATATCTGTATTTTTATCCAACGGATCACCAACAATTAATGTATCCATACGTTTTTGAAGTTTTGAAATCACTTCGTCTGCAATTCCTTCTTGGACATATAATCGTGAACCCGCACAACAAACATGCCCTTGATTAAAGAATATTGAATTTATAATTCCTTCAACAGCTTGATCAATGGCCGCATCTTCAAAAAGGATGTTTGCAGCTTTTCCACCCAACTCTAGCGTGTATTTTTTCCCGGATCCTGCAACAGCTTTCATAATATATTTTCCAACTTCAGTGCTACCTGTAAAAGCTATTTTATTAATATCCGAATGATTTACAATGGCTTGACCTGTTTTGCCAGCCCCGGTTACTACATTTACAACACCTGGTGGTAAATCTGCTTCTTGGATTATTTCTGCCAATTTCATTGCTGTAAGTGGCGTTGTTTCTGCAGGTTTCAAAACAACTGTATTCCCAGTTGCTAGTGCAGGAGCTAATTTCCAAGCTGCCATTAATAATGGGAAGTTCCATGGAATAATTTGTCCAGCAACACCAATTGGCTGTGCTTGCCTCCCAGGGAACGCATATTCTAATTTGTCAGCCCAACCTGCATGATAAAAAAAGTGAGCAGCCGATAATGGAACATCCACATCACGCGATTCACGTATGGGTTTTCCCCCATCCATGGTTTCTATAACCGAAAATTCACGTGCTCTTTCTTGTAGCAAGCGGGCAATCCGAAAAATGTATTTTCCCCGTTCTTTTGGAAGCATTTTAGACCATGTTTTATCATATGCTTTTTTTGCAGATGCGACCGCATGGTTCACATCCGATTGATCTGCTTCTGCTACTTTTGCAATTGTTTTTTCATTGGATGGGTTTATGGTTTTAAAATATTTACCGCTTTTGGGCGCAACAAACTTTCCGTCAATAAACAATTCATATTGTTTTTTTAGTTCAATATGATCTGTGCCTTCTGGTGCGGGACTGTATTCCCATTTTATAGTTTTACTCATAGTGTTTTCCTAATCGATCGAAAAATAATCTTTTGATTGATAATGACCAGTCGATTGCTTCACAATTTGCATTAGCACATCATTCGCTAACGAGCTGGCTCCAAATCTAAATAAATCCGGAGACAACCAATCTTCCCCTAATGTTTCTTTTATCATGACCAGATATTGAATTGCTTGCTTAGCTGTTCCAATACCGCCGGCTGGTTTCATACCTATTTTTTTTCCTGTTTTTACTTGATAATCTCTAATGGCTTCTAACATTGTTAATACAACTGGGGGAGTTGCTGCTGGAGATACTTTTCCGGTAGATGTTTTAATAAAATCGGCTCCTGCATCCATAGCTAAATCACTTGCTAACCTAACATTATCTAGAGTCACCAATTCGCCTGTTTCTAAAATAACTTTAAGATGTGCACTGCCACATGCTTCTTTTACTTTTGCAATTTCATCTGATACATATGCATATTCCCCTCTTAAAAATTTACCTCGAGAAATAACCATATCTACTTCATCTGCTCCCGCATCAACCACGGATGAAACTTCATCAAGTTTTGCTTGAAGATCAGCCATTCCGCTTGGAAATGCTGTCGCAACTGATGCCACATTTATTCCCGTACCTTCTAATGCTTTTTTTGCGATTGGAACCATTGTAGGATACACACAAATAGCCGCTACATTTGGTAATCCCGGAAAAGAATCATGTAAATGAGATGCTTTGTAACATAATTGTTTCACTTTCCCTGGAGAATCTTTCCCTTCAAGCGTTGTTAAATCAATCATTCTTAATGATAAGTGCAATGCCTGAACTTTTGATTCTTTTTTTATACTCCTAGAAAACAATCTAGCTACACGCTCTTGTGCACCAATTTGATCAATAGGTGTTAATACATTTGTACTCATTGTAAATATTCCTTTGAAACTTCAACACGAATGGCTCCGCGAAAATCACCCTTTGAATAACCTGTTGCTAAATCATCTGGGTAGAGAGAATCTAGTTTAGATTTTACATCCTTATTAATCTGATCACCATGACAATTCAGACACATGCTATAAGTCTTTAAAGGTTTATAATAACGGAATAATGTTTGGTCTTCATTCTTTATTTTTTGAACATAAAATTCTGGAAAATAATCGCGAACTCCCTCTTTACTTTCAAAAAAAGATAATGCTTCTTTATCCCATTTATCGGGTGCATTTATTGGATTTCTATATTTATTTGTTGTTCGTTTTACATTCACTGGAATATCAGAAAGTTTTGCTGCTTTTTCTGTCAATATCATTGCATCTAATTTGCATGCTTCAATGGCTCCAGCTGGCCCAGATTTTTGCACAGCACCAATAAGTCTAGACTTTAATTCACCTAATAATATTCCCGTGGCTTGATCACCAATTGCACGAATTTTGGCAGTTTCTTCCGCGGATGGTTCATTACTTTCGCATCCGAATATTCCGATGGCTATAAAAGATAATAAAACTAAAGTATTGATTTTATTCATGTGTATTTAATTCTGTCTTTATTTGGTTTACTAATTGGTTGGCTTCATTGCGTGTAGGAGCTTCAGCATAAATTCTTAAAATGGGTTCTGTATTAGATTTCCGTAAATGTATCCACTGATTACTCCATGAAAATTTAATGCCATCTGTTTTATCAATCGATGCATTCTTATAAATGGATTCCGCCAATTCCATTGCTTGGTTTCCATCTACATTTTGAAGTTCAACTTTATCTTTTACCATTTGGAATTGTGGAAGTGCATGAAACAATTCGCTAATAGATTTATCTGATTGAGACATTCTATTTAATACAAGTGTAGCTCCAACCATGGCATCCCGCCCTAGATGTGCTTCTCTTAATATGACACCACCATTTCCTTCTCCGCCCATCTTGGAATCAAGTTTTTCCATTTTATTTACAACATTCACTTCACCAACTGCTGAACGCTCAACATTACTTTCATAACGTTCAGCCATTTTTTCCAAGGCCATTGATGATGATAAATTAACAACAAACGTATTAGGCTCTTGGGTCTCTTCTAAAAACCCTTCGGATGCTAATACTAAGGTATACTCTTCTCCTAAAGGAATTCCCTTTTCTGAAACAATGGCTAATCGGTCTGCATCTGGATCAATTGCAAATCCTACGTCTGCTTGATTCTTCAATACAGCCTCAGATAAATCAGATAAGTTATGAGGCAACGGTTCCGTTCCACGGAGGAATATCCCATTTGGTTCGCAATGGATTCGAGTGACTTCACACCCTAATGCTTCCAACATTTCTGGGATTGCATGGGACCCTGCTCCATTAACAGCATCCACAACTACTTTAAAAGATCGTTTTTGAATCCGATTCAAATTAATACAAGATAATTCAGATGTTTTAATTATTTGCTTTTGAATTGCATTCACATCGGGAAGAACCATCCCAGGTTCTCCAGAATAAGTCTGTATTTCATCGTTATCTACCAATTTAAATAATTGTTCACAATCGTTTGGATGGAAAAATATACTATCTCCTCGAATAAATTTTATCCCATTCCATTCTGTTGGATTGTGGCTAGCAGTGACAACAATTCCACCCATAGCTTCGGTTGATTTAACCATAAATTGAACGGTTGGTGTCGGAACAATCCCTAAATGGATAACATTACGTCCCAGAGATGATAATTCAGAAACCATATATTCTAACAATTCATCCCCTGTTTCACGACTATCACGGCCCGCCATAATAACACCATCTGGGAGAAATTGGTGAAGAGCACGTGCATATTGCTTAACAACATCTGATGTCAAATGCGTTTCTGTTATTCCTCGTACACCTGAAATACTTCTAATTAACATTTTTTTGTGTTTTAACCTTTCATAAAATAAAAAAGGTTCGAAGTATCCCTCGAACCTTTTTACTTCTTACAGCGAAAATCTTATTGTCGCCTGCGTCGACGCCGTTGGGCGCGCGGATTATTACGTAAAGCTTCAATTCGAGCATTTCTCGCCATTCTGCGAACTGCCTTCTTTTTCATTTCACGCTTTTCATCACTAGGCTTTACATAAAAAGCCTTAGTCCTGAGTTCTCTTAAAACACCAGCTCGTTCCCATTTCTTTTTGAAACGTCTTAATGCTCTTTCGAGTGATTCTTTTTCTCTTACTTGGACTTCAACCACTTAACTCACCTCCTTAAGGATAAAATTGTGGTCATTACTAAATCAATATACTGCTAATAAAAACAGCCGGCAATTTTACCCGTAACCACTCGAATCTCCAAGACTTATACTAGGCTTGCAAATTCTTCCAAAGTGAGCGTTTCTGGTCGACGAGTAAAATTAATCTTTTCTTCGATTCCATCCTTAAATGTGAAACCTTTTAATGTATTTCTTAACATTTTTCTTCTTTGAGAAAAAGCTGCTTTTACAACCTTATAAAATTTTTCATATTTTTCATCTGAAACTAATGGTGCTTTTTTCTTGGTGAAGCGAATAAATGCAGATGATACTTTTGGCCGTGGTATAAAAACCTCTGGCGGAATATTAAAACATAATTCAACATCCAAATAAACACCAACCATGACAGTAATTCGACTATATTGTTTTGTTCCACTTTTTGCAACTAACCTTTCTGCAACTTCCTTCTGAACCATTAAAAAGGCATCATCCCAATAATCTAATTGCTCAATTAACCAAAAAATGATTGGTGAAGTAATATTATATGGAATATTACCCATTACTCTTACTGGATTTATAATCGGTAACTTTTCAATATCTTGATTTAAAATATCTCCATGAATAAAAGTGCATCTATTCAATACAAGGTGATTCTTTAAATGATCAATAAGCAATGGGTCAATTTCTACAGCAACCATATTTCCCGCTTTTGGTAACATTCGTTCTGTAAGGGCACCTTCTCCAGGACCTATTTCGAGAATAGAATCTTTCTCCGTCGGTGCAATTGTTCGAACAATTTTATCGAGAAGATTCTGATCCGCTAAAAAATTTTGACCCCACTTTTTTCTAAATGGGTGGGAGGAATTCATAAAATAGTAATCGAAATAATCTTATCCATACATTTCTTTTGCTTTTTTTGCTGCTTCAGCTTCTTCTTCAGAATACCCTTTCCCTGACCAAAGCATATCGTATGCAATTTCTTTATTCCCATTTTCACATAGTTCTAATACTTTTAAAAATAGCGGTTGAAATGTTTCACTTCGATGGGATGCTTCATGATCTTCCATTGTGTGCCAAAATGTAACAATGAGTGCTTCTTTATCTTTCCCTTCTGAATCAACAGTTTGACCAATGGTACTTCCTTCATTTGAAATTTGACCTGTATTCAAACAAACAAATCCGCCCACAAATCCTGTATCAGAATGATAGGTTTTGACATTTTCGCAAAGTTCTGCCACCCGCATCTCCAAGTCGTCCAAAGTATATTCAGGTCGTAGCATTACATAATTAATTGTTACGACGCCATCGTGTGGAAACCCCGGTATTAATTCAGACATTTTTTACTCCTTATTTTTTCTTATAACCAATGAAACCCATGATCCAGTCCCCACTGTTTAGCAGAAACGTCTCCCCAATAGGCTGACTGCCTGAAAAAGTAAGTCGCTTCATCAATATTATTTTCAGTTTCATAAACTGCACCTAAGCAATTGTATGATTTTGTATGTTTTTCATTTAATTCTATCGCTTGAAGATAAGAAGAAATTGCCATTTTCTTCTGATTCATCTTTTCGAATATTAATCCCATATGATAATAGGGTTTTGCATTTTTCGGTTCAATGTGCGATGCTTTTTTATAAGAAATTAATGCATTATCATATTGGTCAAATTTATATTGTGCCAATCCTCTTTTAATATAAGCCTTGTAATGATTAGGAAAATATTTAACGACTTCATTATAAGCAGAAATTGCATTTTCATATTGATTTATATTTTGAAATGTATTCCCCAAAGCATACCAAGCACGACCATGAAATACATCTAACTTGACGCAGGATTCATACGCTCCAATCGCTTTTACCAACTCTCGCGTGTGTACATAGGTATTACCAAGATTATACCAAGCATTTGCATAATTGGGATTGGTTTTTATAGCCTTATTGAATGATTCGATTGCGTGTTCATATTTGCTGTCCGCGTCAAAAGTCACACCCAAATTATTTATCGCTTCCACATAATTGGATTTTAATTTGATTGCATTTTGGTAATGCTTCGCTGATTGAGAAAAATCCTTTTTTCGATGATAACAATTTCCCAAATAATATTCACATTTGACATATTTTGAATTGAGTGCATTCGCTTCAAAAAAGTAATGAATCGCATCATCATAGTGCTTTGCTCGATAAGCGAATAACCCTTTTTGAAACCAGTCCATAGACTCCACGGCATTTTGACTTTCAGTAGATTCGGGACTAGGAAATGATTCATTCAACAGACTGTTTGAAATCTTAAACACATCTGTTAGAATATTCAAGCCTGTAGCTTCCACAGGTATTATGGCTTTAGATTCAACTCGGTTCATGCTTGTGCCATTGTATGTTGAATTTCCTGTTCCAACTTCCGTTTTTTCTCATCAAAATATTCATCCCAATCATCAAGAATAATGACTTGAATAAATGAAGGGGAATCTTTCAGTTTTTTTAAGTCGGATTTCAACATTTTTAATTTTGATTTCAATCGAACGATTTCCAAATTTATTTTATTTAAATCTCGGCTATAAATCGTTGATACGTTAACCTGTTTTTCACTCTCTAAAGATTCCCATATTTCCTTGACTCGATTCAAATCATTTTGATTATATGCTGATTTGAGTTCATGAAATGTGGCACCCGCTTCTTCTTCTAATTCATCTTTCACCATATCCGGATGGCAACATTTACTCGCTTTCCGGAAAAGATCTTTCAATTCAGTTTGTTCGTCATCTGTTAAAATTCGATGCACTTCTTTTTGTGCTGCATCAAATATTTTTTGATAATCATGGAATGCTTTTCCTGCTTCATCGTAAGCATCTTTCCACTCAAAATTAGATTCAGCTTTTTCTTTCAGATTCTCTTTTCGCAAAGTGAGCAATTGAATGATGAGTTGACCGCACTCTTGTTGATGACGAATGTTGAAATCATGAATCAATTTATCCAATTCTGATTTTTCACTTTCTTTTTCTGCAACTTCATCTTGTAGATATTCAATTCTATTTAATCCTGATTTGATTTCAGGATCCACAACATGGATGAGTATGTCAGATTTCATTTTGACAGGATTACAGGATTAACAAGATGTTCCTGCATGGATTTTTTGCTTCTCTTAATACCATTATTTTTGATTTTTATATCCAGTAAATCCTGTTCATCCTGTCCTATTCTTTGATGAATTTCAGGAAGATTCTGCACACCATCTTCATAATCTACCAAACGATTGATGAGATAAAATAAATACATACTGGTGAGCCAATTGGTGAATTCCTGCTTTGAGCCCAAATGTTTTTTCATATTCAGCATGACCCAGGAAAAATGCTGCCACACATCTAAACATGAATCACAAGAACGATCGATACCGGTGCAGCAACGTCTTGTTGATTTAAAGTCAGAATTGTAAGCACGGAAATGGGGACTGTATGGGTTGCCATTTTTCATTCTTTCTTTATTTTCAGCCAGATTTGTACTCACTGTCGTGCATACATCATATCCCCATTTTTGGCCATACAGTTCACTTGTAGAAATCACTTTAGTCAAGTAAGATGATAAATAAATAAAATTCGGATATCGTTGAATAACCTTTTCAATTTCAATCCTGACTTTTTCAAATCCCTGCCGATGGTCCATCTTGCCACCTAAATTATTTATATCACTGTAAAAATTAAACAAAACTCTATTCCCATTTGCCACACATTGATCCACCACATGTTCAATCTCGTGAGCATTCCCTGCAGATACGGTGTAATACCAAAAAGCTCGTGAATCATTTTTGTAATTCTCTAATGCGATGGAAAATAAGTCCCGTTTTTCGTTGCTCCGCAGATTTGAATCCGTTTCATGATTCCCCCAAACGGATACTCCAATGGGCATATTTTCAAATCCATCCTTCGGGATTTTTATAATGCCATTGGTGGAAACATTCATTTTAAAATGGTCATAAATCTTTTTGAGTCGGTCCAATCGTAAACTGGGTTCGCCCCCAACAATGGTTACAAAATTGGTTCCCCGTTCCAATTCACCTTGTATAAATCCATCAAATTGACTTTCATCCGTGGGCGTGTTTACACTGTCCATTTCTTCAGAAAAATAATAACATCCGGTACAGCGAATATTGCATTCGTCGGTCAAATCCAATGAAATAGATTTCATAGAACCGGCTTTCCGAATCTGTTTATAGAGTCGGTTCAAAAATGGGTCCTGTAGATATGATTTTAATGAATTCATTTAATTATTTTCTTGGATAGGATTACAGGATTTACAAGATGGTAAAAAATATTCTTTTTATGTTTATTCCTGTTCATCC
>CAZGFQ010000058.1:0-1241 GCA_964525185.1 uncultured bacterium
TAAATGAACATTATACAACGGAAATTTTGGAATTTCATATCAAATAAAGCGGACGGTTTAGGTCACCAGCCTGCTCCTATGTTAGACAATGAAGAATATCGATTGCATGATTTAGAATCGGTTGGAATTGTTGAACAAAATATCCAAAATGATCAACGATTTTCGGGCTTGCCTAAATTGGCTTCTTATTTGACTGGATGTTCCCAATCTTGGATAAATATAATAGACAAAGATACTCAATACTGTAAAGTGGATTACGGGAAAAATTCCGTCTTATCCTATATGAGTCGAGAAATTCCTCGCGGTTTGACTATGTGTCAATTTGTAATTAATAATAATTGTGAACCACTTGTCATTGAAGATTGTTCTGTAGATGAACGAACAAAACACCTGGCAGAATCAAGTGGCGGAGCATTACCAAAATTTTATGCTGGGAGTCCTATTATTAGTAAAAAAGGATTTATACTAGGGTCATTTTGTGTTATGGATGAAGAACCTCGGTCGATTTCTCATAAACAATTAGATGGCTTAAGATTATTGGCTGATCAATTTGTGGAATTAATGGATACTCGACGTTTGGATGAATCTATAGTAAAGAATGATGGGTCGATGGAAGTAACAGGTGAATATTATTCTTGTGCTACGGTTATTTTTACAGATTTCGTAGACTTCACTCAAAAAACAGAAAACTTACAACCGGGTGAATTGCTTGAAATTCTTGCATCCTATTTTAACGGTTTCGATCAAATCATAGAGAGATTCGGATTTAAAAAAGTGAAAACAATTGGTGATGCGTACATGGCCATTGGTGGCATTCCTGATAAAAATTCAAATCATGCTTTAGATGGGTGTAAAGCAGCACTAGAAATGGTGAAATTTGTAAACGGAATGGGTGTACAGCAAGAAGCATTAGGGAAGGATTCTTGGACCATTCGTATTGGCATTAATTCTGGTCCAGTCATTGCAGGAAATACTGGAGACAATTTTGATATATGGGGCGACACAGTCAATGTTGCTGCAAGGCTTGAAAGTTCAGGAGAGCCAGGAAAAATTCAAATTTCTGAAAAAACGAAACACTTTTTACCCGAATCGGCACATGTTTCATTTAGAGAAAAAGTACATCTCAAAGGAAAAGGGGACATTGACACGTATTTTCTTGACTCTATCGATTAGAATATGTGTATTATTATAGGTGGCGAATCACCTAAATCAATATAATAAAATCGTATTTTTTACTGGAG
>CAZGFQ010000058.1:1341-9685 GCA_964525185.1 uncultured bacterium
TTATAGGTGGCGAATCACCTAAATCAATATAATAAAATCGTATTTTTTACTGGAGCTGGAATGTCCGCGGAATCCGGAGTCCAAACATACCGTGGTCGCGGTGGCATTTGGCATGAATATAAATGGGAGAATTACGCCTGTCAGACCGCTTTTAATCGAAATCCGAATCATGTTATGGATTTTCATGAATTACGCCGAATTGAAGCCTTAAAATGTGATCCGCATATAGGTCATAATGTAATTTCAACACTCCAATCACAAAAGAGCAATATATCCATTGTTACTCAAAATATTGATGGAATGCACCAACGTGCAGGTTCACAGGATGTGATTGAATTACATGGCAGTCTTTGGCGTATGAGATGTGATAAAGAAGGAAAAATATACGACGATTTAGAAACGGGAAAATATGCGAATAGAAAATGCTCTTGCGGTGACTGGTTAAGACCCGATATTATTTGGTTTGAAGACCAATTAAATGAATCCACCATCACTCAAGCAACAGACGTGATTTCTCAATGTGATTTATTTATTTCCATTGGCACATCTGGAGTGGTATGGCCAGCGGCAGGATTCCAACAATTAGCTAAAAAGGGTGGAGCGCACTGTATTGAAATCAATCCAGAAAAAACAGAATTATCCTATTTATTCGATGAAGTATATCGAGAACCTGCCGGACAGGTTTTGCCTAAATTATTTGATTCTTTTAAGGTGTAACTGGGCTTAGAGTATCTACTACAGCTGGTTTAGGGGGCACTTTCCCCCAAAATGAAGCATTCGTATTCAATAAATATTGCACATTTGTATTGGTGCGATACACTTCAGGATTGTCTCCAATACGGATGAAATTGCGACTATAATCTTGTCCTTGTCCGATGACAAATTCACCCAGATTCTTTTCATTCTCATCGATAAAAGTGAACCATTTCCCCGTGGAATCATCTACATTAAATTTGCTCCATTTTTCAGGATTCTTTGATATAAGAATTTCTTTTTCTAATGAAACCACTTTATCAAAGAAACTTTTGATTTGATGATCTTTCATAACCAAAGAATCCATATCCATAATGGACCAAGTTGAGTCAGATTTAACCAATGTGATGGATTGATCTTTTTGTTTAATCACAATTTTAGATATGGCTTCTTCATCTCCTGTAAAGATTTTGTCTGAAGATATTTCAAATTTGGTTTGACTTCTTTGATTGACTAGGAATAAAACAGCTAATAGTGCTAAAATCCCTAAACTTATCTGCAATGTTTTAGTCATATATTTGCCTCAATATGTCTGCTCTATTTTTTTCTCTTCTCATGTGCAATAATCCAACTCCAATGACAAGAAGAGATGGAAGTAAAATATTAATCCACTTCCAACGTATCCGTGTGTCATCATCTAATTCTTCAAGTGGGCGATTGGTTATTTCGCGTGATCGTAATGCAATTAATCCTTGGTCTCCTGCTAAATAATCAACAGCATTTAGAATAAAAATACCATTTTCGCCACTTCCGCCTCCCCCTTCATCTGTCAGGAATTTTGAATCAGAAACGAGCATAAGTTCTCCGCCGGAAGTGAGTTTGGATGTAGCTGCAACAATAATTTCCTTTTGATTCAACATTTGGATTTGTGGATTCACTTTAGGATCTGGATGAATCTGAAAAGGCTCATTCATAATCCCCGATTTATTGGATGTAGTAAATAATTCATTTACACCAGCAACCAAATCAGAAAAACTTGTATCAATGGAAATTTCACTAGGGAAAACGACTTGAAGTGCTTCTAAGCCAGAAACGACCGATTCATTTTCATTGAAATTCTGAATAATAGGGAGGAAAGGATATTCCATAGGAACATTCATTCTAAACATGCCCATTTGTTGTTGAACACTGACACGTCCCGCTCGTTTATCCATAGCCAAATTCTTTTCAACATTTAATCCGTATTTTCCCAAAAAGGTGAAAATATTTGATTCAATGATAGAAGCTTGTTGTGTTTGAATGTCCGTTGAAACGCCATTTTGAGCAACAAAAATGCCTTTCCCTGTACTAAGGAATGAGTCTATCTGTGTCAATACATTTGAATCCACTGAATCGACAGTTCCATTTACAAGCAAAGCTGAAATATCTTCCGGAATGGGTTGACTCATATCCACATCTTTAATGGCATAATGTCGCCCTAATTGGAGCTTAAGATTATCATTCACTATTTCAGCACTGCCTAATGATACAATTCCGATAGACAATTTTTCAGTTGCCACTAAATTTTTAATTTTAGTGGTTAATTCATATTCCAATCCAGTGGTTGTCTGAATAACGGGTAATGTTTCCTTTTTATCTTCATAGAGTAAAACCATTCCCATATACACCCGTTTTATTTCAAGTTTATCATTTTCAACAACTTGCATTTGAACGGGTTGAATCCCATCTTTTCGGGCTTGTTCTTCCAAATTTTCATTTGATTCTGGATCATGAAATACAAATCGAATATTTCCATCAGAAACAGCAGAATATTCTTCTAATATATCTTGTAGATATCGGCGCGTATTTCCAAGCTCATTGGGTAGATTATCTGAGAAATACACTTTCATGGTTAATAAATCATCAATGTCAGAAACAATGTTTTTACTCGATTCAGACAGTGAAAATATTTTATTTTCGGTTAAATCGATCCGATAAAATTTGTTTCGAGAAATGAGATTCAACAACGTTAATCCAATAAGGACAATGACCGTATATGTGATAAATGATTGCTTATTTTTTGCTAACATGATTAACCCCACTTCCTAGATTCTACAACGCGTGTTGTTAAAAAAAGAAAGAAACCAATAACAGATCCAAAATAAACCAAGTTACGCGTATCAATTACACCACGGCTAATATTGGATAAATGAAAATCTACACTTAAATATTGCACAAATCCGGCTAATGCATCTGGGACGAAAATGAGTGTTTTATCCAAGAGAAAAAAGATAAGGACAATAAATACACCAATAATGAATGCAACAACACTATTTTCAGTTAAACTACTGGAAAAGACTCCCACAGATGAATAAACACCTCCAAGTAGAATTAATCCAAAATAGCCACTTAAAACCGCTCCATGATCCACATTCGTTCCTACAAATGATAGAGTAATGTAATGGATGACCGTTACCATTAAGCCAATAATGATTAACGAATATCCAGCTAGAAATTTTCCTAAAACAACATCTCTATCCTGAATAGGAAGAGTAGAAATTGTTTCAATCGTTCCAACACTTTTTTCTTTTGCAATTAAACCCATTGTTACTGCGGGGATAAAAAACAAATAAACCAATGGGACAATGCTAAATAATGCTCGCATATCCGACTGATTGTACAAGAAAAATGTATTCGTGAAAAAATAACCTGTCACAAGTGCAAATATCACTAAGAAAATATAGGCCATTGGGCTGTTGAAAAAGGATTTCAACTCTTTTTGAAAGATAACAAATGTATTACGCATTTCCTTGATCTCCATTTTGAGTTAAACTTCTGAATACATCTTCTAGATTTGTCTTTGATTGACTCATTTCTAAAATGGACCATTGATTTTTAACAGCATAATCAAAAATGTCTTTTCGTGGATCTGATGTATGTGCATATTCAAGTGTAACGAATGATCGAGTATCCGTGGAGTCAACAGAATGGATGGACAGAGAAGGGATGAATGCTTTCATTTCTTGAATGCCTTCATCTGTTGCACCTGTTAATTCTAATTTTAATTGAGCTAATCCTTGAGCGCTGGCAATGAGTTCTTCACTCGATCCTTCTGCCACAAGCTCCCCATTATTAATAATAATGATTTTATCCACCGTAGCTTGGATTTCTTGCAAAATATGGCTGGACATAATAACCAATTTTTCTTTACCTAATTGTTTAATGAGTTGTCGTATTTCAACGATTTGGTTGGGGTCAAGCCCAGTGACAGGTTCATCTAAAATTAATATTTCGGGGTCATGAATCATTGCGGCTGCTAGACCGATTCTCTGTTTATATCCTTTAGAGCAATCACCTACATTTCGATGAATCACACCACTCAACCCACAATCATGTACAACGCGTTCAAGTGCAGTCCTAAAATGTTTCTCATCCATTCCACGTACAGAAGCATGAAACTTGAGTAAATCAAAGACTTTCATGTCGACATACAATGGATTTAGTTCAGGTAAATACCCGATTCTTTTTTGAATTTCATATGCATGATCTAGAATATTTAAATGATCGACATACACGTTTCCAGACGTGGGACTTAAAAATCCTGTCATCACTTTTAATGTTGTACTTTTTCCAGCGCCATTCGCTCCTAGGAAACCAACAATTTCACCGTCGTTTATTTCGAAACTGAGTGATTTTACTGCTTCCACAGAACCATAAGATTTAGAAAGATTATCTACTTTAATCAATGATTACCTCCAATAGAATTAAGTGTCTATTATGTATAAAACTTAAAATTGTTCCCAATAAAAGGGTGGAGAAAGTAAATTATTTATTTCCACAATGAAATACCAATTTATAAACAATATTAATCGATTGAATCTGCGAATGGTAATTAAGTTAATTCTTAAAGATATATCTCTTGACATGGTGTATCCTTTACTGATAAAATTAAATCGACCAGTCAAGTCATTTAGGCGGGTCATGGTTAACCAAAACAAATAAAACAAAGGAATCACAATGACACGTTTATTTAAAATGTTTATCACATTTGTCATGGCTTTTTCTATGCTTTCAGCAGTTCCAGCAAACTCAACTGTTAATACTACAGATGTAAAAGCTGAAATTGCTATCCAACAGGATTCTTCTGAAGATGCGCTATTTGCTATGGATGATAGCAAAAAGAAGAAGAAGAAAAAGAAGAAGAAAAAGTTTAAATGGGGAAAGAAAAAGAAAAAAGGTTCAGGTAACTAATTTCTTCATAGACTTATGGAAGGGCGTAACACTGTTACGCCCTTTTTTTTAGCCAAAATGTTTAGGGAAAGGATACAATTATATGTTAAAATACTTTACAGTATTTACACTTCTACTAAATGGGTTTGCTTTTTCGCAAGATTCAACAGATGTTGACGAAGAACCTATGACAGAAATGTATAATGATTTTTCATTCGCTTTTGACCAAGAATCTGGAAACACGGATCATATTTCTATATCGGGTGGATGGAGTTTTTCACTTATTGGGGATATAGGCTCATTTAAAGATACAGAATTCATGATGTCATTTAATGCCAATAAAGCGACATTAAGTGGTGAAGAATATGCAAATGATTACGGGGCTCATATTCAATTTGATTGGATGGCCAATGGAGCATTTTCACCGTTTTTATTTGGAGATCAATCTGCTGATGTTTCTATTGGATTGAAAAATCGTACAAATTTTGGCTTAGGTGCAAAGCAACGATTTGGGAAAATATTTTCTGTAAGTGCCGCTGCTTTATACGAAAATGAAACAACTTCGGTATGGAATGATGAAATAGAAGAAGAAATTGACTCTGTTATGACATTTTCACGTTTATCTGTCCGTCCCAAAGTTAAAATTAAATTGCACGATGGTGGCGCAGTTATTGATTATCGAACGTATTGGAAACCTAAAATTTCTGATTTTACGGATTATTTATGGGAAAATGAGTTAACACTATCCATTGAAACATTCGAAGAATCTCTTACAATCGATTTTTCATTTACACATAAATTCATTAGTCGATATAGAGATAATCCTGTCCTTCGTTCGGAAGATAGTTGGGTTATCACTGATTATGAATATGATGAAGCATTAGATGATTATTTGCCTATTTACGATGATGAATCAAAGTTTTATAAAGATACAGATACGGCATTATCAATTGGACTTTCATTTAGTATATAAATTAACAAAAACAATTATTTAATTATCCGGGGCGTGGAATTAATTTCTCGCCCCATTTTTTATGCAATACAATTATTTAAAAATAGAAAAAAAGTGGCAAGCTTATTGGGAATCAAATAAAACCTTTAAAGCTGAAATAGACCACGACAAAGAAAAATTATATATTTTGGATATGTTTCCATATCCATCCGGTGCTGGACTACATGTCGGGCATCCGTTAGGTTATACAGCCACAGATATTTATTCGAGGTACAAACGTCTTCAGGGATTTAATGTATTACATCCTATCGGTTGGGACGCTTTTGGACTTCCTGCAGAACAATATGCCATTAAGACTGGAACTCATCCTGCTAAAACAACAGCAAAAAATATTAACCGATACCGAACACAGTTAAAAATGTTAGGTCTATCTTATGATTGGGACCGGGAAGTAGATACAACAGATCCCGACTATTATAAATGGACGCAATGGATTTTTCTTCAATTATATGAGAAAGGTCTAGCTTATGAAGCCAAAGTGCCAGTGAACTGGTGCCCGGAATTAAAAGCTGTTCTTGCGAACGAAGAAGTGATTGATGGAAAATCTGAAATTGGCGGTCATCCAGTCTATCGAGTACCCATGAGACAATGGATGTTAAAAATTACGGATTATGCAGAATCACTGTTAGCTGGATTAGATGATTTAGATTGGCCGGAAAGTGTAAAAGAATTACAACGGAATTGGATTGGTCGTTCAGAAGGCGCAAAGGTTCAATTTAATTTACCGTATATAAGTAAAGATATTACGGTATATACAACTCGTCCAGATACCCTTTTTGGTGCCACCTATATGGTATTAGCTCCAGAGCATCCATTTGTGGAATCATTAACAGATTCGTCCAAGCGAAATGAAGTAAATGTTTATATTGAAGAAGCGAGTAAAAAATCTGAATTAGATAGGGGAGAGCTTGCAAAAGATAAAACGGGCGTTTTTCTTGGCTCTTATGCTATAAATCCTGTCAATAATGAAGAAATCCCAATTTGGATTTCTGATTATGTATTAATGTCATATGGAACGGGAGCTATTATGGCTGTCCCGGGACACGATCAACGTGATTATGAATTTGCAAAAGAATTTTCTCTTGATATTGTTGAAGTTGTATCAGGTGGTGATATTTTAAGAGAAGCTTTTACAGATAATACAGATGGATTATTAATCAATTCTTCAAATGATTTTGGACTTGATTTAAATGGGAAAAAAGTCCCTGACGCCATTTCTGAAACCATTCTATGGTTAGTGCAAAATGGAAAAGGGGAATCATCCATACAATATAAGTTGAGAGACTGGTTATTTTCTAGGCAGCGATATTGGGGTGAGCCCATGCCCATTATTCATGGAAATGATGGTCCACAACCATTATCAGAAAATGAATTGCCATTATTATTGCCGGAAACTGAAAAATATGAACCGTCTGGGACAGGTGAATCGCCATTAGCCAATATCGAAGATTGGGTGAATACACCTGAAGGACGGCGAGAAACAAACACCATGCCACAGTGGGCAGGATCATGTTGGTATTATTTACGGTACGTTGATCCGCGAAATATGAATCAATCTTGGAGTTCTGAAGCTGAAAATTATTGGATGCCTGTTGATTTGTATGTTGGCGGGGTAGAGCATGCTGTTTTACACTTATTGTATTCTCGTTTTTGGCACCATGTTTTGCATGATATTGGTGTTGTCTCGACACGTGAACCCTTCCAAAAACTCTTTAATCAAGGGATGATTCAAGGAGAAGATGGTCAAAAAATGAGTAAATCTAAGGGCAATGTTGTTAATCCGGACGATGTTGTAGAAGAATTTGGTGCTGACTCATTTCGTCTATATGAAATGTTTATGGGTCCATTAGATAAAGCAAAACCTTGGAGTACAACTGGCTTGCAGGGATGTCATCGGTTTTTACAAAAGATTTGGAAATTATACATAAAGCATGGTGATAGTGATTCCAATGCAAAAGATGATTCAAAAACTGAAACTTTATTTCACCAAACAATAAAAAAGGTGACTGAAGATTTACAAGTATTACATTTTAATACAGCTATTTCTCAATTAATGATTTTAACAAATCATTTAATGACTCTTGAATCAATAAGTACCACTTTGTTAGATCAACTTTTAGTGATATTAAATCCATTTGCTCCACACATTACCGAAGAACTGAATGAAATGCGCGGGAATACAACTGTAATAACGAAATTAGATTGGCCACAATGGGATAAAAATAAAATACAAGATAATGAAACGAATATACCTGTACAAATAAATGGTAAGGTACGGGTAAATATATCTGTTAATCTTCAGTCAGATTCAAAAGATGATATATTAGATAAAGCGAAAAATGTAGATAGAATCGTAGATTTAGTCGAAGGAAAGACTATTGTGAAGGAAATCTATGTACCTGGACGTATCATTAATCTTGTTGTGAAATA
>CAZGFQ010000059.1:0-8929 GCA_964525185.1 uncultured bacterium
AATTATACATAATATATATTATACGCAAATTTCCTATTAATATATTTTCTTTTAAATCGATTCATATTCTCTTTATTCCCCATTAAAAGAATACTTGAATTCGCATTTAGAATGGTTTCAGGTGCAGGATTAATCTTTGAATCACCTTTACTATCTATTATACCTACAATCATTAAGTTAAACTTTTCTCTTAATTTGCTTTCTTTAATGGTTACACCATGAAATTGAGTTAAGGATTCTAAAGATATTTCATCCAGGCTTAAATCCACATTTTGATGCGTTTGAGAAACAACAGAAACTGAATCTTCGACCAATGGTGAAAGTAGCATTTCAGCAATTCTATGGCCGCCTGCTGTATAGGGATTTACCACTTTGTTCGCCCCTGCTCTTTTAATTTTGGCATGATTGGCTTCTTTACTGCAGCGACTCAATAAAAATACATCTGGATTAATTGTTCTTATGGACATTGTAACGAATAAATTATCTTGATCTGTATCTAGAACAACGGCAATACCAGAAGCACGCTCTATATTCGCTGATTTAAGCGTTTCATCCATGGTTGCATCACCATGTAAGCATAAAATGTTATTTTGATGCATTCTTTCAATCTTCGGTTCATTTTTTTCTACTACCACGAAAGGAAGTTTCTTTTCAGTCAATTCCTTTGCAATAACGGCACCCATTCTACCATAACCGCAAATAATAAAATGATTTTTTAGATTTTTAATTTTATTTTCCATCTTTTTGCTCCTGTAATCTCCAAATTGAGACAAAATATCCCCTAGATTTGATAATAATATTCCCACTCCCGTCACCCCAAATAATATTAATATAATAGCCCATACTCTTCCTGCATCAGTTAATGGGTGCACTTCGGAAAAACCAACCGTGGATAAGGTTAAAAAAGTCATATAAAGACTATCAATAATAGACCATTGGTCACCGCCTATAAAGTAGAATCCACCTGTGCCAATAACTAGCAGGCTGATGAAATAACTGATAAATACTATTTTGCCTTTAAACATTCGATATGGTATCTATACTTATGATTGTGTCCAAAATGGTTCATTGAAATTTAGGACAATTGAATAAAAAAAAAGGCTGAATAAAAATTCAGCCTTTTCAAATGGTTCGATTAGGTAAAAGTTATTTACCTTTTGCTTCAGCTTGTTTTGCTTTGTCTTTTTGAATAACAGGCAATTCTTCCATTTCTTTTACGCGATTATCAATGGATGATACATTTTGTTCAATGTCCGAAACCTGACGTTTGGATCTGGATTTATGTCCTCTTAAATCGTCAGAAACATCAGCAATATCATTTTCAACATTTCTGAATCGCTTTTGGACATCGCGGTCTAATTCATTTAATGCATAATTCACATCATCAATGAGACTTGCTAAAGAGTCTGTCATTGCTTGAATGAGTTCAGTGTTAGCTATAATATCTTTCTGTGCTTGGCGTACATGCTTTCCGCGACCAATAAATTGGAGATTTAATTTTCGTAAATCTTCGCGAAACTCCTGATGGACCACATCAACATGAGCTTTATCTTGCTCATTCAATACGTCCATTCTTTTGTTTAATTCAGTGGATAGGTATTGGAAATAGCCAGCACCTGCAATTAAAATAATTAACAATCCGAATACAATTTTATCTTTGACGTTCATTTTTCCCTCAAATATCTATTTATCTAATGCTTCTAGCCTTTTTTCCCAATCACTTAATTCCGCAGTATTTTCAGAAGATGGCTCTTGTGATTCTTCTTCAGTACTTGGTTTTTCGGCACCTGGATTTTTCTCAGAATGAATGATTGAATGAAGTAATTGAGAACGTTTATCACTGTTCCCTTTTAATTCTTCCATCATTTGTTCCACTTCATCATTAAAGTCAATGACAGTTTGATCTAAACGATTCATAAGTTCGTCAATGAGTGCTTGACCATATGAACCATTTATACCATCCAGTAAGTCGGTAAACTTCCCTGTTAAATAATCAACTCGGGATTCTTTGTTGTCGAAATTAATACTCATAACAATCTTTAGTTAAATTACTAGTAAGTCCTATTAATTAGGGTTTGGAATTTGAATAAAAGCAGACCTAATCGGCAATCAATATCTTAAGAGAATTTCAAGATTTAATTAGGTGGAATCCTGCGCTATCTAATGAAGTCACAAATTGTGAAAATATAGCTTTTTGGACCTTGTATGGCAATTTATCCATTTTTTGTTTTTTATCAAATGAACCACCACCTAACGAAACCTCCGATCCGCGAGTTAAAATTTCCCTTGATGAAATCATATATATTTTAACTTTGTCTTCAATCTGAACCGATAATTGATATTTATAACGACTGAGATTTATTTCTGTTTCCATGGGTGTTGTAAGAATATATCCGGATTCAGGGGCAAAATGTTCAATAATAAACCCATTTTGTTCTAAGAAAAATCTCATTTCTGAAATGGCTTCATCCTGAGGAATAGTATAAGAAAAATGCCTAACCATTCTTGGTGGTTCTGGACAAAATGAGAATTGGACAGAAAGAATGAGTAGAAATGATGTTAGTTTCATCAAACCGCTATTGAATCACAGTTCCTACTCGATCAAATCTTGGTAACCACGTATTAAAAATATCTAAGGAAAAATAGATAAATAATGCTTCTCCTAAAATATAATTTTCACCAATAAAACCCCAATATCTCGAATCAAGGCTATCATCTCTGTTATCTCCCATTGCCCAATAATAATTTTGAGTTAATTCATACGATGACCATTCTGATATAGGTTTCCCATCTATATATAAATATTGAAAATGAGCATCTTTTACGGATTTAGACCAAGGTGTTAATAAATGTCCACTGGGGAAATAATCATTAAAAACAGCTTTATCTTCTTTCCTGCGATATAATTCATTTGGGTCTTGCAGTGTAAGTGTATATGTTTTTTCAGCACTGACTAAAGTAACATTATGGCCTTCCATCATCATAAGCGGTAATAAATGACGCCAATTTGTTTCAGAATTAATTACATATTTATCCCCTTTTTTAGGAATAATGACAGGACCAAGAAAATCCTTATTTCTATTTAAAGCTGAACTTAGAAATATTTCTTGCTGGCGGTAATTGTCCGGCAATGTAGGATAAAGAAATTTCCCATTTTCTGATAGAGCTACCTCTTCCCCATTAATGTAAACTTTTTTTGCATCAACCAATAAGGTATCACCCGGACCCCCAACACATCTTTTTACATATTTAACAAAATGGTCGCGAGGATATTTAAAAATAAGTACATCTCCTTTTTCAGGAATTTTAAAAGCTGGAAATTTGACATAGGGAATGAAAAATCCTTTATCCGTATAGGGAATACCAATCCAATCTGGAGTTCTCATACCATAGACAAACCGGGATCCAATAAGGAAATCACCCGTCATAATGGTATTTTCCATACTACCTGTTGGAACAATATAGGCTTCGAGTACTGTTACCTTAATGAGTAATGCAACTGTAACTATAATTCCAATTGCTTTAATTTCGTTTATAATCTTTTGTTTTTGTGACATAATATGGTGGCGAATTTAGGGAATCAGTCTAGAGAGATGGCGGGAAAATATTTTATTTTTGGTCCCCCCTTTTGAAATTTTACTGTCATAGCATCCAATTGAACATCTGCTACTGTATTTTGTTCCTTTTGATAGAAGTGAATAGCATCATATAACCGCTTCAATTTGGATGAAGTGAATTTTTCTAATAGATGGTTTTCTGAATCTTTTAGTCCTGATTTGACTTCAATAAAATGAATGCAATTATTGATTTGTGCAATTATATCTATTTCGCCGTGTGGAGGGCAATTTTTATTTAATTCTAAAATGGTAAATCCTTTATTTTTTAAATAAAGGGCGGCCATTTTTTCACCAAGCCATCCGACTTTTTTATTTTCATTCAACCAAGATAGTGTGGGCAATGCTTTTTTAACTGGTGAAAATGATTTCCGATGAATGGGAGTTGATTTATAATTGGCTAAAGCCTCCATATGTTGCTTTGTACCATACCCTTTATGCTTCTCAAAACCATATTCAGGAAAAATAATGGCATATTCTTTCATCAAATTATCACGTGTTACTTTAGCAATGATACTGGCCGCTTTTATTTCATCGACTAAATCATCGCCACCAACAATTCCTTCATTTGGAATAACTTGATTGGGTAATGGAGACCCATCAATTAAAGCTTTAGTTGGTTTCTGAGATAATTGTCCAAGAGCTATTTGCATTGCTTTAAATGTTGCTTGCAAAATATTGATTTTATCAATTTCTTTACAGTCTATAATGCCAACCCCAATTGATATGGCTTCTTTTTGAATTATATCATATAAAATGGATCTTTTCTTCGGAGTTAATTTTTTAGAATCGCGCAATCCTTCAATGGTATGATCTTTTGGTAAAATAACAGCTGAAGCTATTACGGGACCAGCTAATGGTCCGCGGCCTGCTTCATCTACTCCTGCAATTATTTCCATTTATATTCCCACATGTCTATTCCATTTGTTTTAAACCATATTGCACCTAATAAATCTGTCCGTTTTATTTGAATATTTAAATCAGTGAATCGATCCATTACGGTGGCTGATGGGTGGCGAAATTTATTTCCTTCTCCTACAGAAACGATAGCATATTCCGGATTAACTTCTTTTATAAATGGTGGGGTTGAACTCGTGATGCTACCATGATGGGCTACTTTTAATACATTTGACCTTAAGTAAGAGCCAAATTGGGATAAAACATGATCGCCTTCATCTTCTAAATCGCCTGTGAATAAAAATGATTTTTCACCAATCATAAGATTAAAAACAATACTAGCATTATTTACATTTGATTGAGCATTTGCATAGAGCGAGTCAGGTGAAAAAAAGAGTGCACTCATACCAGCACTCAAGGATTTTACTTCTCCCGGTGATGGTTTTATTCGAATAATGTCATTTTCATCAAAAAGAGTGAGCAACCGTTTATATGTCCAAGATGAGTAATTAATATATGTATCAAGAACAGTATCCACTTTAATAGTTTCAAGAATTGTTTCTATTCCGCCAATGTGATCAGAATGGGGATGACTCATAACAAGCCAATCGATTTTATCAACTCCAAAATGATTTAAGACAGGAACGATAACTCTTTCACCCATATCTTCTCTTCTTGATCGAAATCCAGCATCCACTAACATGGTTCTTCCATCTGGAAATCGTATGAATGCTCCATCTCCCTGCCCCACGTCTAAAAATATAATGTCAGTAATATTTCTTTTTTGTAGAGCATTCGGCCAAAAAATAAGATTTAAGGATAATAAAAATGTCCAAATGGCATATTTTTTATGGGATTTATGAATGAAGAGTAAAATAGTAGCTGTTAAAAATGTGTAAAGAAAAATGTCAATAAATCCAATTGAACTAAGTTGAATGGTTGCGTAGGGAAAAGAAGCAAACAAGGAAGCTATTTTCTTGATTGTCCACTGAAGAGCCCAGGCGGATTCTCCAAACCAATCCGGAATAAAGGGTACCCAAGCGAATCCTATTATGGCAAACCCTAATGCGACTAAGATACCAATCAATGGAACAATAAATACATTTGCTATAGATGAAATTATGGGTGCTGAACCAAATGTAAATGCTGTGATTGGTAATGTACCGATTTGTGCTGCAATGGATACGAGAAATAAACCTAATGAAAATTTGATTACCCTATTTTCCATTTTAGCAGGATTGATTGAATCGGGTAAATTCAATTCGAAATAATTATAAAAATAAATAATTGAAATCACTGCTGAAAAACTTAATAAAAAGCCCAAATCAAGTAACGAATGTGGATTATATAACAATAAAATAATGGCGGATGCTCCTATAATATTCCAATTATTGGAACTTCTGTTGACTATGGGAGCTATTAAAAATAACCCAGCCATGAGTGATGCCCGAATAACGCTTGGTTTCATTCCTGTTAAGAGACAGAAAAAAAATAATCCGAGAATAATAAATAATCGATCCCAACCCCATGGTATTCGGAATACAGATGTTAATAGAGATAACACTAATAAAACATATCCTACGTGCAACCCTGATACAGCGAGAACATGAATGACCCCCGTTTTTGCAAATGAATCTCGCAAATCTTCATCTACGTATGATTTTTCTCCAAGAATGAGAGCCGTTAGCATTCCTCCTGTTTCTTTGTCAGTATATGTATTAAAAATCGATTTTATAGATTGGCGAACCTTTTCTATCATAGCAGAAATATTTCTATCATGATTGTGAATAATATTGGGTGGAAACTTTTTATCAGAAAAAACTTTACCAAAAATGTATTTTCGCATGAAAAATGATCGAAAATCGAAATCGCCTGGATTTCGTTTCCCTTGAAATTGTTTAAACGTTCCCTGTCCTTTAATTGAATCAGATAGACTAATGATGGTTGATTTTTTACCATAAACAAATGCGTATACATCATCTCTATTTAACTTGGATGAGTCTGTTTCTAAATAGGTAATTAACACTTTAGCTCTCCACCCTTTTTCCGTTTCTTTTATTTCCTTAATAGATCCAGAATATTGGATTTTTTGTAATTGAATCGAATGAGCATATTCTTGCAATTGATTTAATCTAGATTGTTGAATCGATGAGAGTGTCCACCCAATGGAAAATGCCATTAAAATAAATATAGTTACATCTAATTTATTTGGTGATAGCCAAATCATTCCGACACTCAATAAGAAAAGACAAAAAAGTGCAATCCATGGAAATGAAAAATACAATCCTATGAGTGTTCCCAGCATTAGACTGACTGCAAGGACCCCTAAAGGTGCTTTTTGGTATAAATGATTCAACATATAAAGCGTAATGTAGTGTAAATGACTTGTAAAACAAAATTGCCAATCTCATTTGCTTCAGTTAATATCGCCAATCTTTTTAACGAAACTATAAAGGAATACACATGAATCGTAACAAAGCTGGGATGATTGCTTTTGCCCTTATCGCCTTTTTTATTTATGCGTTTGGTTTACATTTTTTTGAAGCTGTTTGGTCCTTTCCTGCTGATCGTGCAATACCTTTCATGGTAATCGCACTTGTTGGGACAGGTATTTTCGCAACCATTAAACTCAGTTTCCCACAAATACGATATTTTAAACATGGTGTAAATGTAACACGTGGTTTATATGATGATCCGGAAGATGAAGGTGATTTAAATCATTTCCGCGCCTTAACCACTGCCCTTTCTGCGACAGTTGGAATTGGGAATATTGCTGGTGTAGCAACAGCCATTTATTATGGTGGTCCCGGGGCATTATTTTGGATGTGGATTACGGCATTTTTTGGGACAACATTAAAATTCGCAGAAAGTGCTTTAGCGTTAAAATATAGGGAAATTCAACCAGACGGTTCTACGGCTGGTGGTCCTATGTATACCATTGAGAATGGATTAGGAGTTAAATGGCGCTGGTTAGCGGTTGCCTTTGCAGCATTTGCCATTATTTGTTCATTTGCCACAGGAAATGCGATTCAATCTTTTACAGTATCTGACCAAATATATTCAGAATTTTCAGCTGTTATAGGAAATGGACATTTTTTAACCATGAAACATACAGTATGGACCGGGTTTGAAGTTTCCTATTTACAGGTCATAAATGGGCTATTAATGGCTGCTATTGTAGCAACCGTCATCATTGGTGGTATTAAACGGATTGGCCACGTTACAGGCTTTCTAGCTCCGTTTATGGCATTGATTTATGTTTTTGCTGCTTCACTTATTATTATGTCGAATTTTGATAAAATCGCCGAAAGTGTATCGTTGGTATTTACAATGGCCTTTAATCCTCCTGCTGCTGTTGCGGGAACAGGTGGTGGAATATTACTCACTATGTTGTGGGGAATAAAACGCGGTCTATATTCGAACGAAGCTGGGCAAGGAAGTGCAGCGATAGCTCATTCTACTGCCAAAACAAAATACCCGATTAGGGAAGGATCTGTTGCAATGTTAGGGCCATTTATTGATACACTTGTTATCTGTACCTTGACTGGACTTGTTATCCTTACAACAGGCGCATGGATGCATACTGAATTTTTTGTAAATATTTCAGCTTCATCTGCAGAAGAAGCAAGTGCTGCCCTTGCTTCTGGTGTCTTTCAAGGAAAACAATTATTAAATAGTAGTTTATTGACATCTTTCGCATTTAAAGAAGGATTGTCATGGATATTTTCATATGGTGATAAAATTGTAACTATTTCTGTATTACTATTTGCCATTTCAACAGCAATTAGTTGGTCCTTTTACGGGAATCGTTCCGTTGTTTACTTATTTGGTGAAAAAGCCATTCCAACCTATCGCTGGGTTTTTGTTGCATTTATTTTTATTGGTGGTATTGCAGAATTAGAAGCTATATGGGCTTTTGGAGATGCAGCGCTTGGATTTATGACATTCCCCAATTTATTATCTATTATATTACTATCTACTGCATTACGGAAAATGACGAAAGACTATTTTTCTAAGAATCATGTTCCCTATGTAAAATAAATGGCTGACTCTATTACATCTAAGGCAACGGATGCCATTTTATCTGTTGCCGTGGATGCGGCACTCTTAGCAGTAAATGTAATCATGTCTGCAAAAGACAAACAAGTTACAAGTGAACATAAAGGTACAACAGATCTTGTTACAGAAATTGATCGTGCAGCCGAATCGATTATTATTTCTACCATTAAAGACCATTTTCCGACCCATAGTATTTTAGCAGAAGAATCGGGGAAACAGGATCAAAAGTCTGATGTGTTGTGGGTGATCGATCCATTGGATGGTACAACGAATTATGTTCATGGATATCCTGCCTTTGCTGTATCAATAGGTGTCCTTTTTCATGGCGTTCCAACCATTGGTGTTGTGGTTGAAATGCC
>CAZGFQ010000060.1:0-8912 GCA_964525185.1 uncultured bacterium
GAAGCGGTTGAGTCTCTATTTCAGTTATTAACCCACGACTTAAGTCGTGGGTTAATAAAAACATCCGATTAATAACCACTTTTGTGGTTTCACCAAAATTTGTATTTAAATCAAAATGCTATTTATTGTAGCTCAACACATTTCTGGTTGTGGCTCATTTTTATTGGGTATTGAGCTATATTTACTTTATATTTGAGCTACAAACATTCAGAAAGAACAATGGTTTTAGATAAAAAGAAACAAAGCATCCTTGAATTTGTAAGGGAAAATCCATCTTTTTCGTCCAGAGAAATCTATGATGGGAAAAACTGGAGCGTGTCTTACGCAACATTAAAACGGTATCTCACCCAACTCATTTCAGATAATCTCATTGACCCAATTGGGCAAGGTCGTGGACGGAAATATGAGATTTCACCGGCGTATGAATTGTTCATACCCATAGATATTCAATCCTATTTTGAAAGGGAAACAGATGAACGTGAAATTAAATCCAAATTTGAGTTTGACCTGATCCGAAATGTATTGGTTAATACTAAAATCTTTAATGAAGATGAAATGGTCCATCTAAACGGTCTTCATAAACAATTTCTAAAAAATATTTCAAACTTGTCAAAATCAGCCTTCCAAAAAGAAATGGAAAGGCTGGCCATCGATTTGAGTTGGAAATCGTCCCAGATTGAAGGCAATACCTATTCCTTACTAGAGACAGAACGATTGCTTAAAGAAAAAGAAGCAGCAGAAGGAAAATCCAAAGATGAAGCAGTGATGTTGCTGAACCATAAGGCGGCCATTGATTTCATTGTTGAAAATCCCACCTATGTAGAACCCCTTTCCATTGCATCCATTGAAGATATTCACAGTATTTTGGTCGAAGGACTAAACATCGACCGCAATATTCGCAAAGGTCGCGTGGGGATTTCCGGCACCAATTACACACCTTTGGATAATGAGTTCCAGATCAAAGATGCATTACAAGATATGTGTACGCTGGTGAATGAGCGTAAAAACACCTTTGAAAAAGGCTTATTGCTATTGATCCTAATTTCTTACATCCAGCCCTTTTTGGATGGAAATAAACGAACAGCCCGAATTATTAGTAATGCAATTTTTATCCACAATCAATATTGTCCCATTTCTTTCCGGACCATTGATTCAATGGAATACAAAAAAGCGATTTTACTTTTTTATGAACAGAATAATCTCGCAACATTTAAGCACATTTTCATGGACCAATATGAATTTGCTGTGAATACCTATTTTTAAGTTTCGGAATTGTAAAAGGGAATAGAATTAAACCGCTGGAGCGGTTTCACCGATTTGTCTATTCATAACCCATGACTTAAGTCGTGGGTTAATGACTCCTTCAATTAAATAACCACTTTAGTGGTTTTCCCAATTTGCATACAAAACTAAATGCTATTTTTTTTTGGAAAAAAAATTCTATATTAGACTATCCCATTAAAGGATGAAATAACCAAGGAGGGTACCGATGCCATTTACAACAATAAGAGTAATCGAAAAAGTATTTACTGACGAGCAAAAAAAACAAATGCTTGAAAATATAACCGAAGCATTAATTGAAGTCTGTGGAGAAAAAACCAGACAAGGACAATGGGTAACCATTGAAGAAGTCAAAAAGGGAGACTGGGCAATTGGTGGTCAAATCGCCAATCCTAAATAATACATTAGTTTTAAAACATTAATGACGTAGGGGAGAGTCATGACTCTCCCCTGCAATTAATATTTACGAATCTTAGGCCGCTATCCCCGTTTCCTGCTGGCCGATGATTATTTAAAGTTACGAGATTTTGATAGTTAAACAAGTACCGGATCTAATATAACAGGTTTTGGCAATTTTTTCAGATTTTTTCCTGCAATATATAAGTCCATAGCTTTTTGAGCATTTAGCCAAAATTCTGCTGTAGTATTAAATGTTGCTGCCAATTTTAAAGCCATGACCGCACTTAGTCCTGTGCGTTCATTCACAAGTCGGTTAACCACTTTAACATCACACCCAACATGGTCAGCCAGTTGCTTTTGACTCATATTTAATGGAACCAAAAATTCTTCTTTTAAAATTTCACCAACCGATGTGGGTTTTCTTTGAATCCGAATCATAAGATATCTCCTATTTTTTATTAATGATAATCAATAATTGCCACATCAAATGGTCCCATAGAATTCCACTTAAAAACAATTCGCCATTGATTATTTATTCTAATACTATACCAACCTTTCCATTTCCCTTTTAATAGTTCTAAATGATTGGATGGGGGCGATTTCAGATCAGATAGAATATTAGCATAATCCATCATATCTAATTTCCGTTTTGCAATTTTAGTAAGATTTTTCCATCCAACTTTTTTCCTGACAATTCCAAAAACGAAAAATGCTTCTGTGTTCTTGTCTGAAAAAGATCGAATCATTATCCAAAGTTACCTTATGTAGGTATACCTATACAAGGTATATGTTCTGTCAATAAGAAATAAAATATTTATAATCACGAATCGTAGGCAGCTAATCCCGTCTCGGCTTGCCCTATAATCAAAGTATGCATTTCGTGAGTGCCTTCGTAAGTATAGACCGATTCAATATTGGCCATGTGGCGCATGATTGGATAATCTTCTGTAATGCCATTTGCCCCAAGAATGCCCCGGGAAATACTGGCAATGTCTCTGGCTAATTCACAGTTATTTCGTTTTGCCATGGACACTTGCTGAAAAGTCATTTTTCCTTCATCTTTTAAGCGTCCTAAACGATAAACCAAAAGTTGCGCTTCAGTGATTCGCGTTACCATATCTGCTAATTTTTTCTGAGTGAGCTGATATCCACCGATAGGCTTGGAGAATTGTTTCCGTTCTTTGGCATAATCTAAGGCTGTGTTGTAACAGTCCACCGCCGCACCAATCATGCCCCAAGAGATGCCGTACCGCGCCTGGGTAAGACAACCCAAAGGACCTTTCAATCCTTCAATATTTGGGAGTCGCGCCGAATCAGGCACTCTTACATTCGCCATGGAAAGTTCTGACGTAACCGATGCTCTTAAACTCAATTTCCCATGTATGTCGCTGGATGTGAAACCATCCATCCCTTTTTCTAATAAGAAACCGCGGACAATCCCTTCTTCATCCCGGGCCCAAACCACAGCTACATCTGCAACTGACCCATTCGTAATCCACATTTTATTGCCATTGATGATCCAGTCGTCGCCGTCCCGTTTGTAGCGCGTGGCCATACCACCGGGATTGGAACCAAAATTTGGTTCGGTGAGTCCGAAGCAACCGATCTTTTCACCGGAACCCAATCTGGGGAGCCACTTTGCTTTTTGTTCGTCCGAGCCATATGCGTGGATTGGATACATAACCAATGCACCTTGCACACTGGCAAAAGACCGTAAGCCAGAATCGCCCCGTTCCAGTTCATGGAGAATGAGTCCATACGCTACATTGCTCACGCCGGCACCACCGCTTTCTTCCGGCAAGGATGAGCCCAGGAATCCCAGTTCACCCAGTTTCGGAACCAATTCCATAGGGAAAGTTCCCTTCTCATAATGTTCATTAATAACGGGCATAAATTCTGTTTGGACAAAATCGTATGCTGTTTGTTGTATAAGTAATTCTTCTTCAGTAAGTAAATCTGTTATGTTATAAAAATCCGGACCGACTTGTTTCATAAAATATCCTTTATTTTTTTAAGATGTAAAATTACATCTTTAATTGTGTTGAATTAATCAAAAGTAACAACAATTTCTATACTTTACTTTTCAACATCTCTTTAATTTCATCTCCCAATAATTACGGATTTACAATCATGATTAATAAACGAGAAATGGTCGATGGTGCAGCTGCCATCGCCAGAGGGGCATTAGATGCTGGGTGTAATTATTATGCCGGTTATCCCATTACGCCTGCATCAGGTATTTTGACTCATATGCTTCGTGAACTGCCCAAAGTGGGCGGTATTGGATTCCAAGGAGAAGATGAAATATCGTCTCTTGGGCATTGTATCGGAGCAGCTATGACGGGTGCAACTGTTTTTACAGCCACAAGTGGGCCTGGATTATCCCTGTATTCGGAAAATCTTGGGCTCGCCATTATGATGGAAGTTCCTATCGTTATTGCTATCTCCCAAAGATTGGGTCCATCAACCGGTGCAGCAACTGCGTCCGCTCAAGGTGATATTCAATTTATGAGATGGGGAACAACAGGCGGATATCCGATGATAGTCCTTGCACCTACGAATATTTCAGAAAGCTACCATTTAACAAAACGTGCCTTTCAATTAGCTAAACGATTCCGAACGCCTGTATTTCTTGCATCCGATAAAGATACTGTTATGACGACAGAATCCGTTTCCGTACATGATATGACACATTCTCCCGATTGGCCAGATGTTTCAAGCGATATTATTGGAAAAGAATTAGACCCATATCAAATTGGTGGTGAAATACATCATTATACTGGATCCAGCCATAATGAAGAAGGACATATCACAAAAGATCCTAATATTATCGCTGAATTAAATGATCGATTAAGAACTAAAATTGAATCAAATCTTGATGAATTATCGCTTGTGAAAAATGATATTCAAGAAGGTGCTGATACGTTAATTTTAAGCTATGGCATTTCAGCTCGTTCCATGGAGGCTGCGGTAAAGGAGATTCGTGAATGTGAACATAAAGTTTCATCCATGACTATATATTCTCTTTGGCCAGTTCCAGAAAAGGCAATCCAAAATATATTGGCTGGAATTAAGCGTATCATTATTCCCGAATTGAATCATGGCCAATATCTCCGAGAAATTGAACGACTGGTTAATCGTGATATTGAATTGATTGGTGTAAATCGGGTAGATACCATATTGATTACACCAGATGAAATTATGGGAGCTTATTATGGATCCTAAACAGATAGATACATATATAGCTGAGGAAAATCTTCCCTATGCTTTTTGCCCTGGTTGCAGTCATGGAAAAATATTAGGTGCATTAAGCGAAAGCTTAAAAAAACAAAATTTAGATCCTTCAGAAGTTGTAATTGTTACAGATATTGGGTGCGTTGGTTTATCTGACAAATATTTCATTACCCATGCATTTCATGGTTTACATGGCCGCGCCATTACATATGCTTCCGGCATTAAAATGCAAAACCCAGATTTAAATGTTATTGTTCTTATTGGAGATGGCGGCTGTGGGATAGGTGGCCATCATTTATTAAATGCAGCCCGATTAAATTCTGATATTAATGTTTTGGTATTCAATAATTTTAATTTCGGAATGACAGGTGGACAACATTCTGTTACAACTCCCTTAGATAGTGTTACTGCAACAACAGCATTAGGTAGCATTGATGCACCCATGGATATTGCAGGAACAGCTCAAGTAAATGGGGGTGGATTTATCGCTAGAGCTACAGCATTCGATAAAGATTTGCCAGAATTAATTGAAAAAGCCATGAAACATGATGGATTTTCATTAATCGATATTTGGGAATTATGTACTGCTTATTATGTCCCAAGAAATGATTTTGGTCGAAAGGATATGATGGTTTATATGGATGGAATGAAAATGGCTTCGGGTATTCTTCAAGAAACCGATAGACCAAGTTTCCAAACGAGTTATAAAAATATTCAAGAAAAAGCAAGCGTACAAAATCCCACGAGTGGATTAGAATTAGAAGCGATTTTTGAACATACACTAAAAAAACCTATCAGAATTGTATTAGCTGGAGCTGCAGGACAAAAAGTAGTTTCAGCTGGAAATTTACTTGCATCAGCAGCTACATTATCCGGATTGTGGGTAAGTCGTCGTGCCGATTTTCCCATTACGATTCAGACAGGCTTTTCGGTAGCTGAAATTGTAATTAGCCCGGAACCTGTCATCTATTCTGGAATTGTTAAACCTGATGTTGTGGCTATTATTGCATCGGAAGGAAAAGCAAAAGTTGCACGCCTTACTTCTGCTATGGATGAAAATGGTTTAATTTATCATTCAGATGGATTAGGCGATATTCAGTCAGATGCACAAATAGTATCATTAGAATTTCCTGAAGAAGCCCTGCGAGATATTCGTAAAAACATTTCTGCCTTAACGGCTGCTTTTCTTGCAATAAAATTAAACATGTTCCCATTCGAAGCTTTGAAGGAAGCGTCTAGACAAATTCAAAAACCTAAAATCTCTGAAATCAACTTGGGCCTTTTTAACTATTTTGAAGATTAAAAAACTGTCTTTCAAATTAGAAATATGAATAGACTGAGGGAAGCATGAGCCAATTAACATCATCCCAGATATGGGATAAATTAAAAAATCATCAACAAAATATATCTAAACAATCGGTCCATGGCCTATTTTCTGACATATCTAGATTCAACACGTTTTCTATTACACATGATGATTTCCTTTTTGATTATAGTAAAAATATTATCGATGAAACATCAATGTCTTTGCTCCTTGAATTAGCAGAACAATCAAAATTAAAAGCAACTCAAAAGTCCATGTTAAATGGTGAATGTATTAATTGGACTGAAAATAGATCTGTTCTTCATACTGCATTACGGGATAAATCAAACAAGAGTATTTATGTTGATGGCGTGGATGTAAAAACCCAAATCGATGACGTACTTGAGAAGATGAAATATTTTTCTGATAAAGTACGATCTGGACAATGGACTGGTTATACACATCAACCCATTAAAACAGTCGTTAATATTGGAATTGGTGGTTCTGACCTTGGGCCAAAAATGGTAGTAAATGCACTTAAATATTATGCAGATGGTCCTGAAATATTATTTGTAAGCAATGTAGACGGAACAGATATATTTGAAACTTTGAAATCCATAGAACCAGAAACTACTTTATTCCTGATTGCGTCAAAAACATTTACAACCCAAGAAACAATGACTAATGCCCATTCTGCTCGGGATTGGATTATTCATTCTTTAGGTCAAAATGCAGTTAAAAATCATTTTGTTGCTCTTTCGACCAATAAACAAAACGTAACAGAATTTGGGATTGATGCAGATAATATGTTTGAATTTTGGGATTTTGTTGGCGGTAGATATTCTACTTGGTCTGCAATTGGAATGCCGATCGCTCTTTCCATTGGATTTGATAAATTTGATGAATTTCTGTCAGGCGGATATGAGATGGACTGTCATTTTTTTAACACGCCTTTTGACAAAAACATTCCAGTCATAATGGCATTACTTGGTATCTGGTATAATAATTTCTTTGATGCGGAAAGTCATGCTATTTTGCCCTATGACCAATATTTAAATTATTTTACTGCACACTTACAACAGGTGGATATGGAAAGTAATGGTAAATATATTGACAAAAACGGGCAGCGAGTGGATTATCAAACAGGTCCCGTTATTTGGGGTGAACCCGGAACAAATGGGCAACATGCTTTTTATCAGCTCATCCATCAAGGGACTAAATTTATTCCTTCAGATTTTATTGGGTTTAAACATTCACTCCATCCCCATGAAGATCATCATCATAAACTTATGTCAAATTATTTCGCCCAAACCAAGGCTTTATTTTTTGGGTTAGATAAGAATAATGTTATGAACCAATTAAAATCAGATGGCTTAAGCCAAGATGATATTGATCAATTAGCGCCACATAAAGTTTTCGAAGGTGGGCGCCCTACGAATTCCATATTGATTGAAAAATTAACACCTAAAAGTCTTGGGAAATTATTAGCGCTTTATGAACATAAAATATGTGTTCAGGGAGTCATTTGGAAAATTAATAGTTTTGACCAATGGGGTGTAGAGTTAGGAAAAAAATTAGCAAACCAAATATTGCCAGAAATAGAATCTAAAAAAGTTGGTTTCCATGATTCTTCAACAAAAGGTTTGTTAAATCATTTTCTAGACTAAAGATTTATTTTAGCTTTTCGTTCGCCAATAATTTTTCTATAGCTTTATTAATACGCCTTAATCGCGTTTCTTCTTTTTTAGCACTTTCTATCCATTCAATATAAACTTTCTTATATGATGGGGCGAGTGATTCAAAAAAGTCTGATGCATGTATTGGCATTGCTTCTTTAAAATCATCAGGAATATGAATGATTCTTTCAGATACATTTTACTTGGGTTTGAATCTATTGATTAGATTTACTATTTTGTAAAAACGACATAGGCAAGGCCTATGACGTTTTTATAGACAATCTTTTAGCTCAGCCATTGAATCAATCACCAAATCAGGGTTGGTATCGCGGATGTCATTGCCATGGTTATAGCCATACGACATACAGATAATCTCAAACCCTGCAGCACGTGAAGCCTTAACATCGCTAACGGAATCACCCAACATCATTGAATCTTTTGGATCAATGCCAAAAAACTCAGCCGCATGTAATAACGGCAACGGGTCTGGCTTTTTCTTGGCTAAAGTATCACCAGAAATAACAATACCAAAATCATCAAAAATACCAAGATCTTTTAATAACGGATGCGTGAATTGTTTGGCTTTGTTAGTGACACAGCCCAATGTATAACCTTGCGCCTTCATGTAATCTAATCCTTCTCTAACGCCATCATATAGCGACGAACGACCCGAGGTGTTTTCAGCATACAATTCTAAAAAGATTGGATACGCCTTGTCAAAATCAGCTTTGTTGACTGTGCCTTCTAACTCGCCAGTGAGTGAGCGCTCGACTAATTTTGGTACACCGTTACCCACCCAGTGACGCACTTTGGCTTCACCCCATTTTTCTCTGCCCATGGCGCTCATTAACTCATCCACACAATAAGCCAAATCTGGCACACTATCGACTAAAGTGCCATCGACATCAATCATGATTAATTTTGGGTTAAATTTTTTCATTATAATACGTGTTTGAGTTTTAAGGAGTTATGTCCATAAGTTTCTGTACTTTTAAAAAAGGGGTCACAGTTTTCTCTTA
>CAZGFQ010000061.1:0-8905 GCA_964525185.1 uncultured bacterium
AAATGATTATATCTGAAGATGAATATCTCATGAGAAAAAATTCAATTATAACCGATGTAAAGAAAAAGGAACAACTCACTTCAGCCAATCAATATATTCATCAACTACTGGATCGAAAAAATATTTCTATTGATGATTCTCTAGTCTATCATTCCATTGGTCAAATATTTACTTTAATTCAATTACAACAAGGCCAAGGTGAGTCAGGCGCCAAAATCCAATATGGCGATCTATTAACATCTATTTCCCAGTCCCTTTTATCTAGTTTGAATGAACCCCTCGCCCATTATGATGGTGGCACTTTTACGGTGAAAGATTTTATGGATGGACTCTTGTCTATTCGCCCTGCCCAATCAACCCATTCCCCTATTACATCCTTTTATCAGGCATTGCGGAATAAAATATTAGTAGAAGAAGCTTTGAATTTGGGACTTGAGCAAGATCCCATTATACAGGTAAAGGTTCAGGATATAGAAGATCAATTCTTGGCCAGTGCATTTCTTAAATCACACTTAAACGGACAATCGAGTGGGCATATGAATGCATCCGAATTAAAATCTATTTCGGATAGTCTTCGTGCTGTTTATTCTATTACCACTTACCCTGAACATTTGGCCGCATTATTTCATATTCCTAACTAACGTATTTTTTTGATTTTCTCATCCATTGTTGAAGGCTTGCTATTTTTTCAATGGTAACTGTATAAACACCAAATGCTTCTTCTACTTTTCCGCGTAAAATGAATAAAGTTTCCCAATGAAGTAAATCAGCATATTCTTTGAAAGCGCCAGGGAAAAGAACACATTCATATATATCAGATTCATCTTCTAAAGTGAGAAATTCCATCGGCTCATGTTTACGTGTTACACTCACTTTTCGCGTAATATAAACGCCCGCTAAATAAATAACTCTTCCAACATGACATGGAATATTTTTCGCTAACTGAATGCGTGGACTCATAAGTGAACGATAAGGATCTAATGGATGACGTGTAATGGGAAACCCAAATGTATCCATTTCTAATTGATGTTTTTCCCACGATGAAATATCTTGGCTAATGGGTGTTATATCTAATGGTTCCCTGATACCATTTTGAAGATAAAAACCTGCAATACGATACGCCAATTCTCGATGAGTTAATCCATGTGCAAGTTCATTAAAACATCCTGCATTGGTTAAAGCCATAGCATCTGCTAATTCTAAATCTACACGCAAAAGAAAATCATCTAATGAATCAAATAGTCCCGCTTTACGTTCATCAAGAATAGAATCAATTGTCTGTTTCTGTAAATGTTTTATACTCATAAATCCCATACAAATTTTTCCATCATATCCCTTATACGCTTTACCGCTTTGGTTAATATCCGGAAGTAGAATACGAATCCCAAACCGTTTTGCCTCACTGAGATAAGCATAGGCTGAATAAAACCCTCCTTGATTTGAAATAACAGACGCTAAGAATTCACTTGTGTAGTGTGCTTTTAAATAAGCACAGGTAAACGACAACATAGCATAGGAGGCTGAGTGGGGTTTGCAGAAAGAATAACCCACAAAAGATTTAATCATATCCCAGACCTGTTCAATGAGTTCTGACTCATAACCTCGTTCCATTGCGCCAGTGGTGAATTTCTTTTTCCATGCCTGAATCAAATGTTGCATAGAATCGCGACTCATGGTTTTTCGTAACGCATCTGCTTCTGCATAACCTAAGCCGGCCAAAACACGTGCAGCGGTGGATACTTGTTCTTCATACACCATAATGCCATAACTTTCGGACAAAAATTCTAAATCCGGATGTAAAAGAGTCCAAGGTTCGCCATGGATGCGTCTCAGCATCACGGTTGTAAATCGATTTGCTGCTGGTCGAATAATGGATGAATAAATAACCACATGTTCAAAATCCACAATACCCGCTTTTGCTAATAATTGACGCGTGGCCGGGCTTTCTATATAAAAAACACCCATCGTTTTCCCTGCTTGCATTAGTGCTTCTGTCTTTGGATCGCCTACAGGTTGAATCCGATGATAATCGGCATAATCTGTATCTGTTTTTTGGTGATTTCCATTCAAATTCACTTGTTTCAATGTGTCCCGCACAACAGCCAAACTTCGATTTCCTAATAAGTCGATCTTTAATAACCCGGAATCTTCAACCTGATCTTTCTCCCACTCCACAATTTGAACACCTTTTGGCGCCATGAGTACAGGAACATATTTACGAATAGGATCAGGCGTAATAATGACACCGCCCGGATGAACCGATGGATGACGAAATGTGCCTATAATTTTTCCACTTAATCGCAATACGGTAATAAGAGTATCATCCAAATCTACATTTGCAAACCGCGGATCTGTTTTAACCCATTTTTCTAAATCTCGTCGAGAAGCATACCATCCGATTCGTTTGGTAATACTTTTTATTTCTTCGTTAGAAAGTCCATACACTTTCCCCACTTCTCTCACAGCAGAACGTGGTTTTAAAAAAACCTGACTAGAAACCATGGCTGTATGTTTATTCCCATATTTCTCAAAAACATATGCGAGAATATCATCTCGCTCATCCCAGGGGAAATCCACATCAATATCTGGCATATCTTCCCGTTCTGGATGAATAAAACGCTCAAACTGAAGGGTATATTTCAATGGATCAACTTGTGTAATAAATAAACAATAACTAATGATGGATGCAGCGGCAGACCCTCGACCAATGGTTGACCGTGTTTGCTGAACAATATCTTGTACAATAAGAAAATAAGGCGCAAACCCTTTTTGTGTAATCAGATCCAATTCATAATGAATTCGATCTGAAATAGCAGGTGTTATAGATCCATATCTTTCTTTTGCTCCCTCAATAACTTTTTTTTTCAAATCTTTATTGGCACGATGTGTCTTTTTTAATGAAAGATTTGGAAAAATTGTATTTACGAAAGACCAATCTGTTTTACATCGTTCAGCCAAATAGTGACTATTATTCATTGCATCCAAACTATTCGGAAAAAGAGAAATCATATCTGCTTCACCGCGAAACCAATGTTGATTTGTCTTATACTCACTTTGGTCCAGTTTCTCTAAAGTTGTATTTTTTTCAATGGCACGCAAAACAACATGTGCTTGCTGATCTGTTTTTTTTCTAAAATACACGTCACCTGTAGCCACAATCTCCACACCAAATGTTTTGGCACTTTTTCTTACTTCTTTTTCTTGGGATCCGGGGCGAAGTTCCATAAATAGATGAGAATTAGGCACATGCTTTACTAAAGATTCTAATACAGATTCTTCATGAGCCAACATAAATAGTCCTGAACTTTTTCCACGAATCAATGTTGCAATCGGAATCGTTGAATCATCATGAACAGCAGAAATGATTTGGCATAAATTGTGATACCCTGCTTGGTTTTCTACTAATAGAATGATTTCTTCATTTGATGTAATAATATGAGTGCCGGCTATGGGCGCTATATTGGCTTGCTTACAATGTTGCACGAATCGAATAAAGCCCCATATTCCATTTACATCTGTCAAAGCGAGGTGACTCATACGATGTACTTTAGCTAATGCAATAATATCTTGGAGCGATAAAAGTCCACGCATGGCCGAATAAACAGAATGAAGATTAAGATGGGTAAACATGAAATAAAGCCAACTAAGATTTAAACATGCGCCATCGCATGAAATACGTTTGCCGTCCGCAAACTTTGAACACCATATTTTTTCCGCACTGCTTCAATGGCTCGGGATAAAGCCATATTTCGACTTTCTTTTGTCTGAAATAAATTCGTTTGTTCTGAATATGGACGAAAATCACTTGCGTCCAATAAAAGGGATCGAATTCGATTTCGCCGGCCATTTGCTTTATCGAATAATTGTTGACATATCTGAATGATGGATACATCATCAATAGCGTGAAATCGCCCCATTCTGGCACTTTGTATTCCATCTGTATAGTGGATCTCCAATTTGACTTTCTTGGCCGTTTCTTTCCGACGTCGCAATTTAAAAGCCACTTGTTCAGCAAGATGTTTCACCAATGCCTGAAGGATATTTTCATCATTCGTATCATTTGGAACAACCGTTTGTTCTACAATATGATTTTGGAGTAATGGAGGTGATACCACAGATGTGTCCTTCCCCCGTGCTTCCATAGATAATCGTATTGCATATGCGCCAAATAATGTGCGAAATTCATCTGGGAATTGAATCATATCTTGTAAGTGACTTACCTGTTGAACAAAAAGAAATTGGAGCACTTTTTTGACAGCTCTATCTTGCGTTGATGGCAAAACAGGGACATGCAAAGGAGATAAAAAATTGGCTTCATCTCCATAATGTACTTCATGAATGGATTCAGGAACCACAGATGTGGATATTTGACTTACTAATTTATTAGCACTAATACCCACCACGCCGGACAGACGTGTTTTATCTGTAATGTGTCGTACAATGGTTAAACCTGTATTTTGAAAATTTTGGTAAACAGATTTCATTCCATTCATATCCAAATAGTATCGGCCATATCCTTCCGGTTCCACCACGGGCGTAAACGAAGATACTGTTTGATATACATATTGATTTAATCGCCGATATAAAGAATGATTATAAGGAAGCATTTGTACGCCATGACTCATGTGCCGCGCCACAGATACTTTCATTCCTGCATATAAACCTTCTTCCTCTGCTTCCGGTGAGAGAGAAACAATCGTTCCATTTTGATTCTGGGATGATAATACGGCAATAGGGCGGGTTCGGAGAGATGGATCCATCATCCGTTCCGCCTGTAATTCAAAGTGCCGTAAACGAATATGAAATACGGATGGGTCCATACATGCTAATACTCGCGGAACGAGTAGAGAAGCACGCCATTAATCGCAAAATGATCTTTTTTGTCCACTTGAATAATTGGGAAATCTGGATTTCTCGGATGGAGTTCCACGCCACCCGACTTTGGATAATAATATTTGAGTGTCGCTTCTCCATTAATTAAAGCAACAACAATTTGACCCGAACGCGCTGAAGGTGCTTTCCGGACAATAATATAATCTCCATCTTGAATATGCTCATCAATCATGGAGTTTCCTTTCACTTTAAGTACAAAATTATCAGGATGTGCAAAAGGAGGTGGCACGTCAATACTTTCTGCGTTTTCTAAAGCTTCAATCGGTTCACCAGCCGCAATAAGCCCCAATAGCGGCAAGCGAGCCGAGGTAACGTGCTCTTGAGTTGTGGATAACGCCCGCTTGCCATTGGAACCTTTTAAACGTGTAAGATGTCCCGCATCTTCTAATGTTTTTACATACCAATTCACGGTCCCTAAGGATGCGAAACCAAGGCCCAACATAATTTCATCATAGGATGGCGCCTGCCCTTGCTCAAGTGTAAAACGACGAATAAAATCTAAAAAGGTCTGTTGTTTTAAAGATAAAGGTTTCATGGATTTATGAATGGGATATATCTTTCAATAAAGTGCCTTCGCACTGATGCCAGTGCGGATACAGAGACGAATGTTTTGCCGTATGTTGGTTTAAACGACTGATAGCTCTTTGGACAAATTCGTCCTGTCTCTTCGGGAAAAAATGTTTTAATAATGCTCGTATCATATCAAACTCCTTCAATTTTATCATTACTCGTAAGTTGCTCGTAAGTATATTACAATCATTACCCCATGTTGGTCAATGGGTATTTATAAAAAAATTAATTTACAGGCTAATTTGTAACGATATTTAAAAAAAATACATTCTGAGTGCTTTCTCTTTCGCTGTCATTCCTGGCTACGGCCAGGAATCTATTTGATTCATAATGGAAACATCTGAATAGATTCCGGAATGACACTACATGAAGAAATATAAAAGTTATAAAGCCTAAACCTATTTTGGAGAAACGTACGTATGTTATTGTTTATCTTGAATCAGGTTTTCTACTTTACCCGGATTTGGAAATCGTTCCAATGTTTTTTTTGAAAAGATTAATTCGCCATCTAATGTGACTTCAAAAACTTTGTATGTGACAAGCCAAGATTTAGACCAAATTTTAATATCAAATCTGTTAATCATAACTATTTTGCCAAGAGACCATCAGGTAGTTTAATGTAAACTATATTTAGGATTATTTTTTTACTATTCCTACATTCTTTACAGTAGATGAACTTGAAATGGAAACAGGGATATGAAATTTATTAAAATAATCCTTATGACTTCTTTAATCCTTTCTTATATAAAAGCATCAGATTGGTGTACAACGCCAAATCCAGATGAAGACTACTATCATTCAATTGGCATTTACAGATATGTTTCTGACTATGAACCAAAAATAATAAATGTTTTTTTCTATATATTCAAACCAAGTGTCGGGACTGGAGGGTATTCTAACATTCAAGTTGACGAACTACTAACGATACTAAATTCAGATTTTTCTGCTTCAGATATTTCATTTACTGATGTTGGGAGGAAAACTATTCGAGATGATAATTATTACAATTCAACTAGTATATATGATCTAACTGCAACATTTGGACACAGCAATGCTGTAGATATTTTTTTAGTAAATGGGTTTGAGGCTAATGCAGGTTCGATTCCGAGCAACTCTATAATATATGGTACTAGATTATCAGGCGAGCATGTAATTTCTCATGAAATGGGACATAGTTTTAGTCTGTATCATACACATGAATTTCAAGCGGGAGGCGCTGAGGACCCTTGGGCTCCTGATTGTGAAAATAAAGGTGATTTTGTATGCGATACACCACCCGATCCTAACTTACACCATGGACGATGGGTAGATGAAAATTGTGATTATATTCGTCATATTGACCAAGACCCAGAAGAAGCAGGTATTCAGGATCCATATAACCCGGATTGTTACAATCTTGAATCGTATACATCATTGGAATGCTTGACATGGTTCACAAACGGTCAAGTGGAAAGGATGCATACTGGGTTTGATGAATCTGACATTATGGATGCATATGTAGAAAATATTTCTGCACCTCAAAACCTGATATGGTCAAATTCAAATAACCATCCACTCCTAGAATGGGATGCAGTGATAGATTCTAATATCGATGGTTATTCTATATTTAGGAGTACGAATGAAGGTGAGCATTGCACGGAATATCAGTTGATTGCATCACTACCAGACAATATAACGTCTTATCTCGATAATGAGATTGATATAGTAAATCCTAAAATTGCTATCAATAGTGCAGAATATTATGTTATAGCTATGAATAATATTAGTGATCTCTCTTTCCATTCAAATATTATTTCGGTACCGACAAATATAGCAAATAAAATCGTGAATCGAACGGATAGTTGGGAGCTAGCTGCATCAATTAATTTTGAAAGATATGATCATTCAGCAATCCTTTTACCCGATGGAAGAGTATTCGTAGCTGGTGGAGTCTTGTACAATGAATTTCCACCTTATATTGATAAATGTGAGATTTATAATCCCTATGGGAATACATGGGTTTTAACTGATGATCTTAATTATGCACGAAGTAACCATACTAGTACATTATTAGATAGCGAATTTGTTTTAATCACTGGAGGATTAAATGAAAATGGGTCGTTAAGTTCGACTGAACTTTTTTTTATTGAAGACAATAGTATAATTGAAGTTGATTCTATGAACAATTCACGAAATAACCATGCATCAGTAAAATTATCAGATGGCAGAATACTTATTTCAGGAGGATTTTTTGAATCATCCTTTGGAGAATCCACAATTGGTAGTTGTGAAATATTTGATCCATTATCTGGACAATGGGAAATAACTGGAGAATTAAATTATCCGAGAGGAGACCATCAAGCGATTTTGCTCAGTAATGGAAATGTTATGGTTGTAGGCGGCCAAGAATTTTGGGGGACTCCGGTTAACACAGTTGAATTTTTTGATCCTACAACTGAATTGTGGACAGAAACGGATGGTACTATATTTCCTAGGCCGTTCATATCTTTAGAAACTATTAACGAGAATATTTTCTTAATCAGTGGTGGAAATATTGATACTTGTGAAGTTTTTAATTATTTAACAAGTACTTGGAGCGAAGTGGCTCCATTTGAGTTTTCCCGAGAATATGGAATGAAGACTGTAAAATTAGTTAATGGCAATGTGTTGCTTACGGGGACTAGAGAAGAATGTGAAGTGTTCAGTATCCCTAATATGTCATGGGTAAGAGTAAGCGATATGCCATCAGTGCGATTTAATCATACTCTCACCCTATTGGAAAGTGGCAAAGTACTTTTAGTTGGAGGAAACTCTTCTCACACAACATATATTTATAATCCAGATACGACTACTGTAGGGTCGCATATTGAGACCGACCTTCCAAAGGGGTATTCACTTCACAATAATTTCCCCAATCCATTTAATCCGAAAACGACTATCCGCTATGAAATTCCTGAATATAGTGTTGTAACCTTAAAATTGTATAATATAAACGGACATCTTGTCAAAACATTAATTGATGGAGATCAATACCCTGGTAGTGGTTCTGTAGTTTGGGATGGCACGAATAAATCAGGATTACGATTATCGAGTGGTATTTATATTTTTATTATGAGAGCAAAGTCAATCTATAGCAATAAATTATTCACTAGTACCAAAAAAATGATACTCCTAAAATAACTGTTGTCCCTCCCGAAAACTAAATCTATATAAGAAGTTAGTGTAATATAGCTTTAGATTGCATTAACGAAGCACTAAAAAGGTTAAAATAATATTAAAAACTGATCAAGACCAGAAGAGTGAGGGAAAGATGGGTTTATAAAAGGATTCTATAAATGAAATTCTACCCGATTCTACTCGAAAAATGATTGTTCTTAAATAAGGAAATACTTCCTTAATAAAATAAAAGAATTAGGCATTACAGGAAAAAACTGCCACTTCTTCTTCGCATTCGTTCATCATC
>CAZGFQ010000062.1:0-8232 GCA_964525185.1 uncultured bacterium
CGCCCGCCGGAACGAAATGAATGCGAACTTTGTTCGCTTGAATCGAGTGGAGGCGTGCAGTTCGCCTCGGCGAATAAAAATTGAACTCTATATATTTTCTTTCATCCATTCACGCCCAACACCGCTCTTTAAATACTTCTCTCTCACTCTAGCTGTTTTATGATTGGTATATTTTTCTGTATAAACACATTCGAAATCACCCAGCATTTTAGAAACGGATGATTGTCCAGATCTGTGTTGGGTTAAACGTTTTGATAAATTATTGGTAATACCAATATATTTCATTTGATTATTCTTACTTTTTAATATGTAGAGTATAACCATATATAAAGGCGGGTTCACCCGCCGGAACGAAATGAATGCGAACTTTGTTCGCTTGAATCGAGTGGAGGCGGGGAGAATTGAACTCCCGTCCGAAATAGAGGGATGAAAGACGTCTACATGCTTAGTCGTCTGATTGGAATCTCATTTTTCCATTTATCAGCAACAAAAATCTGGAAAAACCAGCCTGTAGAATTTCGCTCCAATATCACAGGCAATTATTAGAGCTAGTCTATGATGGTGACGCCCCTGAGCCAGACCATAGACGCATCGAGCTCGGGACGGGTTGCATCAGTTAAGCTGCAGCCATGTAGCCATAATCGGCATTTATGTGTTTTGTCAGATGATTATGGAGGGAACTGACATCCTCCGCATGCAATCCAGCATTTCTCATATCCCGTCGAAACCGATCGCCCCCATTGTCAAAAAACATTAAAATATACTTATAAAAAGAAAAGGCTTCAAACGCCAACCTGAAGCCTTAACTTACGATTCATCCGGCTATTCCAGCCAAATGTTGATTCATTTGTCAGCCCCTTTTAAAAATTTCTTTGTCAAAAATTTTTCGCCAAAAGAGGCTAACAAAGTATAGAGGTTCATAGTTGTTTTACGCAACTGGAAAAGTGACCATTTTAAACTTTTTTTACCTTTTTGTATTCTCGCTTTTTCAGAAAGGAAACCATAGATATATTTTCACATCAAACTTTAGACTTTTAGATACAGGATATCATGATAGAATTTAATTGGATAGAATGGTTAGGCTATATAGCTTCAATTATAGTGGCGGTTTCATTAACCATGGCCAATATACGAAGATTAAGATGGATTAACTTATTAGGTGCTTTGGCTTTTACACTCTATGGCTGGATTCTCAATTTATACCCTGTGTTTTTTGTAAATCTATTTATTACTTTTATCAATATTTATTATTTAATTCGAATGTCCTTAACCAAAGATCGATTTCATCTCATACCAATTTCATGGAAAACGAGTATTTTTTTACCTCGTTTTATTGAGTTTTATTTAGAGGATATTCAAAACCATTCTGGGGATATAGATATAGATTTTTTAAAAAATTATGATTCTATTTTTATTACAAGAAATGTGGTTCCTGTTGGATTATTTGTGTATGAGAAAAAAGAGAATGGCATTATAAAAATACATTTAGATTATGAAGTACCAACCTATCGCGATTATGAAACAGCTCGGTATTTTTTTCGTGAATTTCGAGAATTAATGAAAAAAGATGGATATCATACTTATATCACATTTAGTACCATTCCAGCACATCAAAAATATTTAAAAGTGATGAAATTTATTGAAGATAATACAGAGTCCGGTAAATTTATTCGCGAAATTTGATACTAATGACTTAATATCAATCTGATTTTAAAATTTAGAATCTTCACTTAACTTTCCCATCGAATTTTACACCCAATAAGGAGATTACCTCATGCCAGAAGCAGAAGGTAAAACATTTGATTATTTTGATCACAGTCACATAAAACCGAGCTTTTTAGAAACATTTCCATTTGAAAGTCCTAACCAATATATATTAACTGAAACAGAAGAATTCAGTGCCGTGTGTCCTTTCAGTGGATTACCGGATTTTGCCTATTTAAAGATCGAATATTTTCCAGAAGGTGGAAAATGTATCGAACTTAAATCGTTAAAATACTATATTATTAGCTTTCGCAATGTAGGCATATTTCAAGAGGAAGCAACAAAACGTATTCGCCAGGATTTATCAAAAGTATTAGAAACAAACCGAATTCGCATTACAACTATTTATAATACTCGTGGTGGTTTTGATACAACATGCATTGAAGGTGATATTGATTATGAAGCTCCCGGTGGAGGATGTGGTTGCTAATTTAGATTAATAATTTATATAAAAAAAAAGCCCCGCAAATGCGGGGCATTTTTTTTATCCAGAAAATCTGGAATGTGTTTTAACCTTCTGTTTCCGTTTCAGGAATAGGAAATGTTACAACAGCATCGCCATCACGATCTAAAGGTAAATCACCTGTTTTACCATAATGACGCATATCAATTAAACGTTGTCCTTCAAAGAAAAGAGAATAACGTTTTTCATGAAGTACGCGATCCACTGCATTCGATGCATCTGTATCACTATACCCAGCAAGACCTGCAGCAGCACGAACAACATTCATGTCCGCTTCAGCTGAAGCAAAATCCCCATTTCCAATAGCGACTTCCGCACGAAGAAGTAATAATTCTTCATTACGAATAACCGGTACTGGATCATAAGAACTTGCCCATACTGTTGGCGCAAGATTACTGGTTAAATCATCATATGTAATCACAGGCATACTTGTATCACGAGCGGATACATTTGCAGCATACCGTCCATCACCGTCTTCTGCATCTGTTGCATAAGATGGATGAACCATGAGTTTGATAAAGTCGTTTGAAGCATCTTCAAACATGCCATTATCTTGATCGTTTGCAGCTGAACTAAATACATGGAATACACCTGCACTCATATCACCCGCATCATCCACAAAGGAATTTCCTAAAGCGGAAGAAGCAGCAGACCAATCATCTTGGTTTACGGCTACACGCGCTCTAAGTGCTTGGTTGAATTGAGCAAATGCAGATGGTGTATCAAATCCACTGAATCCAGAAGATAAAGTGAAAGAGAATGCTGAGCCTGCACCTGACAGATCAGAATATCCGCCATCTAACAGACTTGCAATTTCCGCTAATACATCTGATTTGCTTGCAACAGCAGCAGAAATATCACCATCATAATTCAAACGGGCACCATTATCATCTGTCAAAGACAGAATACGCCATAAAGCGTATGCATGAAATGTTTTCCCAACACCTGAAGCGCCTGCATCGCCAGAAGCAGCAAGGATCAAGCAATTTTGAATGACTTTGTAATTTGCATTCCAAGGACGCATTGCCAAGAATCCACCTGGATCAACGGGCCCTTTCATTAATTCGTTTGTATACCGTGGATCTGCAGGTTCCAAGTAATAAGCTTCTCGGCCTACCACTAAGAGATCTCGCAAATAGACCCCAATATCCGTACGAAGACCTGCTTCTGCACCCGTCACAAGTGACTGGATTGTAGCTGTGTCATCGGTTGGATTATTTGGATCTGGAAAATCCAGGTCTTCACATCCTACCCATAAAAAGGAACCTAATAAGGGAAGGATCATTATCCATTTTTTTAATCTAAATGATTTCATGTTCATATCCTCCTATTAAAATCCGATTGAGAGTGAGAAATACATACTTTTGGATTGTGGGAATGGATTCGTATCCACAGAACCACCAACCGCTTCACTACCGAACTGACTTACTTCTGGACTTAGACCTGTATAAGGTGTATCCATCCATAAGTTACGTCCAGATAGCCCTACACGGGCATATCCTAAGCCAAACTTATCTGATAAGTTTGAAGGTAATGTGTATGTAAGGTTGACTTCTCTAAGCATGGTATATGTAGTTGACTCAATATACCCAACTGTTGTTGTACCTAAGCCACCGAGTCTATCGCCAGCATTTTCTACATAATCAGCAGTTGTGCCACCTAAGTCATAAATTAGGTTTGCTAAATTAATTGCAGCTCCACCTTCTTTATGATCAATTAAGAATGAAAAGTCAATATCCCCCAACTTAAAACTATTGTAGAAAGAAACTTGATAATCTGGCGTTTCATTTCCAAGTTCAATATAGTCGCCATTTGCATCTACATCAGAACCAATAATGGCAGTTGGAGACCAACCTTCTTGGATACGGTATGTACCTAAGAATGTTGCAAATCCACCATAATTATATGGATCAACATTTAACTTCGTTACTGTTGAAGTTGTTGTATAATAGTTTGTACGGAAAGACCAGTCTAAGCCACCCAAACTCACAAGTTTCGTAGGATTTAAAGTAACAGATAATTCTGTTCCTTTTGTTTCCATTTCTCCACCATTTTCCCATTTAGAAGTAGCACCTGATGATGCAGGCATATCAACTTGTAAAATAAGGTCTGTGATTTGTTGAGTGTACATAGTTGCTTCTACAACCGCAAATCCACCCATGATTGAGAAATCAGTACCGAATTCAGTTTCAGTTGTTCTTTCTGGACGAATGTCACCATTTCCTTTTAATGAAGATGGAAGTAAACCATTAATACCACCAATATTATAGGAAGCCATTGTTGTGTATTTTGCAGAACTATTAGGCATATTACCTGTTTGTCCATTTGCAAAACGAAGTTTCAAGTTATCAAAGATACCTGCAACTTCACCAAATTGATAAGAAGCAGCCATTTTGGGATACCATTGATATTCTTCGGTATTTCCCATGGTACTTGATTTATCACCACGTGCACCAAGAGAAATATGAATATTGTCACCAACAGCAATTTCTTCTTGAACAAAAACACCACGATCTTGTTGTTTTTTACGATCATGATATACAGATTGAGCACTTGCTTTATCCACATTTGTCTGTGTTGGAATCATACCTGTTGCATGAACAAAAAGTGAATTCCAATCATACGTTTCATATTGAAGACCGGCTGTGGTATTAAAACCTAATCCACTCATTTTCATTTTATGAACCAAATTCAAAGACATATTTGTATTCAAATTATCCGTTGCTGTCATAACAGATTGACCTGCATCCGTTTTTCCACTTTCAATTTGAGTGAAAGCTGGAGAAAAAACAGTATTTTCCTGATTGTAAAAATCAGCAGCTGCAACAGCCAATAATCCAAGACTCATAGTTGAATTACGTAATAGGCTGTAATCAAATTGAGCTGAACCTGTAGCGCGGTGAGTTAATTCGTTATTCACGAAATATTCAACGGTTTCTAGAGGATTCGAAGGATTCATTGGATGACTAGGGAATGAACCGTCACTATTTTGACGGATATCAATAAAACTAGGCGTAAACCCAATGGAAAAACCAACAGTCAAATTTGTATTATCATTACCTGTAACACCACGATCAGAACTTGAACGTGATAGATTTGTGGTAACAGATAATTTAGCTTTATCATTAAAACGATGATCTATATTCACACGACCAGATACTTTTTCATATCCAGTATTTTTAATGATTCCACCTTCATCCATATATTGTCCACCAAGATAGAATTGTGTTTTTGAATCACCACCCGTAATACTGAGTGTTGATTCTTGCAATTGACCAGTTTCCCCATAAATGAGTTGTTCATAGTCAAAATCATTTCCAGCCCAATTTCCATTAGCGTCATTTCCAAGCGCAGCCACATCTTCACCATATTGGTCGATGGCTTCTTGTTCTGTAAATGAACGGTGTCCCATTTTCTTTAAGACAGTAGACTGTCCCATTCTTTGTGAAAAATTGAAACTCGTTTTACCATTTTTACCCCGTTTTGTTTTAATGATAATGACACCATTGGATGCTTTTGCGCCATAAATAGCAGCAGCACTTGCCCCTTTAAGGACTTCAATAGATTCAATATCATTGGGGTTAATATCACCAATACGATTGGTGGGCTGACCTTGCGGACGAGAGCTTCCAGCTCCAGTTGCTGCAGTTACAACATCAATACCCGATTGATTCGCATCATTATTATAAATGACACCATCAATGACGTATAAAGGTTGTGTTCCACCTGTTAATGTTGATGAACCACGTAGATTCACATTTATTCCACCACCTGGTGCACCTGTGTTTCTACGAATATTGACACCAGCAAATTTACCAGCTAATGCACCATCCAATGTTTGGGTGGGAGCACTAACGAGTTCATCACCAGAAACAACGGCAACGGCATTTGCCAAATTGCGTCGTTTTACTGTTGTAGCCAAACCAGTTACAACGACTTCATCCTGTTTAAGGACATCTGGTTCCATACCAAAATCTAGCGTGCCACCACTGGAGGATGCTTCTTGGGTTTTATACCCAATATAAGCAACCATCAACGTTGCATCACCTGGTACGTCCAGACTGTAATAGCCGTTGAGATCGGTCGTCGTACCGGTAAATGTTCCCTTAACAAAAACTTGAGCACCCGCTAAGGATTCTCCTGTCTCTGAATCGGAAACAGTCCCTGATACATTGACTGCTTGAGCCATTCCCATGCTAATGCTAAGCATCAACACAAAAATTGACTTGAGGATATACGTGTTTTTTATCACGATCCTACCTCCTTCGTTATTGTTTATTATTAAGACCTTCTATTGTGAGATTTTAGGTCCAATCCACCATAATTGAGGATGTACATATATTACTATGGATTGGAGTCTCCAAGAACCTGCCCGTATTTTCCGAAATACTGACTCTATAGGCAAGGTTTTTTTTAAAAATTAAAAAATGCCTTTTAATTATTTTTTTTCATGAATGATAGACCGTAATTTCCCCGCCGGTTTTGAATTAAAAACTTTATTGATCCGATAGCTTCCCGCATCTGCGGGACAGGCAACTTCGCTACCGGGTTCTTTGAAAAAAACAATTAAATTTATTGGATTGATCCGGTAGCTCAGTTGGTAGAGCAGTGGCCTTTTAAGGCGAAATCTCATTTTTCACAAAACCCCAATTTTACCCACGTTAAAGGCATTCTCTCGTCGAGAAACGCCTAAATATATCTCAATTATTTTGTGTTTTTAATGGTCAGAAATAGACCGAAAAAGCCATTATTTCCATTCACCACCTGAAATTTACCTGAAATTTTTTGGGTATATTTTTTCATCTGGGACTTTATAAAGTAAAAAAAAGCACCCATAAAATGAGTGCTTTTTAATTCGGCTCTAGAAGTTTAATCATAAAAGATTATCCAGCCCAACTACAGAGTCTCTTAAATTTTCATCCAAAAGATCAACATAATACTTTTCTGTTGTTTTTACTGTAGTGTGCCCTAGAAGCTTACTTACCCCGTATAAGTCGGCCATACCATTTTGAAGTAATAAACTACCAAATGTTTTTCTTAAAGAATGAAGGTTCGCATCTTGAACCTTTGCAAGAACATAATATTTAGCAATCTTTTGACTTACAAAATCCCGTTTGAATTGGAAAGGGTTTTCACATCCCGACTCCTGCCTTCTTTTTAAAATTTCAAACAAAGCATTATTCATTGGAATATATCGTTTCCTATCGCCTTTTCCATGAAGTAGAATTTTTTTACCTACAAAATCAACATTTTTCCATGTGAAATATGGAGGTAATAATTCTACTCTTCTGGCACCTGTATTTAAATAAGCATTAATTAGATCTAAATAGTCATAGTTGTTATCTCCTTCTATTATTTTAAGCAATCTATTAATCTCATCTCGTGTTAAAAAGCGGACTTTAACGATATCTTGCTTTGGTATTTTAACTCCCTTAACTGGGTTCTTCTCTAACAATTCCCATCGAATTGCGTGATTAAAAGTTGTTTTTAATACACGCATTTCAATAGATACTGTTGCTGGTTTAACTTTCTTTAACCGTGTCTTTTTATACTTTTCAATCGTTCCTGAATCAATATTCGTAATAGGCACATCTTTTCCAAGAAAGCTTTCAAAAGCTTTAAAAACGATTTTCTCTCGAGTGATTGTTTCCGGTGCTTTATTTCTTTCTGAATATTCCAGAGTGCGTTTCTTTAAAAGTGACCAATGATATTGTCTAATACTTGGGTTTTTTCTCCCAATTGTACCATAGGCTATATCCCTTTCAATGTCCGCTTTAATTCGTAAAGCATCTTGGCGAGAGCATCTCACTGTTTTAGTTGTCCATATTTTAGAGTGCGGATGTACAAAGCTAATTTGGTAAGATGCTTCACCGTTCTTTCTCTCGATCTTTTTGATCGTTGCCATACTATACCTCCAGTATGCTGTTTACCATTTTATCGTAATCTCCATCAGCCTTTGCCCCTTTTAACATTTTATTAATGGATGTTGCAGGAATTCTAACCTG
>CAZGFQ010000063.1:0-7244 GCA_964525185.1 uncultured bacterium
TATTTGGGATTTTAATATAATCAATTAAAGCGGGAGTAATTTCATTATCCCAAAAGGCGTTTAAGTAATTTTGTAATGCTTCATTATTCATTTATTTTCTCAATGTATAAAAGGTGAATAGGATATAATTATTTCATGGAAAATTTACGAATGATCCAATTTATATTTTACTCGTTTAATGCAGTAAGTATTGTCATTCCGGAATTTTAAAAAAAATATCCGGAATCTATTTTTAATAAAGCTATAGTTTTTTCCTGGAAAAAATTGTTATAAAGATGACGATATTTTTTATGAAAGACGGCACTAACTAAAAAGCTTAATAGACGATAGCGTTAATTTATTTTAGACAGAGCGGCGCTTAAATAAACAAGAGACCCATCTTGAAATGAATCGTAAACTTTACTTCCTTCTACACCCGCATAAGATTCGAATACTTTGTGAACGAAACCGGGAACCGTTTCACGTATGGCTTTTTTTCTGCTCTTCGTCATTTGGCTAAGGGCTGATAATATGTTTGTAGTAATATCACGTTTCTGAAGAAGATTAAAACCCACCTTTTCAAATTGATTAAATACAGTTTCCTGGTTTTCTGAAGGGCGCAAATCACACCAAAGAAAATACCCTCCCGGTTTTAATACGCGACTTACCTCTGATAAAAATTGATCTACATTTCCATAACAATGAGATGATTCTACATTTAAAACAACATCAAAAGTTTCGCCGGCAAAAGGGATATTTTCAGAATCGCCCACAGTAAAAGAAAGATTCTCAACGTCATGGATGGAGTTACACAAATCAACAGCAGAATCGGAAATATCCAATCCTACTACAGAAGATGGTTGAAGATAGCGAGACACATAAGACGCTCCTCCGCCACGACCAGACCCAACTTCTAATATCGTTTTCCCACTTAATTCTATTTGGGATGCCACATGATGGTATAAATGAATGGGGTATCGCTCATGTTCGTCCTTGGTGTGTAATTCTGGGAAAAAGCCATTTTCATCAAACCCATAATTCATGAATTTAAAATCAGAATTTTTCGCCTTATTGGCAAAAATATTATACCACTTTTTCCAGAACCAGCGCTTTGTGGAAGGGGAGAATTGGATAAACCAAACAATTATTTTTTGTAGCATGATGGAAATGTACTTTATTATTCATTAAGCGCATATAATATTTTTATTAGGAAAACCTATAAAAAAAACCATCAAGCTACATGACAATGGACACACCAACAATAAATATGAAACTAAAACCCGCAGCCTTTAAAATAGCGTAAGAATCTCTTTGACGTAAACGACGAGATTCTTTTATATATATTTCGTCGTAGCGCGCAACGTCATCACTTGTAGCATTTTTTAATTCTTCAGGATAAACAACATGAGACTTTATAGTATTTACAAGAATACTAGGGGCAACAGCAAGCCCCAGGCTTCCACCAGCAAGAAAAGGTAAAAACTCATCTGTCAAAATAATTCCCGCCATACTCCCCACAAAGCCACCCCCCAGAGATGCCACTCCACCGCCTAAAACCCACCCGAATGAAAAATGGTTCTTTTTTGCGAGGCGTTTTGCAGTAAAGTTTAATTCTTGATGTGTAAACGAAGTACGTTCGCTTGATTCACCCAACAGAGAAGGCTGAGATTCTTTGGTCTTTTTATCGATAACAGTTGGTGGTTTTTCGTCAATTAAATCACCCGTTTCTGGATTAAAAATAATTTCTTTTTTATGCTGAATTGTTTCGCCCGTATTTGGGTCATAAAGAATTTTACTTTTAGGCAGAATAACGCTCCCCGTTTCAGGATCAAAGAGCAGTTGACTGTCTCCTTGATTTGGGTCTCCTATTTCTGGATTATACGTGGTATCCGTATTTAATTGTGGTATAAACGGTTTTGGGTAAGGTTCATCTTTTTGGCGCAGTATTTTTTTTGGTTTAAAAAAATTCATGCCGGCGCTTGCAGACAATATAAACGATCCTCTAGGTTCGGGTGAATAATCTTCCCAAGAAAAATAATTTAATTGCGATTCATTCACAGCGGGAGGAAAGTCAGAAGAGTTAAATGAATTTTGTAGGAAAGTTCCATCGACCTGAAGCTGAAAGGAAGAATTTTGAAAATAAAACTCAGAACCAAGAGTAAACCCCAACCCAAAGGAAGTAAAGGCGTATTTCATGTTTTGTTGATTGTAATACCACGATTCATAATTTGAATAATAATAATCTACAACTTCACCTAACTCACCAGATGCAAACAACCCATGTAGTCCCCAATAATGTGGACTTTCCTTATGTGAAACACTGATAAGAGATGGCCTAAAATGAAAAACGACACCACCCTGAAAATCATAATCATTTTGACTTGTAACAGCTAAATTGAATTCCCCCTGTGCGCCAAGCTTCCAAAGGTTTGATGAATTGAATTGGACATATTTTTTATAATCATATCCAACGACATGGCCAAGCCCATCTCGCACAAACCCACCACCCAAATATGGTCCATGCTCTGATTCGCCTCCACCTTTTAAATAAGCTATTTCAGCCCTAACTCCAGAAACTCCTGTTTCATCAAACGGTTGATGCATTTCATTTACACCACCAAAAGAACCTATTATTCCACCAGAGCGGACCACTTCTCCTTTTGCGAGTTTTTTCTGAGTTCGAATATGGGCATTATTGTGGCACCCAGAAATCATTAGGGATGCTACTATATATAACAGATAGCGAATAATAATCCCCTAAAAACCCATAAGAAGAGAGAAAAACAACCATAAGCCGCAACCAACCACACAAAATAAGGCGGGGTTATTCTTAAAACTTTCATCGTTAAATATAGGCGCATTTGTTTTGTTTTGATGTTTTTGGCGAGCAATTTCTTCACGCACAATTTTTCGAACGTCTTCTCGAGTTAAAGGGTTTTCGGTTTTATCTTTTATATCATCTTTTTGGTTAGCGGATTTATTTGTTTTAATAATATCCTCAGTGAATGGGTTTTTGTTAGTAACCGGACTAGACTCACCTGTTGATGGTTTAAAAATATCAGGAATTATTTGAGAAATTTCACCTGTCATTGGATTAAAAGATGGAGGAAACAAAACATCAGCCGACACGGTATTTTGGCTACAATCAAACTCAAAAGGTTTTTCGTAGCCATCCAACACCTTACTTAATGAATTACAGGCATAATAATGAACACTATCACCAATAAGAATATGAATGTGGTTCATGTAAGTGCCAACAAATTCCCCTTGCACTTTTATGCTGTTATTTAATTCAATAACAATTTTATTTTGCGCCATAGCAAACGATAAAACGAACACTGATATTAAAATTGTTTTATTCAATCAATCTCCCCGACACATCAACCTTAAGTGGCCTATAAAAGGATGACATACCAAACCAAAAACCAATACCCGAACCAGCGCCCGAACACAGTATAGCCACCACACGTTTTGGGTCATCTTTTATAGCGATAACACTGATGGCATATCCAGCCCCGGCTCCAATTAAAGCAATACCACCAGCAATACTCAGTCCACCGAAACCAGGCTCAACATATACATGCTCAACTTTTTTATGGTTATATACAATTTGTTTATCTCCCGTCGATAAAATAATATCATTTTCTGTAATATCAACAAGAGTACCCCGAACAACCTCAGAGCCAGGTCGGCCAAAATGAATTACTTTTCCAACAAAATCCTGTTTTAGGTTTTTTAATTGAAGGGAACGAACATCTTGATTAACAACAGAATTTTTGGCAAATAATCCAACAACACTTAAACTAACGATGAAGAATATTTTTAACATATTAACACCCTCTTTATGTGTTAAAACTCGAAGAACTCCCAATAAATATCAACATAAGGTTGTTGAAAATGAAGCCCCACACGAAAATTCTCATTTATGGCATATAAAATACCAAAATCAAAATCAATTAAACTATTTCTTCCTCCTAAAGAATCGAAAGAAAAACCAGCAGAACCGTCTGTGCCAAAGTAGTCTGACATGGATTGATTTAATGTCATTGTTTTATATCCATTATCAACCCAAGCAGCTCCCACAAATTTTACATCCTTTCTTAAATCATATTCCAAAGACATCCAAAACCGAAAAGGTACTTTATATTGAACATCACTATTCCAAGAAAGTGTTAAAGTGTCGCCCAAATCATCAATTACGGATGATTTTAACCAATCGCCACGCCCCATCATTGCGTTACTTGTTTTTGCCCCTACTGTCCAACCAACCTTTCCGCGACCCGTTGGGTTAACGCGCCTAGATGAAAAAACAATATATGCTTCTGCATAAAGCATTCTTTCATTGTTTTGGCTTAAACCAACAACATCGTTAACGCTATAATCACTTTCATTTAACCCAACAGATGGGCTATCAACCTTTGTTACATTTATAGCATGAGAATATTTTCCCACCACACTTTTAACGGGGTAGTTTCGGTGAAACCCCAAACCCCACGCAGCCGCAACTTCTTTATCAGCTGTTTTTCTGTGGAAAAATTGCATTCTGGGATGAAGGTTTAAATCTCCAGAAAAATCAGATCCAAATTTTGTTGTAATCATAAAACGATCTGTTAAACCAAACCCAACAGACAGCCCGCTTAAATAAAAGGTATTCCCATCTAATGGAAAAGCAGTAGGATCTAAAAAGACACTAATAACCTGCTCATCACCTTGATAGAATTTTGTTTTTTCTTCAGTTTTTACATCTAAAATGCCGCCATGGTAACGATTCATAGTATGAATGTCGCGCTTAGGAACAACAGCATCACCATAGGAGGTTCGCACCACAAACTCCTCTTGGGTTTCCCCAAGCACGCTTCCTTTAAATAATTCGCCTTTTTTATTTGTGATTTCAGCCGTTTCTGATAAAAATTCTTCAGATGGAATATTAAAAACACCACTCCCTGTCTGCAATGAAACAATATCATCTTTAATGGATAAAATTTCACCATCTCTTATGGTTCCGTCTCTAAAGTGAAATCGCTTTTTCATTCCAACATCCAATATTGTTGCAATTTCAAGGGTTGGGCTTTTCTGCTTGGTTTGAACAAAAGGCGCAGGTTTCACAATAGCGCCCGCCTGAAATGCTTTAATAATTTCAGCACCATCTATACGGGTTAAGCCATTTATGTCCCTCCCGTAATTTTGTATTAAATAGGTGGTTAAATCACTTCCAACAAAACCCGCATTTGTTGCAAGAGATCTAATTGCAGATTTTTGCCCCGGTAGAATTGTCCCATCTTGTGCACACAATATAGTCACAAGAAAAAGAACCATCAAAAAAGGTTGTTTTTTCATAATAACCTCCGTTTTTTTGTTGAATTAAATTTTCCAATAAAATGATATAAAAGGTCTCTGGAAATGGTATCCTATCCATAGATTATCTGATTGACCAAAAATCCATAATAGTGGAATTTTATTTGTCATAAAGCCCACATCAAAATGAAGTGCATTATTATTCTGTTTACCCTCCATCAAATCAATAAACTCCGGATGATGTGCGTCATAAAAAATTTCTGACATTACTTTAACATTAGGCGTAACATCAATATCAACCGCCGCATAAAGTCGAGGTGCAATATCCTCTCCTGGGTAAAAGGTGGCGCTTGCCCCCACAGTGGTATTTATGCGACCATTACCCGATGCGCGTAATTTTGAAACGGTGTAGGCCGCAAACGTTTCTCCCCAAAACTGGTCACCATCCGAAGGACTGTCTCGATAAGGATCCCAATCATCATCGTCGTCACTTTTTTGGGCACCCAATCTGATGTAGCCACCCTCTGTTGTATAGTATTCATCCCCAGTTTCCTCATCCCAATGCCAATCCCGATTAGCATCTTCTACCCATTTATATTTACTGGGTAATCCGCGTGTATGAAAATGCGCCCCCACCGCAAAGGAAGATTGTGATTCTACATTTCCACCTTGAAATAGGGTCATTTTTGGACGAAGGTTAAAATCTTGGAAGAAATAATTTGTCCATTTTGACGTAATTTGAATTTTATCTGTAACGCCAAACCCCCAAGAAAGGCCGCTTAAATATAAGGTGTTTTTTTCAATAATAAATCCCGTTGGATCAAACCACACATCCATAAGACGCTCTTTACTAAAAAACCATTCTTCTTCTTTTTGGGTCGGCGCGGCCGCAACTTGTACACCGTATGGCGTCTGCTGAATAACGGGGGCGGGCGAATCTCCAGAATCTATTTTCTCTATTTGATCTGATGGAATTGAAATGTCCCCAAAGGAAGTTTGTACAACAAATAGTTCATTTTCTTGACTTAGCAACTCCCCTCGAACGACGTCGCCAGATTTTAAAGACACTATAACACTTTCTTGTTTTAGGTCAGACTTCTTTAGTACCACTTCACCCATAAGTGGATTAATAATTGTTATCGTGTCTTCAGTTTCAGACATAACCTGACCTGTGATTTTATCACCGGATTTTAATCGAAACGTTTTTTGATCTTGAGAAAACCCCACCCCAACTATAAATAAGAGTAAAAAAAGTTTAATAATATTTTTTCCACCAAGCACAATGAACTCCCAATCTTTTTGTTTGCGAATAACTTAAGTTAATGTTAATTTATTTTAAGAAATACTTAAAAATCAAGAAAATAATAAAATAAAATTAAAGAATATGACAAAAGCTTTAGAAATAATTAATTCTATCATGGATATAAAAGGATTTCGCCGAAAGAGAGAAGTAGCGGAATATTTTGGTGTTTCCCCGCAAGCGCTAAGTATCTGGATTTCTAAAGACGATATTCCGGCCAAACATGTATTAAAATTTACAAGAGAAGAAAACCAACATTCTGCAAGTCAAACTGTGTGTGAAAAATCGCCAGAAGAAACACAAACAGTCATTAATTATTTAATGCGGGAAAATGTTGCATTAAAAAAAGAATTAGAATCGCTTAAATCAACCAAAATTCATCATCAAAGAAATTCAAAAAAAGGCCATTTAATTGATAAAATTGTATCTGAATCTTTATTGATTTCCGGAAGAGCATCCGATGGTATGATAACAAGCGTTGACGGAAAATGGTTTGAATTTATGGGATATAATAAAGATCAACTGGTAGGTCATCGATACGATCGAGAAGATTTGATTCACCCGGAAGAATTTGAAAAAACAAAAAAACACCAAGAAACCATTCGTCAATCTGAGGGAATTCGTGAAACGAAATTCAGTACCATTCAGCGTTGGAAACACGGCATCACAG
>CAZGFQ010000064.1:0-1617 GCA_964525185.1 uncultured bacterium
AATTTATTTCTATAATCATCGATTGACCATGAACGGTTGCTTTCCATATAAACACCCTTTTCCACAGATTCAATCATTTCTTCTTTCGTCGAATTACCTGATTCAAGATTTAAATTGGCCATTCGGTCAATGGGTGCACGATTCCAGTTACTTGCACGGAAATTGGCTACTCCGTCAACTCCAGATCGAATTTGGCTTTCCATTCCACCTAGTCCACGTAATAGCTTCCCATCTTTAATAATATATTCACGCTCGGCTTTTAATCCGCCATCATCAAATCCATAAGATGCAAATTCGTTAGAAACTGTCGGATCAAAAGTAATATTCATATGCTCTGAACCATATTGTAGAGATCCAAAATCTTCTAATTTCACAAAACTCCATCCAGCATAATTTCGTTCATCCCCTAGAATTCGATCTACTTCCAAGGCATGACCAACACTTTCATGAATTTGAAGCATCATTTGGTCAGGAGCTAGAATGACGTCCATTTCTCCCGTTGGACATTCATCGGCATCTAATAATTCGATCGCTTCTTTACCAATCGTATTTGCTTGAAGGATTAAATCAACCGAATCAAAATATTCCATACCAATTTGTTTACAATTGCCTCTCATTCCGCCAAACGTTCTCGTTTGTTGATTTGCGCCATCAACGGCAGTCGCAGAAAGATCCGCTTCTATCATAAGAAAATCTTGAGTGATATCACTTCCATTTGAACTCACAAATTTGAATTGGGTTTCTAATACTTGAATAATTGATGAAGCACTAACAATTTTATCTGACACCTTTAATGCTTGATTTGATTTCAATAATATTTCATTCAATTCCCCGGCTGAGAGAGATTGACCATTTTTTACAAAAGGAGATTGATATGATCCCTTAAATGCAGGACGTGCTTTATCTGTGAAATGGACCAAACTGTATTTAGATGCTAATTTTGCCTGTTGATACGCCTTTTCTGAAGCAAGTGCAATTCCAGCAGGCGTTAAATCGGATGTACCATAATAGCCGAATTGCCCATCTGCTAAAACTTCCACCATAATGCCATGTGTACTGTAAATCCCATTGGCTACCGGTACACCGTCACGAACCATTCTTGGTGTTACTTTTTCATATACTTCACGTAATCCTACCCATTCCGCAGGTACATTAATTGCACCTAGAAATTGTTTAAGATCTATATTTTGTTTTTCCATAATAAGTCCCCTATTTATTGTATGCTAGAAACGGATCTGGATTTTTTCTCATCGCTTCAGTGACTTTTGTAAACGCATTGGCCACATCCATAATATCTTCATCATTTCCAAGTAAATGGTTTTGTCTAAGCCAAATGGATTCTTCGTCTGCTAATCGTTCCGTTTCTGGTAATTTTAATTCTGAATAGTTATATCCTTTTAGCCATGGATATTCTTCATTATTTGTTATAAATAGCCTCTCTCGATATAAAGGGGCATATCCTTGATATGTGTAAACACCTTCTGCTTGCATTGCTTTAAAAAATGTTTCCCTTGGGATTCCATGAAAAGCTGATTTGTCGTATCGACTTAATATAAGATGATTGGCAGAATTAGTGGCTTTTTCTAACATTTTTTGTGGCGTAATGCCATCTATATC
>CAZGFQ010000064.1:1717-3190 GCA_964525185.1 uncultured bacterium
CCTTCTCCTGCAGACATATTTTTAGATGTTTGAAAACTAAAAATGCCTCCTAATCCAAGAGCGCCGACTTTTGTACCGCCCCATTCTGCACCGTGAGCTTGGGCTGCATCTTCTATAACATGAATGCCATGTTTTTTTCCGATGGCTAGTATCGCATCCATATCGGCGGGATTTCCAGCAATATGCACTGGGAGTATAACTTTTGTTTTATCTGTAATGGCATCTTCAATTAATGCTGGATTCATATTTCCTGTTTCAATATCAATATCTACGAATACAGGTACGCCATTTGCCATTAGCACCGATGAGGCTGTTGCGATAAAAGTATATGCAGGAACAATAACTTCATCCCCCGCATTCACTCCTGCTGCTTTCAAAGCAACCCATAAAGCAGATGTACCAGAACTTGTTGATATGCTATATTTTGCATCTTGAAACGAAGCAAACGCTTCATTGAATTCTTTATTTATATTTGAGCCAACTCCCCATAAATCATTATGAAGCGTATTAATTAATGCATCGGCAAAGTTTTGACTCGGTTTTGGCCAAGCGGGAAAAGATTTTGTTCTAATTGGCGTTCCGCCAAATAAAGCTAATGTATTCATCTGGTATTATTTATCCTTTAATTAAGCGGAGAAATTAAGGCTCATCAAATCTCTATCCAACGAGTTGAAATTAGGATTTTAAATGGCGAATCATACTGTATTTCAATATCATAATTGGCGAATCAACAATTGCGAGTCATTATGGCGGAAATTAAAAAGCATTAAATGCTGTTATGCGCCATATCTGCAACTACGTATGGCAAAATATCACCTTATTAACTTTGGCATCAGAATTGAATTAATTAGGCAAAAGTTTTTTTAAATTAATTAAATAGAAAAAAAGGAGTCAATTATGACACTAGTAAGATGGACACCCAGAACAAATATTATGAATGATTTTGATAAAATGTTTAACACTTTATTAGATGAAGATTATTCATTACACCAATCTAAACATTGGAATCCTTCGGTAGATATTGAAGAAAATGAAACGTCATTTTTATTAATAGCTGATATACCAGGTATGTCAAAAAAAGATGTATCTATTGAAATATTGGATGGTGTTTTAACATTAAAAGGTGATCGAAATGAAGTAAAACAAAATGAAGATGATTACTTTGTTTTAAAGGAACGTAATACAGGATCATTTTGCAGAAGTTTTAAACTTCCGGAAAATGTAAAAGAAGAAGATATAAAAGCATCTTTTAAAAATGGTGTTTTATCCATATCTCTTCCAAAAGAAGAAGTTGTTGAGCCAGAAGCTCGCACAATTAAAATCAACTAATAAATATGCAAATGTAAAAAAGGGCTCAAACGAGCCCTTTTTTTATATATGCTTCAATAATTGTTTTAATGATTTTATTATGGAATCATCCTTGGGAGAATTATAGGATGTTACTGAAATCGTGCGTGGCATTACAACTAATCC
>CAZGFQ010000064.1:3290-7013 GCA_964525185.1 uncultured bacterium
ACATGCCCATTAATATAACTTGCTTCATCACTGGCTAAAAAACAATAAGCATTTGCAATATCAGAAGTGTGACCCCAGCGTTTCAATGGAACCTTTTCTCCCATCATAGCTATAATTTTTTCTGGCATACCAGCTGTCATTTCTGTTTCAATAAAACCCGGTGCAACCGCATTAACACGAATACCTTCTTTGGCTAATTCTCTCGCCCATACTTTTGTCATTCCAATGACACCCGTTTTGGTTGCCACATAATTTGTTTGACCAAAATTGCCATAATGTGCTACCACTGAAGATGCATTTAATACTACACCACTCCCAGCTTCCTTCATCATTTCAGCTGCAAATCGCGTACATAAGTAAACACCTTTTAAATTCACATCAATGACGCGCTGAAATTGGTCTTCTTCCATCTTTGCAAGAGTACTATCCATTAATACTCCTGCATTATTGATTAAAATATCTACTTGATTAAATTGATCTTTTATACGATTAAACATTGCCTTAACACTAGATTCTTGGCTTACATCTACTTGCATGAAGTGTGCATTTTTACCTAATTCATCTGCTGTTTTCTGCCCTGTGGTTTCATCAAATTCCGCAATAATAACTTTTGCCCCTTCGTGAATAAATTTTTCCGCTGTTCCACGCCCAATTCCACGCCCAGCTCCAGTGATGACTGCTATTTTATTTTTTAATCGATTTGACATTTGATCTCCATTGAATTATCTAAATTTTAAGTAACTTCATCTATTGAAATTACTCAACAGATAAACCGAATTGAAAGGAAACTGATGTCATTAAATACCATTCTTGAGGCTATAGGGCAAACACCAGTTGTACAATTAAATAAAATAGGATCACACTTAGAGTGCAATTTGTTTGCAAAATGTGAATTTTTAAATGCAGGCGGATCTCTGAAAGATCGTATCGGCTTAAGAATGGTTGAAGAAGCTGAAAAAGATGGGCGCATTAAACCGGGTGACACTCTGATTGAACCTACTTCTGGAAATACCGGAATTGGCCTTGCTCTGGCATCTGCGGTTAAAGGGTATAATTTAATTATTACAATGCCTGAAAAAATGAGTATGGAAAAAGAAGTTGTTTTAAAAGCTCTTGGTGCCACAATTGTCCGCACACCGACTGAAGCTGCCCATGATGATCCAGAAGGTCTCATTAAAGTAGCAGAACGATTGCAAACTGAAATTCCCAACTCACATATTCTCGATCAATATGCAAACCCTAATAATCCTGACGCACATTATTTTGGAACAGCTGAAGAAATTTTATCCGAATTTGGGACTAATCTTGATATGGTTGTAATTGGTGCAGGAACAGGGGGAACTATTACCGGTGTAGCTAAACGTTTAAAGGAAGAAATACCAAATATTACAATTGTTGGTATAGATCCCTATGGGTCCATTTTAGGTGGTGGCACCGAGGTAGATTCCTATCATGTTGAAGGGATTGGATATGATTTTTTCCCAGATGTTTTAGATAACAATTTGGTGGATCAATATGTAAAAGTGAATGATCATGATTCTTTCACCATGGCAAGGCGGTTAATTAAGGAAGAAGGATTATTATGTGGTGGAAGTAGTGGATCTGTTGCATGGGGAATGCTTCAAGCAGCACAATCTTTACCCAAAGATGCAAATGTTTTAGCCATTTTACCTGATGGAATTCGTAACTATATGGGAAAATTTGTCTCAGATGATTGGATGATTGAAAATGGGTTCTCGATAGATTAATCCATGAGAATGGTTATAAAACATTTACGAATTGTTGTTGTAATTGTTTTTACGCTTCTTATTGGAGAAGAAAAAGATGCGCGCGGTTTTATTGTCAAAGTTGGAGATGACTGCCCACCGTTTAGTGCAGAATTAATTACTGGATCAACTGTGACGCTTGACTCATTATTAGGCGACGTTACCTTATTACAATTTACAGCAAGTTGGTGTTCTGTTTGTCGAGTAGAAATGCCCCACATTGAAAAAGAAATTTGGCAAGTATATAATCAAAAAGGACTAAACGTTATTGGCATTGATAGAGATGAACCAATAGATGTGGTAAAAGCATTTTTCGAAACAATGAATATTTCCTACCCTTTGGCACTTGATCCTAATGGCGATATTTTTTCTTTATTTGCTGAGCGAAATAGTGGTGTCACTCGTAATGTTGTGGTGGATAAATCAGGGAAAATTGCTTTTTTAACACGATTATATAATCCAACTGAATTTCAAGAAATGATTCGTGCAATTGATCGATTATTAAAAGAGTAACGCTTCATGTCTGAAAAAATCATGACATTGCACCCTTCCCCGGATAAAAAAGGGGTAAATATTGATAAAAGAAAATATTCTATGATTAAGGATGCTATTTTGTCATCTATAAAGCGACATAATCAAATTCGTTTTATGCCAACCTTAATCACATCAGTGAAAGATATTTTAGGTGACACATTTGACGGCTCTATTAGCTGGTATGTTACAACAGTTAAACTTGATCTTGAAGCAAAGGGTATGATTGAAAGAATTCCAAAAGTTTCACCCCAACAGTTAAGATTGAAATCATGAGTCCAATAAAAAATAGTATTATTGGCATTTTATTTCTCATATTATTTATAAGTTGTGACGATAGTAAACAGCCAATTCAAATTATTTTTGGAGATGACTATTCTCTAAGTTTTGGTTGGTGTGCAACACCTCCGACGCCCCCCGTAGCATGGATTCAAGAGAATACGTTAAATATTGGGCTATATTATTCAGGTGGTTGTACTGAGCATACATTTACCTTAAATGAAGCAGATGGTGATGATGGACTCTATATTTGGCTATTTCATGATGCCAATGGAGATACATGTGAAACGCCAGTTTGGACATTTCATTCTCAATTGTTGTCCCAATCTATGATTAATGCAGAATACATATTTGTTTTAGATCCGAACGATTCAGAAATGATTCAAGTCAAATAAAGTTAGCCACCCATAATGATGTCGGATATAATCAATAAATCATAAACGGTTAACGATCCATCAAAGTCAACATCTGCCGCACAGAATTCATCTGTTGTGGGAGTACTAAATTCTAAAATGAATCTTAATGTTTTTATAATATCCAATACATTCACAATGCCATCCATTGTTGGGTCAGCTAGTGGACATTCTCCCGCTTCAGCTTCGACAACGATTGAAACTGGAACACTCAATGAATCATTCTCTGTTAACCGTGTTATGAGTGTATATTCATATAATGTTCCGGGGAAAACTGGATTATCTGTATAGGTTGTATAAGCTGGAGAAAATGATTCAACCAAATTTCCATCGCGATATAAATTGTTTTCATAGGATGTAATTGGGTCCCCACCAAACAAAGTCCATGGGTTTTCCCACGATAAATGAATCGCTGTTCCTTCAGATCCATCACCCACAAAATTTGAAACTGGATTTGGGTCAAGAGAATCAGCCGCCATGAATTCGGATACAAGAATGGCCGAATTATTCAAATTAAGTCTTCCGCCCGTGACAGTAATATTTTCCATGGAACTAATTAAGTCTGTCCCTTCCATAATCATTGTTTTTAATGCTAATGCTCCTTCCGCAGGACTCTCTTTTTGAAAAGAGCTAAATCCTGAAGACATAACCGCATGTAAAAATCCAATGGCACCTGCAACGTGTGGTGTTGCCATACTTGTCCCTGACAAAGATGATGTAGATCCATTATTATA
>CAZGFQ010000065.1:0-5722 GCA_964525185.1 uncultured bacterium
GCCCGGGTGGCGGAATTGGTAGACGCGCACGGTTCAGGTCCGTGTGTTCGAAAGAACGTGCTGGTTCGAGTCCAGTCCCGGGTACAAGTATCGTGTACGCATTTAGAAAAATAATGATTCCGTGTTGGCAGACCAATATAAAATCTAGTATTTTCCACGACTTATTTTATGACTGCAAAGATTATTTCCACGAACCGAAAAGCGTATCATGAATATCATATTATTGAAACGTATGAAGCAGGGATCGTATTATTAGGTAGCGAAGTAAAAAGCCTTCGTGAAGGAAATGCAAGTTTAAAAGAATCGTATGTAGTGATTCGTAGTGGTGAAGCATTTTTAATAGGTACACATATTCGAGCATATTCCCATACAGGATATGCAGGACATGAACCTGTACGAAATCGTAAATTGCTGCTTCATAAAAAGGAAATTGGCAAAATTCATTCTAAATTAGCTGAAAAAGGATTAACTGCAGTCCCGTTGAAACTTTATTTTTCAAAAGGAAGGGTAAAAGTTGAATTTGGATTAGCTAAGGGGAAAAAGCTTCACGATAAAAGAGATGCTAAAAAACAAAAAGATATTAAAAGAGAAATGCAGAGAGAAATGGGAAAATATTCATGACATTCTTACCGGTTGATGAACAATTAACATTAATTCGCCGTGGCGCAGAAGAAATAATCCCGGAAGAAGAATTAAAATCGAAGTTAGAAAAATCCATTAAGTCAGGTAAACCATTAACGATTAAACTGGGCTGTGATCCCAGTCGGCCTGATTTGCATATAGGGCATGGTGTTGTTCTAAGAAAATTAAGACATTTTCAAGATTTAGGTCATCAAGCCGTTTTAGTGATTGGTGATTTTACAGCTATGATTGGAGATCCTTCTGGCAGGAATAAAACGCGTCCTCAATTAACATTAAATGATGCAAGAAACAATGCCAAATCCTATGTGGAACAAGCTAAAGCTATACTTGATATAAAAAGTCTTAAAATTGTATATAACTCAGAATGGCTAGACCATATGAATTTTTCTGATGTTATTTCGCTTGCTAGTTCATATACTGTAGCACGTATGTTAGAGCGGGATGATTTCACAAAACGATTTAAAGATGAAATCCCTATATCTCTCCATGAATTTCTTTACCCTCTGGCTCAAGGACAAGATTCTGTCGAACTTAAATCAGATGTAGAATTAGGTGGAACGGATCAAAAATTTAATTTATTAGTTGGACGAGATTTGCAAAGAGCCAACGAACAAAGTCCTCAATGTATTATTACACTTCCATTACTTGAAGGTACAGACGGTATTGAAAAAATGTCCAAATCCTATGGGAATCATATAGGGCTTCATGATTCTCCCAATGATATGTTTGGTAAAACATTATCTATCGGGGATGATATGATTGAAAAATGGTTTATTCTCGGCGCTGATGCAAATGAAGAAAAAATGGAAAAAGTTCGTGCAGATTTAAATGATCCAAGTGTAAATCCAATGACAGTAAAAAGAGATTTAGCTCGTTCCATTGTTGCCCTTTATTATTCAGAAGAAGATGCAAAAAAAGCAGAAGCTCATTTTGATAATGTTGTGGTATCGAAAGGGGTTCCTGATGATATGCCTATATTCGAATTATCCGAGGATAAATCTATAGTTGATATCATTTCAGAAGCCGGGCTCCTTCAAAGCAAAAGTGAAGCGAGAAGAATGATTAAACAGGGTGCAGTAAAATTAAATGATGAAAAAATATTAGATATTCAAGCCATGTTGGCTTTTAGTAACAATGAACATATTTTAAAAGTAGGAAAGAGACGATTCTTAAAAATAATATGATTAAAAAAACACTTGTGGGAATTATTCTAATTTCCATTTCTTTATTTTCTTGTAATTCATTCAGTAACCAAAAACCCAAATTAGTCGTTGTAATGGTTGTGGACCAAATGCGTCCAGATTTACTTACGCGGTACGATTCATTATTTACCGGTGGATTTCGGTGGCTCATTGATCATGGAACTTGGCTTACCAATACACATCATGAACATGGCTATACAGCAACAGGGCCAGGACATTTTGTGATTGGTTCAGGTCGGTATCCTGGTCCAAATGGATTAATGGGAAATTCTTTTTATGATCCACATTTAGAAAAAAGAGTCAATTGCGTAGAAGACCCCAATGCCAAGGTAATTGATAATACTGGAAATGCACGATCCTATTCTCGATATAAAAATTCAGCATTAGGAGATTGGATTAAAGATTCTGACCCCAAATCAAAAGTAATTTCTGTTGCAGGAAAGGATAGAGCGGCCGTATTACTTGGTGGACAAAAACCCGATTTGGCTATCTATTACAATTATGGTGAATCCTTCATTATTTCCGATTATTATACCGATTCGAACCCGAAGTGGTTAACTGACTTTAATTCAACAATGAATATACCTAGTTATAAAGATTCACTATGGCATCGGTCCTTAGATGAAAAGGTCTATTTACAATATTCAAGACCGGATTATTTTGATGGTGAAGTAGATGAATATTTAAAAGAACCTTATTCTCCAACATTTCCAATTGGGATTGAACCAACCGAAGAAGCAAAATCATTTTTTATGGGGCGCCCCTGGTTTGAACGTACTTTGCTCGAATTAGCTGGTACAGTTGTAAAAGAAGAATCATTAGGAATGGACAATCATTCTGATATTCTTTTTGTTGGTTTTTCTGCCATGGATTGGATGATTCATGATTATGGCCCTTATTCACAAGAAATAATGGATGCCATGATAAAATTGGATCGTTACATAAATATGTTTTTTCTCCAATTAGATCAAACGGTTGGGCTTGATAATATACAATTTGTATTAACGGCTGATCATGGTGGATTGCCCTTACCGGAGTGGCTTAAATCACAAGGGATTGATGCGGGTCGATTTGACCTCAAACAAGTGAAAGAAGCGCGAGAATGGATTGAAGATGAAATCACAGAAAAATATGGTAAAGATCTATATATTAGAGATGGATATAACTATTTTCTTAATCATAATCTCATTGAGAAAAATGAAGCGAATCCTGATTCAATTATATCTATAATTAAAGATTATTTATTGAGAATTGATGGAATTGGATTTGTATTAACACCGGATGAAATAAAAAATGGAGATCAAAACAATCCCATTTATTCCAGATATGTGAATATGTTACATCCTACGATGAGTCCCGATCTTATATCTATCCCTGAGCCTAATTGGATTTATCGCCATCCGCATGGCACAAGTCACGGAAGTCCATACGATTATGATACACATGTTCCATTACTATTTTCGCAAATGAATAACGCCAAGAAGAATTTAGATCAAAAAGTAGAAACAGTGGACATTGCTCCCACTATTGCAAAATTAATGGGTATAACTATTCCATCCGACGTGGATGGATCAGCTATTTCTTCCATATTGAATCAATAAACCTAAATGAAAATTGTATTATTTATGTTACTCATTGTTTCAACAATGTTCGCAACAGAACCTATTTTTGGCGACAGGCAAAATTGGGGAGAATTATCATTAAACGACATTGATGAAGCTTCTGGTTTAGTGGCGAGCCAAAAAAATGAAAATGTATTTTGGACGCATAATGATTCTGGTGGAGATAATTGTTTATATGCATTTAACGCTAATGGGCAACATCTAGGACGATATTATTTACAAGGTTTTTCATTGAGAGATTGGGAAGATTTAAGCATCGGTCCAGGGCCGATTCAAGATTCTTCTTATTTATATGTTGGAGAGATTGGCGATAATAGTGCCCAATATAATGAAAAATATATTTATCGATTATTAGAGCCAACAGTGTCAAGCACTCAATCTCCGGTGAATATTACATTGTCAGATGTCGAAACGATTACGGTCATTTATCCGGATCAAAAAAGAGATGCAGAAACCTTGTTGATAGACCCATGGACTAAAGATTTATATATATTTTCAAAGAGAGAAGAATTCAATAAAATTTATCAAATTCCTTTCCCACAATCTGTAACAAATGTCATTACTGCAGAATTAGTAGGAACAGTGGATTTATATCCTAACCAAAATAATTCCGGAAATCAATCTACTTGGCTTGTAGCAGGTGAAATGTCAACAGATGGTTTTGAAATAGTGTTGAAATCGTATGAACATATTATGTATTACTCTCGAGAAGAAAATGGCTCATTTATGTCAGCATTCGATTCAGATCCTGTCATCGTACCATATATTCCGGAAACACAAGGAGAAGCACTGGCATGGCTTCCAAATGGTTTTGGCTACTTTACTGTTAGTGAAGAAAATAATGGAATTCCTGCTTACTTATATTTTTATCCTAGAACCGTTGGATGTATGGATACACTAGCTAATAATTGGAATCCGTATGCTGAAGAGACTGACGGCAGTTGCGTATATGATCCGTTACTAGGAGATATAAATCAAGACGGAGAACTGAGTCTCCATGATGCACTGCTAAGCATTAACTATATATTGGGTCTGACTGAATTAAATCCTGAACAAATCTTAGCAGGAGATATGGATGGTGACGGGCATATAAATATCTTTGATGTTTTCTTATTATTGAAAAATATCATTTAATATTATTATTAAAGCATGATAAAGATTACCCTACTCATTAAAACTAGAATTAAATTTAAACGAATATGACATACTTGATTTTTTATTTTACTCTAGCATTAGCAGTATCATTTATCTGTTCGCTATTAGAGTCTGCTTTATTGTCCATTTCTCATGCGCACGTTGCTGTGTTAGTAAAGGAAGGGAAGAAAAGTGCAATTCTATTTGAAAAATTAAAACAAAATATAAATAGACCCTTAGCTGCCATTCTTACAATAAATACGATTGCCCATACATTAGGCGCCGCAGGTGTGGGTGCCCAAATTCATACACTTTTTGGCAATGAATGGGTAGCATTTGCCTCAGCTATAATGACTTTCGCAATCCTTATATTTTCTGAAATTATTCCAAAAACTTTGGGATCTGTATATGCAAAATCTTTATTAACCTTTTCTGCTTATACCATTAAAATAATGATGATTATTACACTACCATTTGTGTGGCTCTCAGAATCATTATCTGGCCTATTTCAGCATAAAGGTGAAAATGGAAAAAAAGTATCTCGTGATGAGTTAGTTGCTATGGCAGAAATGGGAGAAGATGAAGGATCAATAGACGAACAAGAAAGTGATATTATTGAAAATCTGATGAAATTGGATGATGTAAAAGCAGAAGATGTTATGACACCGAGGTCGGTTGTATTTGCTCTCCATAAAGACCAAACAGTTGCGGATGTATCTCAGAAGTATTCTCCAATAATATTTTCTCGTATTCCTGTCTTTGATAGTGGCTTAGATGAAATTGTAGGATTTGTTCAGCGATTCCATATCATGAATAAACAGGCAGAAGATAAATTTGATGTACAGATTAAGCAAATCATGGAAGATGTCCATACTGTATTAGACAGTGATTCTGTGTCCGATATATTGAACACATTTGTAAAAAGACGTGAACAAATATTTATTGTCGAAGATGAATTTGGTACAACAACTGGTATTATTACATTGGAAGATGCCATTGAAACATTATTAGGTGTAGAAATAGTAGATGAAATGGATAGTGTTGTGGATATGCGAAAATTAGCAGCAGCAAAATTGGCAAGAGAACGTGCAGAACGAAATTCTAATAATTAAATAATTGTTT
>CAZGFQ010000066.1:0-5017 GCA_964525185.1 uncultured bacterium
TTTGCAACTCCCCTTCCCCAAGTTATGATTGATATTTTAAATGAAGGCGGTCTCGTTCCTTATTTGAAAAAGCATAAGACTTATACTTTCTAAATTGAAAGAACTATAAATTGCGGAATATTTTTTTGTAGTAGTTGCTTTTATTTTATTGATTATAGCTATTGGTCCAAAAGTCATTCCAATGAAAGTGGGCTCTGCTGGCGAATTACTCCGAGCCATTACGGAAGGTGTCAACAAAAATGGAGATGCATTATTCCCGTTTCACCCTTATACATTATACGGAAAAAAGATTTAGAAGACGTTTATTCTGTCATTGCCTATTTACGAACAATTCCCCCAATTGAAAATAAGGTGCCTACGCGAGACACCAAATTTTGGGCGAATTATTTGGTCCGTTTCATGCCAAAACCAGCCGAATTCACTCCAAAACCAAATCCAAATAATTCAGTGGAATATGGTGAATATTTATCCGGTGTTTGTGCCCGATGCCACACGCCCCAATCCCATGGAAAGCCTAATCCGGAAATGTTTTATGCCGGTGGATTAGATCATCCACTATCTGAAAATGAAATTATTCGTTCGTCGAATTTGACACCGGATATGGAAACAGGAATTGGAAATAAAAATAAGGATAATTTTATTGGTATCTTTAAAGCATTTGCTTCAGATGAATCGAAAGAGATCCCTGTCCCCGATGATGTTCGGGAAGTTGATACACCCATGGCTTGGACGCAATTTTCAGGAATGACGGAAGAAGATCTTGGAGCGATTTACGATTATTTACAAACGCTTCCGCCAATAAAGAATCGGGTGGAAAAGTATGGGGTGATAGAATAATTAATGTTCATGCTTCGCTTCTTCATGTGTTGAGAATCCTTCGAATCTCTCTTTTGCATAAATCTGATGACAACTGACACATCCTTCCATCATTTTTCCCGAATACATAGATGCCAATTCACCATCGTTAGCTTGAGCTGCCATGGCGAGCTTGAGTGCATGATCATGGAATTTTGAATCCATTTCTATAAATCTTTCCGGAAGAATACGATGTAAGTCAGCCATATCTTCTTCAGATAATTCCTGTTTTAAAATAAAGGCTGAATGAATATTGTGACTATTTTCTATGACTTTATTCCAGTTGCCCTGTGCCAAATTAGAGACCAAGTCTTGATAGTTTTTATTAATAGAATGCATCTCTTTTATTAAAGCCGATTTGATGGACGGTGTCCAATCGATTGCAAATGCTTCAGCTTGATTCCCTTGGGCTGAACTATGATTATTATGACTCCCATATTGATGTTTCACAATCATAGTTCCTGCTATTAGAATGATAATTCCAACAATAATTGATATTGATTTTTTACTCATTTTATTTTTTCCTTTTCTTGTTTCTCTTTGTTTTATATGGGCTCTGTGGCAAGTTTTTTAAATCTAAAAACTGTATTTTACCTTTACGAATACCATATCATTATCATCATAATGACCAAACAATCCAGTCGTTTCACTTTCATCATTTTTGATAAATATATTTGCTCCTGCTAAAATTTCAAACCCATCAGCTACATCATAAGTTAAACTGGGACGAATCAGTGCATCTTCATTATTGAGTCCAACATATCCAAATAATTGAAGAGTGAGCGTTTCTTGCAAAAAGGTGCGGTTGGCTAAAAATGTCATGGTATTATCCAATTCTTCCTGAACAATCATGTCGTCATAATCCAAAATAGCACGCTGAATAAATTGTGTGCTAAATCGAGTCGTTCCGATAGAAAAATCTGTTCCAAGCAAATAATGGACATAATCTTTTTCCGCTAAACTCGTTGGCAAATTCATTTGGTCTGGATTCAAGGCAGAAAACTGTTTTCCCATATAATAGGCTCCTTCTCCCCGAAATATAAATCCACCCAATTCTGAACTAAAACTACCGCCAGCCAAAGTGAGTTGATGATGAATCGGACTTATCCTTAATCCTGTTGGCGTTTGATTCTCGACTGTAATAATTGGAACAATATGCAACGATGGGTCATCATCCCACATAATTCCAGCCATTATTTCATAATCCAATAAGGATGACATACCGGAGAATTTGATGAATCCTTCGCTATTCTCTAATCGGCCTGGAATTTCTTTTTGAGATTCATCAATGGTAATGGGTAATGGGAATTCTGGAATACGAGACCAAATGGATGTTTCATCAGGCATTATTGTGGGTGTAAATGTGGGAATCCAAACCATCTCCACTGTATTATCACCCAAATAATAATTTGCCTTTAAAGATGTAATACCTGTGCGAATTTCATCAAAATCTCGTAGCAAAAATTCTCCCAAATCTTTAGGTGACACAATATCGGTTATAAACATTCCATCCGCTTTACCCCAAATAATTTGCTGCTTCCCAATCCGTAAATCCATATTATCAAAATACACATCCATATAAGCTTCTCGAAGCCCTAATTGTGCGTCTTGATTTGGATATTGATATAAAAATGGGTTAGCAAAAAAAGACACATTATCATCGGTGCGCTTTAGTTTTAAATCCAATGTATTTTGGTTAATGGAATAATCATAATTATCATTGGTTAATACACCCATGTAAGTTCTAACATATCCATTTATGTCTAAATTTTGGGCAAATAAATTTGCCCCAATTAGCATGATTAAACTGATTTTTAATGTTAGATTTTTCATTATATCCCCCGCTTCATCATACGTTCTGTAAATTTATTGTTCGGTATCCCTGTATCAATTTGAACATCTGAAAATTCCATGATTGTAAATTGATTTCGCTGAACATTATTCATTTTTACTTTTGTCAAAATGATAACATCGCCAAAAGATTTTTGTCCTTCTACAGTCAGGATTTTTAGCAATTCATCATCTTCATCATAAAACTCTTTCTTAAGCCCAATCCAAGTATCTTTAATGACCCAAGTCACGGTCCTTGAATACATATATTCTTCATCTTTCGGCACACTTTCAATCACAATCGTTTCTTCCCCGTTTACTACTTCTTCACGAAGAATGGTATGCGTATCATCCATAGGATGCCGGTCGCCCAAATCATCATAAGTAAAATCGGATCCCATAAAATAATCGCCTTTACTATCGCTGGAAATTCGTTTCACTTTTTTGAGTGCGGGCAAATAAATCCACTGATCATCGCTCTTGCCTTTCTCGTCATAACTCCAAGTCATGAAGGATGTATTTTTCACATCGGCCGGAGATAGAAAAAACATAATTTTCTTTTCGCCATTCTTCACCGATTTAACAAATTGTTTGATTTCTCTAACACGTTGATTTCCACGTGAATTTTCTATGGTCATGATCAAATTGCCTGCCATATCATTTCCTGTTGGACGATTATAGACATTTTGAATTACTTCAAGCCCCGTCAGATCCTGGGCATTAGTCAATCCTAAAAATAGGATTATGGTTGTAAGGTTTGATTTGAGTTTCATGTGTAGCTCCTTTTGTTATTTATTATTGCTTCGTTTGCAAAAAAGTTTTTTCTGCTCAATAATGAGCACCATTACCGTAATGGTTCCTACAAAACTGGTAAACATATTTAGTGATACTAAAAATCCTAATTCTCTGTTGGGGGGAAAGACTGAAAATAGCATCACCATAAATCCAGCAATCACCACCATTGCGTTAAAAACAATGGCACGACCACTATGATGCATGGTGCGTTGGATGGCCAATTCCATATCTTTCGTTTTTCGCGTATTCTCTCGATATCGATCAATAAAATGCACTGCATAATCGATTCCAATCCCAATGGAAATACTGGACATCAATGCGGTTGTTGTGCTCAATGGAATTCCCAAAAGTCCCATGACACCAAAACTGATAGCCGCAGTAATAATAATGGGAACTGTTCCCGTTAATCCCGCCACTACATTTTTAAACATAAAGCTCAATAATACAGCAACAATAACCAATGACATGAGCAAGCTGGCGATCTGACCTTTCAATATTAAATCGGTAAACACCAGCGCTTTGTAGCCAGAACCAGCAAAATTCATATCAATATTATGTTCCTTGAATTGTTCCCGGTAAGATTCAATTCTGTCCATTGCCATATTGATACTTTTTGAATCATCACTTTTAAGCTGGAAAGTCACATTCAATTTTTGATAATCGAAATCTGTGACTTGCCATAGATTTTCTGGGTCACCGGACATTTCATAAAGCAATAAATATTGAGCAATCAAATCGGATGTTTCCGGAATAATATTGTATGATTCATCGTCAGCATGCATCACTTTATTCATACGTAATAAATAATCAGTTAGGCCAAAAGATGATCCTACAATTTCAATTGATTCCACATCCGTTTGCATTTTATCCACGATTTCTAACATGGCTGGATTTTTAAATATGTCTTTTTTAGGTGACTCTAAAACAAGATTTAATGTGGATGTTCCACCAAAATTTTCGTTGATAAATTGATCCGTAAGCACAATATCACTATTCTTTTCAAACTTGTCTAAAAAGCTGGAATTGATCCAGACTTTGCTCGTCCCAAAAATTGAAATGACAATAATCACAGCCGTAAGCCCGAGAGTCGCCCATTTGTATTTAATCAGTCCTGAAGCAAACTTATGGGCAAAAATAGTGGCTTGTTTGTCATCAGCACTATGAACCTTGATTTTTTTAATTTTGGGTAAACCTACAATCATCATTCCTGCAGGAATTAACGCCAAAGAAAGCAACATGGCTGCTAAAACGCCGAAAGCAGTAAATACACCAAAATATTTAATGGGATATACTTGAGATGTAAGAAGAGAAATAAATCCCACCGCTGTTGTTACCGAAGTCATGACCACGGGCTTCCACATTTCTTGAACCATATTTCGGATGGTATCAATTTTTGATGCTGTAGGATTTTCCACTCTAAATAAATCCACATGGCTAAATAAATGAATTCCATCAGCGACTCCAATAGCGATGAGCATTACTGGAATGGTTGTAAAAACTGCATAAATTGGGATGCCTACAACAGCCAATAATCCAA
>CAZGFQ010000067.1:0-4500 GCA_964525185.1 uncultured bacterium
TGGAATTTATAAAGGAGTAATAGAAATTGATAACAATACATAGGGTGAATTCAAACTATCAAAATAGAATAAGATTAATGAAACCATTCATGTGTATTTATTGTTAATCCAATTTGAATCGAAGTTTTTGAAATGTGGCTTACATCTTCTTCATTTGGAAGGAGTGGATTAAAACCTGCATTTTCCCAGTCAATCCATTCAATTCCTATATTGATAGCCCCTTTATCTTTCCAAACATTTCGACTTATGTGACTAGAGAAAACAATCCTTGATTCAAATGGAACAATGCCCGTATAGCGTTCATAGAAAACAGAATTATAATTATCTTCAATCATTTTTTCTGTTAATTGCCCTCTTTTGGCTCTTGTAAATTTTGAAGTTAATTTCAATTTATTGATTCGTGCTTCGTATGAGATAATTAATTCTTCTGCGTGGGGCCCTGCCCAAAACCCTAGAGGTTGATCGTGACTATAAAAATCATTTACAGGAAATTTATGTTTATATATCCGATGATCTGTCCAGTTGTATTCACACGTTAATATATCAGATTTGAATAGAATATTATTTGAATTAAGCCCAAATTGCCACGCAAACCAATTATGGTTATCTTTTTTGAAAATCCATTCTGGCGTCAATTCGTCCATAAAAAATGCTAAATAGGTTTTTAATGTGGGGGTAAGCTGATAAGAAATATCACATCCTAACTGAACATTATCTGTGTCTCCTAAATAATTTTCAATTTGATATAAAGGGATAATTGCTAAAAGATAATGGATGTCAAATCCTCTCACCGCATAAATGACCGATTCATTCATCCCAATCGTTAATTTGTCGATGGGATTCCATTCCAACCGATGTGCGGCTATTGATCGACTTATATTCAAGGACCTTTTGCTAAATTGATTCTGATAATAAATGGCTAAACTATAGTCGGGTATATTGCTCTTTAAAAATCCATGAAAGTATGTAAGCTTTAAATTGTCTTTTATTTGCCATTCAAATCCAAATTGCGGATAAGATGGAGACTTATTAGATATATGCATAGATCTTAAACCTGGCCCCCATTGCCTATCGAATTTCCCAAAATCAAATTTAATTGCTTTTTGGATATAGGATATTTTAGTTGTGGCATATTCATTCCAATATCCATCTGCATCTTTAGAACCATCGATATATGGGAATGATTGATTGGATGAAAAACTCATAATATCATCATTTATATTCCCAAATAAACCGATTTGAATGTATTTCGCTTTAATGGACCAATTATTCCATACTGTTTTAGTCCCAAACCCAAAACCATTTATGCTAACGGGTTTATTTTCATACTGCCATTCCCCACCCGAAGAATTGTATGTTGAGAAAAAAATAGGATATATTGTAAAATCAGAATTGGAGTATAGGGTACCCACAATGAAGAATGAAATTAGAATATTATGAAAGAATTTGGCGGACATATTCATATTTTATTTACTCCGAGCTCCGGAAAAAATAATATTTTTGAAAGCCTTTATAATGTACACTATATTCGTGATGATTGGTTTTTCCTTCTTTCTTCGCAAATAGCGCATTTCGCTTTCTACAATTTCTTCAAATGTTGTTGGCATATCTGCATAATAAGGTGGAATTAAACCCGGTTTAAAGTTAATTCTTAATTCTTGGAGTTCTTTGGGATATAAATTGTAATAATGTTTACTAATTGCCCTAACACCTACAAGATTAATATCACTACGAAGCCAATTATATAATTGCGGTATTTCATCTATAAAATATTTACGAAGAATTCTCCCCCAACTTGTTATTCTAAAATCATTCAGAAATTTGCCTGATGCATCCAAATTATTTTCTTCAAAAACATCTTTTTGAATAAATTCACTAAAAGGGTACATTGTTCTAAATTTGTAAATATTAATAATTCGCCCATGATGCCCGACTCGTTTTAATTTTACAATAGGACCATAAGAAGGGAATTGTTCTTCGGAAATTGTTTTTGATTTTTTGCAAGTGAAATAAATCCGATTCCCGATAGTTTCATATTGGTCCATTTTAAATCCACAGAAAGATAATCGACCAAATACTTCAGCTTTAGATAATGTTCGATCTTTCCCTCCAGTTAAAATAAAATAAATTTGTTTAGTTATGGCTAATTTCGGAAAAACACGATGAAAAATGAAATGAAATGGCAACATTATTGCGTATAGGAAGTGAGGCATTTGTCCCCTCAAATGGCTATAAAAATTTTCTAGTGGAATAAAACTTCCTATGAGTAATCCTCCTGTTGATAATTTGTCATGGCTATTAATGAAATAATGATTAATCCGCCTCAAATTATTTACATTATGAATATTAACGATTAAATCTTGAGAATTTCTGTATAACATTTTGATATTTGATGTTGAAATAGTATCAAAGATAGAAACTTTATCTTTTTGTATATTATCATTAACCAAAGTATTGGAGATGAAATGAATAACTTGGTTTTTGTGATTTAACTGAACCGTGTGAAGACTTTGGACTAGATCATTATGGTTGAATCTATTATTTTGCTGGCTATCACCTATATTTTCAAATAAATCTTTTTGATCCTCATTGTCTATATGGAAATGATTTCTGGGAGAATGTTGAGCATCTGAATTCTTTGATTGTCCAAAAAAATATAAGTAAAAAAAGAAAACTTCGATACTAGAGTGAATAAGGATACTCATCAGAATAATCACTACATCCTGTGTATTTAATCGAAGTGAAAAATAAAAAAATACGATAATTAACAATCCTATAATGGACGCTTTAATATAAGGTGCAATCTCATAATAATGGTTGATAGAGTTGGGAAATTTATATCGGTTTGTTAATAAGGTGGATATGCCCCAAGCACTGATCAGCAATAGAAGGTTTTGTTCCTCCTGACCATTTATAACGATTTGACCTGTTCTATAAAATAATTGAATACTATAAAAGGTTATTAGTGTTACGGCTCCAAAGATAAGCCACTTTATATTATATCTATAAACTAGATGATTTTTATTTTTTGATAGTCCACTGGTTAAGCGTGATGTTCTATGGATGAATTTAAAAATAATCCCGGCCATCAGTATTTCTAATAGAAAAATACTAAATAAAGTTAAAAAGATAAATTCCCGGGATATTGTCCATAATTCAGTAAATGACACCGTTATAATAATGAAAAGACCCGAAATAAAATTGGACCAAAATATTATTCGAAGAGTGAGCCAAAAGGAATTTTGGAGTAAAATATTATATTTATGATAATATGTCGAACTAATCGAATTATATAATAAGATTAAAAAGTACAAATACACGTATGGTAGAGGCAGATTTAATAGGCCAAATTTATTGTTAGCCATAATAAAATAGACTAAAGATAGGATGCCCAAATTACCCATGATCAATAAGTACTTTTTCATGCTTTAAACCTGTTTTGGTAATTAGGATATTTTTTCATCTTATTGATACTAGCTGGAAAATGAGTAATGATCCAATTAATGAATTTGGTTACATCAATTTTATGATTCATATAATCAGCACACCGAATTGATTGTTCGTTTTTAGATAAATTGTTTTGAAGGAAATTTTCAGTTGCTAATAATATTTCATCTATATCAAGTAATCGAATCAATAGGTTTTGTTTCTCTTGTTCTTCAAGGGTTCCTGCTGATAATGTATTTACATAAATACATGGCGTTCCAAGTACAGCGCACTCGGAAGCCATGGTAGCACCTTCTCCAATAAATAGAGTTGCATGTGCTAAAACATGATGTATATCTGATGGGTTTAACGAAGGCATGGCATACGGTTGTAAATCGTGATGCATTTTACCTTCCGTTGTAATGCGAATTTTGGCATACTTATTAATCAATTGTATCAGTTTTAACACTGATTTATGTGAGAATCCTTGATGCCCAATATCATGGCTTGCTGTCCATGAGACTAAACGAATAACAACATATTTATCATTTAATGATAGATTTAGTTTTTGTAATACATCAGAACTTGGCTTAAAATAATTTTTACTAAGATAAGCATTTTCCATGAATCCATTAAACCGAATATGCTTAATGCCAAGATTTGTTTGAAATGCGTTTGGAGTAATAATCGTATGACTAAAAGGAATAAAAGCCAAATTACCCAATGTTGCATGTTCTGTATCTGTAAAAGCAATATGTGGTTTGCCTATTATTTTTGCTATTTGTGCAGCATATGGTGAAGCAAAACTTAAAAAAATGTCAGGATTATAAGATATTGCTAATTTATATAAGAACCAATTCGTTTTAATACCATACCATAATTTGGCCAATAGGCTTTTGCCACCTTTCCCGCGGTTAAAATAATCTATTTTATATTCGTTCATGAGTTGGATTGTTACATCTTTATCACGAGCAGTAATACAAAAAAGGTGACCTTCTTCCTTGAGAATTTTAATAGAGTTTCTAAAATAATGAACGTGCGCGGGGTGACCGATATCAATAAATATTTTCATTT
>CAZGFQ010000068.1:0-4292 GCA_964525185.1 uncultured bacterium
TTAAAGATTGTATTAAGTCTAAAATGCGATCAGCTTGTTCTGCATCAAGGTTTGCAGTGGGTTCATCTAGTAATAATATAGTTGGTTGATTAAGTAAGACTCGCGCGAAATTGATTCGTTGTTGCTCGCCACCAGATAAATCTTTCGCATCTTGGTCTAAAGATAATGAATCCAGCCCAACTTTTTCTAAAATAGATTTTAAATAAGAATGATCTAATTGATTTTGTGTTTTATTCCACTTTTCTTTGATTGTAAGATTATCTTTAATATTTCCATTTATAATAACAGGCGTTTGAAAAACCATTCCAACCTTTTGTCTAAGATTTTGAAAATCAAAACTTTCTAAAGGTTGATTTAAATAATGAATCGTTCCTGATGTTGGAGAATGCAATCCATTTAACAATCGAATAAAGGTTGTTTTCCCGGAACCGGATGGACCTGTAATGCAGGTAATTTCATTCGGGTAAATATCTAGAGAAATCGATTTTAATATTTCCTTTCCCCGAATGGAATAAGAAATATTTACTAAAGAAAAGATGGGCGTTTTATTCACGCCAAGAAATTACAAATGAACTTAATAAATAGAATTAAGAATAGCAGCAAGCCTTAAACCACCATCCCGAAGCCGACTTTCTAATAAATTTTTATTCTGATAGAAATATTCCCACTTCAAATCACCATCGCCAATATTATATGTTTGGCTTCGTAAAGTCGCGGACTCAAGAATAAAGTCCATTAACTCGGCTGACATAGATTTCTCTATTTCTTTTTTAGACACGCCTAACATTAAGTAATCGGCATACTCGGTATAACTTAATTGTTGATGATCGATTAAATGTGAATCCCAAATCCGGTGCAAATTGGTTGATTCGGAAAACCATTTTACTTTTACGTCATTTCCGCCTCGGTCGTTGCCATTTCCCACATGGAGCGGTTGATGTAAATCGCCTACAATATGAACCAAAAATTTTAATGCAATTTCTTTATCACTTTGAGATGAATGATTGTCTTTTAACGTAGAAATGAAGTCATTCGTTTTTTCAAAAGCAATTCCTTCATGTTCCCCTGATTCAAATGTTTCTCCATCGGGAATTGTCATAAAATGCCAGTTCCAAGCATGCTTCCAATTGGGGTCCGATTTTATTTCATCAGCCCAATTGCTTATTCTAGATAAATCGGAATGGCCTAATAATTCAGTAATATTCTTTTTAGCAGAATGGGATAGGTGTTGATTGGCAATTTCTCCCACAATACGATGGCCGGTTTTCCCCCACCCAAAAATGACGGATGTTATTAAAAAGGCAAGTATTATTATTCTCTTTATCATTTAATTCTCTCTCAAGATATGTTTAATGCTATCGATATTTCCATCAATATTTTCATATGGTTTTATACCCAGAAGATATGCTACCAACGGATAAACATGAATGTTTTCAAAAACGGGGGAAATGTACCCATCTTTTAGCGCGGGCCCTCTTGCGATGAATAATGCTTCCATACTTCTTAATTCATTATCGTAACCATGATTCCCACCATTATGCATTTTAGGATCAGATGACCGCCCAAAGGATCCCAATATTGACCAGCCTTCATCTGCTACTAGCAAAACATCTTTAATGCGATAATGATTTTTAAAATGATATCTATCAGGAATATCTTTCTTTAAATAGGCAGATAAATGCGGAACTTTATTTAGCTTTTTTACTAGACGTCGCATGGCAAATTTATTTTTACCATAAAGTAATGAAAATGGACCGCTACCTTCTTGAATAATTCCTTTCATATTTACATATTTTTCAAGATTAATGGTTCGGTCTTCGCTAGTGGAAACCATACCATGATCTGAAAGAGCAATAATATTAAGATTAGAATAAATGTCAAGCTGAGACATCGAGTCCATTATTTTCCCCATGAGCATATCCATAGATTCAACTACATCTTTAACATTTTGACTTTTGGGCCCGAATCTGTGTCCAGAATCATCAGGTTCATGGAAGTATAACATGATTAACCTTGGTCGATTTTCTTCTGGAAGATTAAACCAGTTTGTTACAGAATCAATACGTGCTTGAAATGGGAAATTGTGATCATACCGTTTCCAAATACTTGGTTGAGTTCCTTCAATAGGAGCTTCTGTCCCGACCCAAAAATATGAAGCTGTTTTTACATTTTGCTTTTCGGCTGTTACCCAAATAGGTTCTCCGCCATAGAATCGTCCATCTTCAACTTTAGATCGATCTCGTATTGTATATTCCTCGTCTAGTACCGGGTCATAAAAATAATTTCCTACCAACCCATGATTTTCAATATACATTCCTGTTGCTAAGCTATAATGATTTGGAAATGTTTTAGATACAAAGACAGGCTTCATACCATCAGCTTTAACCCCGTCCTTTGCCAAGCGATCAAAATTAGGGGTGTCATACCAATCAATGTAGTCTGCTCTGAACCCATCGAATGAAATCATTAAAACGTACGAATCGTCATTCTGCGAAAACAGAAACGAGAAAAATAGAATGAGTAAATATTTTTTCATTTTTTAATTTACCGGAACAAATCCAAGTATCATACGCGGATATTTATCAGTGGCTAACAGAAAACCTTTATCATCTAGTCTTGCTAATGCTTCCCATTTTCGAGATGTTTTTTCATCTACAAGTTGAAGTTGAATTGGCGGTTTATTTGTTCGGACAATTTTATTTCCACGAACTTGAAGCTCAACCAACCTTTCCACCCCTGTATACTTTTTATGTGTTTCACCTTCTTCATACTGAATAATCAATTGATCATTTTCAGGCTTTAAAACTTCTTTATCTCTAAAATAAAAATAATTGATAACCCAAAACCTATTTCTCCAATCCGTTTGACTTGCATCAGATATTCTATACTCAAGTGTTGGCATTGGCATCGTTGTAACAGTGTTATTTCTAATAGAGTAGGATGCTGCTTTAGGTGACTCGACTACATTTTTCCCATTTGCTTCAAAAAATGAAATTATATTTTTCTTATGTAATAAGGATGCTTCAAAAGACATATTATCTGCAAAAATTGGAATGGGTAATTCAACAAGTGTTTGTTTTGGAACTGTAATATTTAAGGTGTTAGGATCGATTTTTCCTTTAACCAGAAAAGCTCCCATTGCATCTTTGAACCTTATTTCTATTGTTATAAAGACTTGATTCCCTTTAAATACAATCGATTCAAATGAATCAAATCCTGGAAGTGTGGATTGATAATCGGGGGTGTTAAATAATATTTTTTTTGGATGGATGCGGGTTGTGTCGCCATCTAATCTTTGGAATATTTCACTTTTTGGAATTGAGAATAAATGTCCTCCTTGATTTTCCGGAAGTAATATTAAATTATCCCCATACCAATCCATTCCAGATATTTCTTGTTTCCGATCTGTAATAAGCCCCTTTAGTGAAATTTCGCTAACGATATATTCTTGCGAAAATAAAAAGTTTGTTAATGTAAAAAAGGTATAAAATGTTTTTTGGAGTATTTTCAAAGCGGAGAAATCTAATTCTTATGAATGAGTATTTATTTAAGAATTTGATAATTTTTTTAAAAAATCAAACGAATAAATTCCTGTACTATGCCCATCACCCCAATAAGGTTGCAATGCATAATGCCCAACTTTTTTAAGCTGGCGGATGTGATAACTATTATCCGTTTTTATTTGTTCTGGACCAATATATAAATTCCCTAGCGCGTCTTTTTCACCTGCACAATTTGCGCATGGACATTGGTCGCGTAATTGTTTCAATTCAATCATGGAGTCAGAACCGTCATTCCAACTTAATAGTAATAAATCGTTAACGATTTCGGTATGAGTAATAGATAGAGTTTTATCAGGCATTATTTTAATAAATACACTTTTTGAGTTATGGATTGATGTTGAGTTTGGAGTAGAGCAAAATAGATTCCGCTAGAATAATGATGCGCATTCCATTTGATAGAATGTTTCCCCCGGCTTACGTGTTTTTGAATCAATGTTTCCATATGTCGACCAGAAATATCATATATATCAAGAGACACATATTCGCTTTTTGGGACATTGAATCTTAGAATAGTGGATGCATTAAATGGGTTAGGATAGGGCGTATCTAATGAAAATAATTCAGGGACAACCATAGGAAATTCTAATATATTTAATGACGTAGTTGTTGCTTTATTTACCGAAAATGTTCCATTGAAAATATTAATTTGGGGTAAGGGCCATGTAACTTCCCCTTTTAAAAAAGTTCCATAAAAAGACCCCGAGAATGTTGTATCTGTTGCAGTTTCAA
>CAZGFQ010000069.1:0-4193 GCA_964525185.1 uncultured bacterium
TTTTGTATTAAAGACCACAGGAACCAATAAAAATCAGGGAATGGTTTAAATAATTGAACTTTTTCCCAAAATTCATTTTCATGTTTCCCTTCACAATAGAGATGAATAAACTTTCTTTCTAATTGATTGGGCATGAGTACTTCCTGAAACATATCTGCAATATCGTAGGCAGCTGGGGCCATTCCAGCATATTCCCAGTCAATAACAGCTAACCCTGTCGGAAAGTCGGAACTATTTACAGATAAGAAATTTTCAGCTAATAAATCAATGTGGCATGGGACATAGTCCTCTGTAGGAATATTTAATCTTTGACCTAATATGTATAATTGCTGGATGGATTGATTCATGTCAAATTCACTTAAATCCGCTTGAAGATTCTCAAGTATTTTCAGCATTTTTTCAATTTCAATGATTGGATTAAAAATGCGACTTAATATGACATTACTTGAATGAATTTTACGGATTGTGTCTATGATAGGCTTATGATAGGATTCATTCAAAAAGTCATCATTATTTAGTGTTTTTGCATGATCAATGAATTTCACAGATGTATATCGATTCTCTGGGGAAAAATGAATCATTTTTGGAGAAATTCCAATTTTAGCCATGAGCTTCATTGTTTCTGCTTCTGCAGAACGATCGATGAATAATTCTGTATTTTCACCATAAAAGCGAACAGCCCAATCTCCCAAGTCTGATTCAATTCGAAATATTTTATTTGTGATGCCACCTGTTAGGGGAGTCATTGTATAAGGTATCCCATCGAGTTCGGGAAATTTGCCAATAATAGATTTATCATCCATGAGTCCGTTCATGGGAGTAATTTAACACGAATTATTTAATATAAATTTCAATTATCAGTCCAACTCTTTTGTATAAAGTCCCAATTATGGTTACAGTCTAATTATTGAGTAATTGAGTATAAAAAAAAGTAAATTACAAAGTGGAAATTACATTAATCTCTATTTTAATGGATTGGCACCTTACGAAAGTTGGTATTACCCAGATGGCGACCCAAATCATATTGATTGGTATTCTCAAGGGCAGGGATATTTTCAAATACCAAATGCATATATTACAGAAGTGAGTTATGTTGTTTCTATTCCAGTTAATCCAGAAGCGAGACCCAATTTGACCATTGATGGCGATGCGGTAGATGGTGAAGTAGGAACCAGTAATTATGAATATCCTATGGGATCCGTTGGTTCTGCTTTAAATGGTGTAAATATGTTTAATCCTTGCGCTGCACCTGGTCATGTTATCGAAGAAGAAGCACTTACTTTCGATTTATATAATGCTCATCCAGCTGGTGGAGAATTATATCATTATCATACATCGTCTCCAGGACCATTAGAAGTATTGGAATACAAAGGATTGATTCAATCAACCACAGTTGGTTCTGCAGAAATAGAAGTATATGGCATTATGTGTGACGGTGCAGTTGTTCTCGGGTGCACAGAATTAGATGGATCTACACCAGATAATAGTGATTTTGATGCACAAAATGGACATGTCCATGATATGATTGATGAAGAAGGAACAACCATGTTTACCAATCGATATCATACTCATATTTGTTATGATGATATTACGGAAGATGACACTGATGGGAATGGGTTTCAGGAACATGAATTCACTCCGGAAATATCTTATTACAAAACACCCGGAATGGGACAAACTTATAATCGATGTAAATCAATGACATCTCCAATCGAAAATGATATGTTAGCTATTGATGATGAATTCATACCAATTGAATTTTCATTGTATCAGAATTATCCCAATCCATTTAACCCAAGTACCAATATTGATTTTGATTTATCACAAAATGGTCAAGTTGAATTAGCCATATTTGATTTAATGGGGAAACGCATTCGTACCCTTGTTTATGGATATGAAAAAGCAGGATTTAAATCAAGCACTTGGGATGCGACGAATGATTTTGGGCAACCGGTAAGTGCAGGGATGTATTTATACAGAATCTCGGCTGGAGATTTTCATTCAGTAAAGAAGATGGTTCTTCTGAAATAATTGACTCCAAAATGGGTCATTTAAAAAGGGACAGTTTTGCTGTCCCTTTTTATTTATAGTATAAAGCACTGGCATTTGTGAGGTATCCTAATTCGGAAGTGGCCGAAAAAAGGTTTATTTTCCATACTGTTAAATAATGAAATCAAAACTTAAACAATTACCAACATCGCCCGGTGTATATCTTTTTCGAAATGAAAAGAAGTCAATTATTTATATAGGTAAAGCCAAAAATCTAAGGAATAGAGTTCGATCCTATTTTCGTAAGAATAAACATCAATCACCTAAAAATGTAACTATGATTAAGCATATTCATGATTTAGAATGGATTGTTGTTTCCAGTGAAGTAGAAGCATTATTAACAGAAGCTAATCTGATAAAAGAGCATGAGCCAAAATATAATATTGCTTTAAAAGATGATAAATCATTTCCATTTATACGCATTACCCATGAACCATTTCCACAAATATTTATAACAAGAACCATCATTAAAGATGGGTCCAAGTATTATGGCCCATTTACAAATGTCAATCTATTACGAGTCATGTTAAAAGCATTGTATAAAGTGTTTCCTATTCGAACATGTACATACACATTAAATGATCAAGTGATTTCAGATAAAAAAGTAGATTTATGCTTGGATTATCATATTCGTAAATGTGAAGGCCCATGCCATGGCTTAGTGTCAGAAACTCATTATCGTAACATGGTGAATCGAATTGAAATATTCTTGAAAGGACGGACTAAGGAAACGGAAGAATTTATAAAGGAGAAAATGTCTCAAGCTTCGAATGAACATCGGTACGAAGATGCTGGTGTATTTCGAGATCAATTGGAAGCCATTAAAAGTTTTAAAGATCGCCAGAGAAAAATAGCAGCGAATTTTGATGATCGAGATGTTTTTGCTTTAGCCAAGACTGATTCGTTAGGTATTGTTACCATTATTCGAATTCGATCGGGGCGTATTTTTAGTCGAGAAAAAATATCACTTCAATCTATGGATGATAATGATCATAAAACGCTTTCTACTGTTATTACACGATTTTACATGGATAGTGATTTTATTCCCAATGAAATATGTTTACCCTTTCACCCAGATGATGAAATTGAATTACTGGAATTACTTCGCCAGCAACGAAATGGTGCTGTCCATTTTCATTACCCGGAACGTGGAGAAAAAGCAAAAGAAATTCGGATAACTCATCAAAATGCTAAATTATTATTAGGTGAATGGATTTTAAAGCGTAAGAAACGGAAAGAATTAATTCCAAAAACATTAAATCAACTTCAGGAAGATTTGAATTTAAAAGCACCGCCAAGGCGAATTGAAGCATTCGATATATCACATTTAGATGGTACCAATACAGTGGCTTCCATGGTTTGCTTTATGGATGGAAAACCTAGAAAATCCGAATATCGAAAATTCAAAGTAAAAACGGTTGAAGGAATTGACGATTTTGCATCCATGCGCGAAATTGTTTTTCGTCGATATGATCGTGTAAAAAGAGAAGAAAAACCATTACCGGATTTAGTTTTAATCGACGGTGGAAAAGGACAATTAAGTATGGCGGTTTCCGCATTAAGAGGATTAGGTTTAGATTATTTACCCGTGATAGGGTTAGCAAAACGATTAGAAGAAGTATTCGTACCAGGACATTCTGAAGCTCAAACCATACATAAACAATCACCAGGATTAATTTTATTAAGGCGCATTCGAGATGAAGCTCATCGATTTGCTATTACTTTCCAACGACAAAAACGCGGTAAATCAGTAAAATCATCACTATTTGATTCTATACCTGGAATGGGGAAAAAACGCTTAGAAAAATTATTAACATCTTTTGAAAGTGTTCCCATGCTTGCCAATGTATCTCCTGAGCAAATTCAGGGAGAAACGGGTATTCCCCTGAAAATATGTGAATTGATTCATAAAATGGCCATAGATTTTGTAAAAACGAGTAAGAAAGAATGAGTATTCATCCATTTTTACCCGTACTATTATTAACGTAAATATTTCAATAAGGGAACCATGAAAAAATATTTTTTATTATTCATATTAATAAACGCACTGTGGGCGCAAAATTATGCACCGGGCCATATACTCATCCAAAGTAAAAAGGATGTAACATTAGATGAATTAAAAATCGGATTGAATGCATCTCGTT
>CAZGFQ010000070.1:0-3896 GCA_964525185.1 uncultured bacterium
TTTTACTCACCGGAGCATATCGTGGTGCTTGCTTCGCAGCTTGGATGCCCAATACGGCCGGCATATCCACTTCAAATTCGCCCATCATTCCACCGGAATATTCTTTATGTACCACAGCTGTTCCGCCTGAAACACTCACACCGGAAACAACGCTTACACAAGGTGCACCTAAATAACTTGCCATAATTGGTCCCAATTGTCCATCTCTGTCATCTACAGATTGGACGCCGGTAAACACCATGTCAAATCCTTCTGATTCCAAAGCATTAGCAAATGCTTTTCCCAGTTGGTGACTATCCGCTGGATTTCCGCCAGAAAGCTTTACAGCTTTATCAGCACCTTTGGCAATTGCCGTAAAAAGCATTTTATCGGCACCATTACTATCAATGGCCATTGCAACCACTTCATCAGCTGCGCCACTTTCTTTTAGCAAAATGGCTTCTTCTAATGCATGGTCATCAAATTCATTTAGTTTAAACTTGATATCATCCGTATCTAATGCTTTCCCGGAAGCATCTACTTCCAAGTCTTCCACCAAATCGGGAACTTGATTTAAGGGAACTACTATTTTCATTTTATTTCCTTTTTTATTTCATCTTTTGGACAACGAAATGTCGTGTTTGTCCATCTTCAGTTATGTTTAATAATTTTTGTCCGGATGACCTGCACCAGGCTTCCATATCCGGAACAGCTCATGGATGAGAGCTGGTTAATTGTAAAATATGTCCGATGGATAATTTCTTCATGGCTTGCCACGAACGAATGACCGGCATACCCATACCACAATTTCCTGTTTCAATATGCATATCTATATGATAATTATTCATTTATTTCTGACAATTTTACAATTGAAACATTAGGCTTCAGAGTCATCGTCTCCCATACAATAATCCATTATTTCTATAATATCCATGACAACCAATTTGCCATCATTATTTGTGGATTTAATGGCATCTTCGAAACGGGACACTTCGTAAGGACAACAAACCGCTAACACGTCTGCGCCAACATCAATGGCTTCCTTTACGCGGTTTTCGGATAATCGTTCTGATGTATGATCCGCAACCAATCCATCCAACCACATTCCGCCGCCGCCGCCGCCACAGCAATAACCTTGCTCTTTGCAACGATACATTTCTCCAAATTCAATCCCGGGAATGGCATTTAACAATGTTCGTGGCGCTTCATATTCTCCATTATGGCGACCCAAATAACATGGATCATGAAAGGTTACTTTCTTGGGAAATGGTCTTTTCATGAGTTTTGAAATATCATCAATCTGCTCTACTAAAAATTGCGTATAGTGCTGAAGATTATATTCTTGACCTGTAACTGCAGGATAAAATTTCTTAAATGCATTAAACGCATGTGGATCACTTACGACCAATTTATTGTGGTCATATTTATCAAATTGTGCCCCGTTATGCTCTGCTAATTCTTCAAACAATCCTGTTTCTCCCACAAGGCGTTGAGAATCGCCATCACATTTTTCTTCTTTCCCTATAATGCCAAAATCAACATTTAATCGATTAAAGACTCTGACCATAGATTTTGCCGCATCATTGCCACGGCCATGAAAAGAGAAATAATCACTCACATACCACAATACATCTACAGGCTGCGGATCTTTTTCTTTGGATAAATCTCGAACCGGCTCATCAAATTTCTTCAACCATTTCACACGTTTCCGGGCGGAATCTCCCATTGGATTTCCATATTCGGCTACATTTTGTAACATATCTTGAAGTTCAGCGGGAACATTTCCGCTCAACACCGCTTGCTCCCGAACTGCTGGCATAATTTTCATCATATCCACTTCTTTAGGGCAAACACGCAAACAATTGGAACAGGTTGTGCACATCCATAAATCATCATGGGTGAATAAATCCATGCCCGTTTGTAACTTTCTATAAATTTTTCGTGGACCATAACTGCCTACATTATCTACGGGACATACACCGATACATTGAGCACATTGGTAACACCAATTCATAGATTCTCCACCCGGTAATTCCCGTACTTTTTCAAGACCGGTTATATCATATTCCATGATTTCCCGGGGTTCGTACATTTTGTTCCATTCGCCGGAAATATCAATCCCATCGATTACGACATTGTCTTTTTGTATCCACTCTTGATATTTATGTTCTGACATAATTTTAATTCATCTCCATTTTATATACACCCAAGACCCTTTGGGTTAATTCTGATAATTCGGGTAAAATTCTGTTGAATTCCTGCGATAGTTTGACGCGAAAAACGGTATACATGTATACAGCATAAACACACGCAAGAAAAACATCTGTTCCAAATAATCCTTTTCCTGAATCGGAAAATCCAATACTATGACCCACTGCATTTACCAATGCCAATGATTGTCCAACTTTTCCATATATTTCGCCATCGGACTGTCCGGTTAAATCCACACCTTCTTGCACAACTAATGGTAAAGATCCCGTTCCTGTTTTTGCATCCCAAATCCAATTAGTCCATAACCAATATTTTTTCGGATTCGAATAATGCAACAATTCGCTGGCAAAATTCACACGCATAGGACCGTCAAGCTTCTCAATAGATTCAGTGAAATTGTTAAATCGTTTTTCCAAACCATCTTTACCATAAAGCAAATCTGAAATGGACTGATGCAATGATTCAAAACCGTTTGCTTTAATCATGCGATTTGCTTTCCGTTTTATTGAAAAAATAGATCCAACCAATTGACGAAATTCACCTTCCGTAAGTTCAGAAATATGGTCTTCTGAAAGCAGTGATGAAAATAATTCAGACTTCTTTTCCAAACGAAACCCAATCCCATCCAATTCATTGGAAGTCGCTAATTTTGTTGCTTCCTTCATGAATTCCATGGCAGCTTCTGAATCCACCACTTCCTGAACGCTTACATTATCGTATAACATACAAACTCTTGGAATGCTGGATTAATGGATTGGTGGATTGATGGCGTTCCACACTTTGCGAAAGCTTCAAGCTTCCGCAAAGTTCAGTTTTTCTAATGAACATATTATTAATCATCTTCATTGCTATATGTATCATTATAAATTTCTTTTAATAGTTTTTCTTCAAATGTCCAATATGGGGAAGGTTGAACAGAGTAATCTAATCCCAATAAATCTCTTGTAGCTGCAGTTAGAGACATAATTTGACCATTATATAACACTTTCTTTTCATTTTGTATTATGACTTCGGTTACATCATCTTTATAAAGTAACTTCGACCCAACCGGGATATTCATTTCAATAAAATTCATATTAGGGCGTTTTTGTAATTTTTTAATTGACGCCTTTTCCGCTTGAGTTATATCTTCTTTTAATCCTTTTTTAACAATTGGTGTAACATCCTTATCACCAATTTCTTTAAGGACTGCAATCGCTTGTTCTGGGTCAATTTTAAAAAATTCTCGCTGTTGGTTTATTCTATAAGGACCAAATGCGATATGAATTGCTTTTTCTACTTTTGTGCAGTCGTCAACTTCTGTTGCGAATTCACATTCAAATTTCACAGGAACCCCTGTTGTATAAAGTTGAAGCATCCTATCTCTAACATCAGATTGTGTTGTTTTCCCTACTTTAACCAAACCCGGCATTGCCGAATTTGTTAATACATAAACGATTTCTTTTTCAGACATATTTATTTCTTGTAATTAATCATTGATTAATAAAACTTTCGCAAAGAAACCAATTTCCATAAATTGAGTTTTTCATTTTTTCTCTGTGAACTCTGTGGCATCTTTTAAGCCATCTCCGATTTACGCAAAAATGCACACGCTTTCATGACAGCAGCGCCACCCATAGATATAGAATCTTCCAAATCCGCAGGTCCTGCCGCTGCACCAGCAACAAATACACCGGGAACGGTGGTTTGCACTGTATTTAATGCAC
>CAZGFQ010000071.1:0-3757 GCA_964525185.1 uncultured bacterium
GGTGGAATCATGGTAAAAGCGCCATCCACATTAGTGAAGGCTTCTGTTAATTTTTCAGCATCATCTAAATGGCTCACAAATGATTCTGCGCCTTTTGTTGCAAGAGATTCTAAAGAATCAGGATTCCGACTTACTGCACGAACGCTGTGTCCTAATTCTAAAAGTGATTGTGTAATTTGGGAGCCAATTTGCCCTGTGGCGCCAAGAATGGTGAATTTCATTTTTTATATGTCTTCCCTGTGAACACGATTTGGAGAAAATGCAGGAAGGCATATAGACCAATAGTCTGCAGGTTCTGTAAAAGGATTGGAATATTGAACGGTTACTCCTTTATTAACTTTTAACGTTTCACCCGCCGATAAAATTACTTCTTCCCCATCGATTGATATTTGCTTTTTCCCTGATATCATGATGGTAATTTCATCGAATTCTGGTGTTTGCGCTGGTTCTGACCATCCTGAAGGTGCAACCATATGGGCTACACTAAATGCGTCTGTTTGGTTACTCGCTAAACCAAAAAATTCTTCAATCAGTTTTCCATCTGTAGTAGGAACCACAAATGGGTCTGTAGATTTAGTATAATTTGGCACTTATTCGGTCGTGAATTCTTTAGCTAAATCTTCCACTGCTTCATTCATATCTGGGGCAGTTTCTAACGCTTCACGTTCTTGCTGAATGATTCGCATAATGCGCGCCAAATATTCTGCATGCCAGGTTTGTCTTTCATGAGCATCGTTATCCGTAGGCGTAAATGATTCAATTTCTTCTCGACTCATAATACCTTTGGATTCAAAAATACGTTCCAATGTATCCAATCGTTCCCGAGCAACAGCTAATTCACCTGCGACTGCCATTGTGATAGATAAAACTTTTTCAACTTCGGGGTTATCTAAAAACCATGGTCGTTTCCCTTTAGCTTTTTTCCCAGCTTCTGCGATGTAATCTACATTGAGTTTTTTCATGATTTCCACGCTCCAAATACGGTCCATAATGCTTCTCGGCCATGATCTTCAGAAACAGCCTTCGCTGGTTTTGTTACATCCCCATCCACTGTATCTGCCGCTGCTTTAAATTCCATGTAATTGTCATCACTAAAACCACCCATTCGCATAATTTCTTTCGTATCCATCCCATGCATTTTTGACCAGAACGGTTCATTATTATACCAACAATCCCAATCTCGAATCGCTTGTTCCAATAAATCCATTTCCGGAGTATAATTAGGTTGCTCAACTTGAAGCATAAGGCCACCCGGTTTCAGCATTCGGCCTAATTCACTCATGATGTGTCGAATGGATTTTGAAGAAAGTTCATGCAAGAACATGGTTGTTTGAATCCAATCAAAATACCCATCTTCATAATTAAGATTTTCAACGTCAGCTTGAATAAACGTAACATTCTTTATACCCAAATCTTGAGCTCGCGCATGGCCATATCGTAACACAGGCGCACCTGCATCAATAGCGATAATTTCCGCATCAGGAAACGCTTTCGCAATGGGTAAAACATTATGGCCAATGGTACAGCCAACATCTAATATTCTTTTCGGCTGAAAATCGGGAAATTTCGTTTTTACAGCAGACGCTACTGCTCTACCGCCACCGTCAATTCCAGGACCAACACCACCCGTAGTGGTAACAAAAATACCTGAATCATAATTCGCACCGACAGAAATATCACCTTCGGCTAATTCTGTATGATAACCGCCCACTTGACAATGAATATCCACAGCAGATGCATATCTTGGAGATTTAATTTCTGGATTCAACTGTAGAGTCGGTTTACCTTCATTTAATTTTTCTGCTTTTTCATTCAATTCATCAATTTGACGAAGGACGACTGACCGCCCGGCTTGTTGTCGCATTTCCATTGTATTTCTACGAAGGGCTGACCACGTTTTCCAATAAGGATCTTTTTTTAACGCGCGGTGAACTTCATGTCTATTTTCAAAATCTCGTCCATTTTCTTTATTAAAATTGGGCTTTAACCGCTTTTCATACATGACCTTATTTCCAGCTGAAATTCCTGCTAAATGTTGATTTAAGCTGGCAATAAAATTGAATCTCGCAGTTTCATCGTGGGTGGGTTCGGGGAAAACACCATGACGATCGACTTTATCATAAGTCGGGGGCAATTGACCTGAATAATCTGATTTTTTCATTTTTTATCTCCTATTACAAATTGGTATGATGATCATACCAATTTGAATGTAGCGATTGTTCAAATATTTTGCAATACTTAATATAGGATTTGGAACTCATATATTAATTTTTTTTCTACTGCCATACCATCCAATACTAAATGCAATAATGAATGGCAGGAATTTTTCCAATACATCTCCCGGTGTATTCGGCATGAAACTTAAAAAAACTGTAAGTGAAAATCCTGCGAAAATTGCAAAAAATGTTGCTGATGGTTTTATCTTCCTGCCCAGAACAATAATAACCAAGACTGGACCAAAAGATGCTCCCAATGCGCTCCAAGCAAATAGAACACGAGAATAAATATCTTGGGGAACATAAAGAGCCAATATCATAGCAAGACAACAAACAACAACTAACACAGCCCGTGACAAAAATAATAATTGATGTTTAAATAATGAATCCAATTTCAGAATATGTCTCAAGTCATGAGCAATCGCTGATGCTGCAACTAATAATTGACTATCTGCTGTTGACATAATTGCTGATAAAACAGAAGCAATGATTATACCTGCTATTATAGGTGGCATGAGTTTTTCTGTTAAAAGAAAAAAGATACTTTCGTGATTAACCACGTCTGAAGGCAATGCTTTCCCGCAAAATCCCAAAAGTAACATTCCACAAAAAACAATTACTTGCCAACTGATGGCAATAATTTGAGCTTGACGCATGGATGATTTATCACGAATGGCCATGAATCGAGTCAAAATATGGGGTTGACCGAGCGTGGCAAGTCCCACACCCATAAATCCAAAGGGCAATCCAAATTTTGCAATCCCCGTTTGGTTCCCCCAAATGGACAAATAATGTGCATCTCCCAGATTTGGAAGTGCGTCCCAAAGCCCTGGAAATCCACCCACTGCAAATAATGCTGTCATGGGAAGGATGATAGATGTAGCAACCATGAGCATCCCTTGTAATGTATCCGTAATACTCACGGCCCAAAATCCACCCAAAATGGCGTAGATAAGAATGATAGTGCCACCGAGCATAATTGCTGATGAAGCGTTCATATCAAAATTGGATGCAAACGTTGTTCCCGCCCCTTGAAATTGAGATGCAATATGGAATGAAAAAGAAAAAACAATAATGAAGGAAGCGATAACCAGAATAGCCGTTCTCCAAAATCCACCGGTAGACCCAACCAAAATATCATTTACTGTAATGGCATTATTTTTCGCGCTGATTTGCTGCAGTTTCGGTGCCATGAAAAACCAATTAATAATGCTACCAATCATGATTCCCGGAAAAATCCACAGAGCGGATAAACCCCAACTAAAAGCAATGCCACTCAAACTTAATAATGTCCATGCAGAAGAAGCACTTGCCACAGCACTGATGGATGCAACCCAAGGACCTAATTTTTTCCCACCAAGAAAGAAATCTGTTGAATCTTTAGTGCGCTTACTGGAAAAGTAACCTATCCCCAACAAAATGACTTTGTATAGTATTAAAGTATAAAATATGGTTTCAGTACGAGACATTGATTTAGGTTATCATCCAACTTTTTGGAAAAAGATGAATCCCTTTTTATCTAAAATAATCTTCCACCGTTT
>CAZGFQ010000072.1:0-3714 GCA_964525185.1 uncultured bacterium
TTAAAGATTGTATTAAGTCTAAAATGCGATCAGCTTGTTCTGCATCAAGGTTTGCGGTAGGTTCATCAAGCAATAATACAGAGGGCTGATTAAGCAAGACTCGCGCAAAATTGATTCGTTGTTGTTCGCCACCAGATAAATCTTTTGCATCTTGGTCCAAAGATATTGAATTGAGTCCAACTTTTTCTAAAATGAATTTTAAATAAGAATGATCAATTTGAGTTTGTGTTTTATTCCACTTTTCTTTAATAGCAAGATTCTCTTTAACCGTTCCGTTTATAATAACAGGCGTTTGAAAAACCATTCCAACCTTTTGTCTAAGATATAAAAAATCAAAACTTTCTAAAGGTTGATTTAAATAATGAATCGTTCCTGATGTTGGAGAATGCAATCCATTTAACAATCGAATAAAGGTTGTTTTCCCGGAACCGGATGGACCTGTAATGCAGGTAATTTCATTCGGGTAAATATCTAGAGAAATCGATTTTAATATTTCCTTTCCCCGAATGGAATAAGAAATATTTACTAAAGAAAAGATGGGCGTTTTATTCACGCCAAGAAATTACAAATGAACTTAATAAATAGAATTAAGAATAGCAGCAAGCCTTAAACCACCATCCCGAAGCCGACTTTCTAATAAATTTTTATTCTGATAGAAATATTCCCACTTCAAATCACCATCGCCAATATTATATGTTTGGCTTCGTAAAGTCGCGGACTCAAGAATAAAGTCCATTAACTCGGCTGACATAGATTTCTCTATTTCTTTTTTAGACACGCCTAACATTAAGTAATCGGCATACTCGGTATAACTTAATTGTTGATGATCGATTAAATGTGAATCCCAAATCCGGTGCAAATTGGTTGATTCGGAAAACCATTTTACTTTTACGTCATTTCCGCCTCGGTCGTTGCCATTTCCCACATGGAGCGGTTGATGTAAATCGCCTACAATATGAACCAAAAATTTTAATGCAATTTCTTTATCACTTTGAGATGAATGATTGTCTTTTAACGTAGAAATGAAGTCATTCGTTTTTTCAAAAGCAATTCCTTCATGTTCCCCTGATTCAAATGTTTCTCCATCGGGAATTGTCATAAAATGCCAGTTCCAAGCATGCTTCCAATTGGGGTCCGATTTTATTTCATCAGCCCAATTGCTTATTCTAGATAAATCGGAATGGCCTAATAATTCAGTAATATTCTTTTTAGCAGAATGGGATAGGTGTTGATTGGCAATTTCTCCCACAATACGATGGCCGGTTTTTCCCCATCCAAATAATAATTGAAATAATAAAAAGGCGATTAGTGGTATTTTGATTTTTTTCATTTGGTTAATATATGTTGAATGTTTTCTAATTTCCCATCAATGGATGGTGATGGTTTAAGGTTAAGAATATGGGTTACCATAGGGTAAATGTTTACATTCTCAAAAGGGTCGGATAAAAGTCCATTCTTAAAAGAAGGGCCATTAGCAATAAATAATGCATGCATACTTTTCAATTGATTATCATAGCCGTGTGTGCCTCCAACTGGAATATAGTCACCCGCTTCAGCAGAAGAGCCTATTGCTTGATTATTGATATACCACCCCTCATCTGCAACAATTAACGCATCTTTAATTCTATAATGATTTTTAAAATGATAACGATCTGGAATATTTTCTTTTTTATAAATTGAAATATGATCCACTTCTTTTAATTCGTTCACAGTTTTATCAATGGATGATCCATCTTTTTTGTATAGAAAAGCGTATGGGCCATCTCCTTCTTGTATAACAGAATCCATGTCTGTATGTTGAGATAAATCGACTGTTCGTTCTGAGCTTATTTCAACCATGCCGTGATCTGCGACAGCAATAATATTTAATTGGTCAGCGATGGGTAGTTGGTTCAATTTATAGATTAAGTCACCAAAAAGCGAATCCAAATAAGTTACCATTTGACCTGTTTCTTTACTGCGTGGCCCTGTATCATGACCCGTCCAATCAGGCTCATGAAAATAGAGCATGCTCAATTTTGGTCTTTCCTGTGCCGGCAATGAAAACCAAGATACAATAGAATCTATACGCGCTTCGAACGGCATATCATGATCATATTTTTTCCATCGGCTTGCATAAACACCTTGAATAGGGGCTTCAGATCCAACCCAGAAATACGATGCACTTTTAACACCTTGTTTTTCTGCTGTAACCCAAATGGGTTCTCCGCCATAAAAAGAAGGGTTTTCTACTTTTGAACGATCTGAAAGGGTATAATAATCATCCAATTTTGAATCATAAAAATGATTTCCTATTAATCCATGATTTTCAATATACATTCCTGTTGCAATACTGTAATGGTTGGGGAATGTTTTAGAAACAAAAACAGGGATAAGTCCTTTAGCGCGAACGCCATTTTGAGTGAATGCATCTATATTGGGAGTATCGTACCAATCTACATAATCTGAACGAAACCCATCAAAAGAAATCAATAATACATATTGCTGGTCATCAGCTTTATTAGAACAGGATATAAAAAAAAGTAAAAGTAATAGGAGCTTTTTCATTCTGACTTATAAGGAATAAACCTTAACAACGATCCAGGAAATTTGTCAGTAACAATCAAAAAGCCATCTTGATTGAGACGAACCAGTCCTTCCCAATTTCTAGAATTATCTTCTAGTAATTGAATTTGAATAGGTTCTTGGTCTGTTAGGTGTATAGCCCCATTTTGTATTTGAAATTCAACTAATCTTTCAATAGCCTTAGAAGATTGATGTGTTTCCCCTTTTCCATATTTCGCTGAAATATGATCATTAGCAGGATTTAATCGCTCAATATCGCCCGGCCATAAATAGTTAATAGCCCAAAATTTATTTTCAGAATCAATTTTAGTAACATCTGTTATTCGATATTCTATATTTGGAAAGTCAATTTTCCATGAATGAAAATCATTCAAAGATATAATATGTTGCCAAGCTGGTTTACGTAAATTTTTCCCATTTGCCTCATAAAAAAGAATAGCAGAATTTTCATGAATAAGAGTACTTTCATAAGTCATGTTTTTTACTTGGGTCGGTACGGGTAATTCCATTAAATCATTATTATTTATGACAACATTGAGTGTTTTTGGGTTAATTTTCCCCCAGGCCAAATAACCATGCATATCGCCATCACTTTTTGCTTCAAGAGTTACAACAACCTTGTTTCCATAAAAAGCAATGGATTCAAAGCCTTCAAATCCGGGAATCATTTGTGAATAATCAGGTGTCTCAAACGGTATTTGTTTTGGTGTGATTTTATCTGGATTATCCGAGTGGATGGATGTATAAATATCGTCCTTAGATATTACAAATAAAAAACCACCGATATTTTCAGGCAAAAGAAAAAGCTGATCCTTGTACCAATCCATGCCTGAAATTTCTTGCTTTCGATCTGTAATGAGACCGTTTAAAGGGATTCCTTTTACAGGAATTTCTTGCGAAAATAAAAAGTTTGCTAAGGCAAAAAAGGTATAAAATGTTTTTTCGAGTATTTTCAAAGCGGTGAAATCTAATTGGAATGAATGAGTATTAATTTAAGAATTTGATAATTTTTTTAAAAAATCAAACGAATATATTCCTGTACTATGTCCATCACCCCAATAAGGTTGCAATGCATAATGTCCAACTTTTTTAATCTGGCGGATGTGATAACTATTATCCGTTTTTATTTGTTCTGGACCAATATATAAA
>CAZGFQ010000073.1:0-3550 GCA_964525185.1 uncultured bacterium
GGCAATCGATTTAACAAATCTTTAGCATGCTTCCAATTTGGATAATGCTTTTCCATCAGTGAGTAGAACCGTGAATTGTGATGCTTTTCCATAAGGTGAATCATCTCATGCACAACCACATATTCTAAACATTCAATTGGTTTTTTTGCCAATTCTAAATTTAGCCAGATTCGTTTTTTCTTAATATTACACGAACCCCAGCGGGTTTTCATCTTTTTGACACCAAATTCATTCACCTGCACGCCCAATTTCTTTTCCCACATTTCAATCAGTTTGGGAATCTCTATTTTTAATTGCTGGCGATACCAATCATCCATGACCTGCATCTTTTTAAATGTTGTTGCCTGTGGGCGGACAACTAATTCAATTGTATCGTGTTTTAATTTAACTTTTGGTGGTGTATTTTTCTCAATCACCTTCATTAAATAGCGTTCACCTTTAAAATAATGACTCTCCCGATTGATATATTCTCTGGCAGGTTCACGCTTTTGTTTGGCTATCTTTTCCTGCTGTTTTTTTATCCAGCCTAACTTACTGACAGCATACACACGAATCGTTTCTAAATCCATTCGTTTTGGTGCAGAAATAGTCACCATCCCATTAGGTGGATGCACACTCAAATGCACATTCTTAATCTGCTTCTTTGTGACTTCTACAGAGATATTTCCAAGAGAGATAGATGCCATCAGTATTCTTTCTGCTCCTTAATAATCTCAAATATTTGTCGCACTTGTTCTTCATCCTGCAACTTATCATAAAGAGCAGCTTGAATCTCTCTTTCCTTCGCTAAATTGCCCCTAAAATCAGCTTTTTTTACACGGTGGACTATGGCATTTAGTTCAAGAGCTAATGCTTCATTTTTCCCCAAATTATGATACAATGCCCGTTTAGCAGGTGAATCCAATTCTTCGGGCGTTTCATCTTCCATTCCTGTATTCACTTGCTTCACTAATTCGGAAATTTTCTTCAAATATTCTTCGTAAGCAATGGCATCATCTTTCCGCTGTTTGATTATTTCTCCCAACAATATAGACATTTTATCATAGTAGGCAGGGTCGGTTAAATGCTCCTTAATAATTTTACTTCTTACATTATTTTCAATTGTTTCAGCGATAGCGTCTTGTTTGCTTTTAATGCCATCAGGCAGAGTATCTATCGCATCGGAAATACCCAACTTTAGGATTATGTCTAAAAAAGGAAGTTCATCTATATTGGAGACTTTTCTGGAATCTTCGGCTATAATATAGGTATCAATCAAAAAACGCATATCCGCTTCGTAAGCTTTCAAATCAATGGATTCTCCACTGGCTTGTTTTATTTCATCCCGTAAATCTAAATAATGATTCACATCTTTTTTAATCTTGGCAATCTCTGGTTCCGTATAACCTGCTTCTTCCATTTCTTCCTGTAAATTGGCAAATGCACGAACCAATGCAACCGTCTTTTTATATAGAGTTGTTCGTTTCGTTTCGTGTTTCTTTAATTCTTCCCCATCTTCCGTATTCCCACAGAAATAGTGGATATGTTTTAAGGTGTCTTTGGGTGCTTCAACAGGTTCACATAATACAAATAATTCTTCCAGTGAATTTTCTAATCGTTCTCTGCCTACTTTTAATCGGTCTTGAAGCAGAATATCAATATCATCTTTGTCAAAGTCATCGTAATCCAAATCCGATGTATATACTTTAACGCTGTCTTCCATCTTTTGGAATAAATCTTTGTAATCAATAATATGCCCCATCACCTTATCATCCGAATCCAAACGATTCACACGGCAGATCGCTTGGAACAGCCCGTGATTCTGCATACTTTTATCAATATACAGGTAAGTGCAGGAAGGTGCATCAAATCCTGTGAGAAGTTTATCCACTACAACCAGCAACTTCATATTGGCAGGTTCCTTCACAAATTTTAATTTTGCCCAATCTTCATAGGTATCAGTGTCTTTCCCATCTAATAATTCAGTGTAAGTGTTATAGATAAATTCTTTTTCTGTTTCCGTATTGTCACCTGTACCTTCAGTAACTATATCTCGCATAGATGGATTATACGAAGTAACCAAACCACATTTACCCTTAAGTGATGTGCCTTGAAATAACTCATAAAAAATACACGCTTCAAAAATAGATGATGCAATTACAAGGGCATTTCCCATTTCGGACTTTAACCGTGGTTTAGTTTTAAAATCCATTATAACATCTTGAACAATTTTATTGATACGGGGACGACTGCTGGATACTTTTTGCATTGTGCCCCATTTTTGCTTTAATACTCTTTTCTTATATTCATTTAATGGTTCTGATACAGCATTAAACCATTCATCAATTTTCTTTGGGGATGAAATACGCTGGTCAATATCTCTGGCTTCGTAGGTTAAATCTAAAATAACGCCATCTTCCACGCCTTCATTGAATTTATAAGTATGAATGTATTTTCCAAAAACTTCTAAACTGGTTTGCTTGTCTTTCTTCAATAAAGGGGTTCCCGTAAAGCCGATAAAAACCGCATTCGGAAGAATTGTTTTCATTACTCTATGCAATTTTCCACTTTGGGTGCGATGGCATTCATCTACAAATACAAATAAATCGCCCGCCACATCAGGACGGTTTTCTTCTAATTCTTTAAGGAAGGTATTAAAATTTTCAACATCCTTTTTACCGAACTTATGCACCAGTGAGCAAAGTAGTCGTGGATTTGGTTCACGGAGTTGTTTAAGTAAATCTTTTCCGCTTCTGGTTCTATAAATATCTTCATCTGAATCTTTAAATACCCTTTCAATCTGCTTATCTAATTCATCTCGGTCAGTAACAATGGCAACGCGGGCGTTAGGGTGATTCTCTAATATCCATTTGGCTAATAGCACCATTAGGATACTTTTACCGCTTCCCTGGGTATGCCAAATAATACCCCCTTCATAATTATTTACATTCTTCTGGGCTTCTTTCAGTCCAAAATACTGATGCACCCGTGGGAGTTTTTTTATACCTGCATCAAAAAGAGTTGCATCGTGGATTATTTCCAAAAAGCGTTCTTTGTGGCACATTTTGAGCAGATATTTATCCAGTAGGATGCGGGTTTGATCTTCTTCGTTTTCCTTCCAAGAAAGATAATACTTTTCGGGTGTGCCGATGGTACCGTAGCGCAACCCTTCCGTATCATTGCCTGCAAAGAGATATTGCACCGTTGAGAAGAATGGCATAATAAAATCATCAGATTGGTTTACAATATTTTGCCGAATCCCTTCACCAATAGATACTTTTGACCGCTTTAGTTCAATTACTGCTAATGCAATACCATTGACATAAATAACCACATCAGGGCGTTTGGTTTTATTGCCTTTAATGGTGACTTCTTCCGCAACTGCAAAATGGTTATCCTGCGGATTTTCCCAATCGATAAGATGTACTGTTTCGTAGTTTTCACCTACATCAGGTGTTACTTTTACGCCATAGCGAAGCAGTTCATAAACAGCTTTATTGGTATGGTATAGTTTATCGGGAAAAGTGTTAGCCGTATTCTTTAATTGGGAAATAGCACGGTTAATCAGTTC
>CAZGFQ010000074.1:0-3543 GCA_964525185.1 uncultured bacterium
CTTCCAACAACCATTTTATTTATTCGTTTATTCAACGTTTTTGTATAAACATTTTTATATGTTCGTTTTCCTTTTCCTGTTTTTATTGATTTTGGATACCTTATTTTATTTCCACCTATTTTTAAAATGGGGTAAGGAATTAATAAGCTGGCAGCACTAATAGCAAAAACCTGCTTCATGGTAGAAATCCCCCAAATTGGTGTGAATTCATCAATAGCCCATAATACTCCGTATGCAGAAGCACCAACTAATGGAATATATAAATTCCATTTTGCAATTGAGCGTTCTTGAGCATCTTTAAATGCCATTGCCTCAATGGGTTCATATTGAACCATTTTTCCATTATATACCACTAACGATCCGTCTGATAAATCTAAAGATTGAATCGTATTGATTGGTATTTTTTGATGAAAATACTCCCCATTCTCTTGTTTCATACCTCCTGGAGTAAAAAGGACAACCGAACCTATGATATCTCTAAATTGGCCTAAATGTCTCTTCCCTGTCTTTAGTATAATTTCATCAGGCTCATCTTGTGCGAAAACAAAGCTAAAAATAATTAAAAATAATAAGACCTTTTTCATGCTCAATACCTCCCTATTAAGTAGACCCTCAGTAAAAGTTACATTAGGTAAATGCGTTTTTGCAATAAGAAGGTATATGTATGTTTAGGTGTTTTGGGAAAGTATTCTTTTGGTATTATGAATAATATTCAATAATGAACGATTGTGCATCTATCCTAGGAACCAAGGAGATTGCGTCGTTCCTCGCGATAACTTGTTCGTTTACAGCGTATTTGAAATAGCTTTATTCAAACGTTTTACAAATCCAGATGGATCTTCCAAAGTAACACCCTCCTGAATTAACGCCTGTTCATACAACAACCAGGCAATATCATCAAATGCTTTTTGACGCGTCATTCCTTTCAGTTTTTCCACAATCTCATGGGTGGGATTAATTTCCAAAATGGGCTTAATCTCGGGTATATCTGTTTGTCCCATGGATTTCAATATTTCCTGCATTTGTGCTGTTGGGTCATTTTCATCGGCGACAATACACGAGGGAGAATCGCTCAATCGATTGGACATTTTTACATCTTTCACTTTATCACCCAACACTTTTTTGATTTTCTTCAAAACAGGTTTTGTCGCTTTTTCTGAATCTTCATCCTTTTCATCAGAGAAATCGTCTGCCGCTCCACTTCGATTGACTGATTTTAAATCTTTTTCGTCATACTTTGGAACAGATGTAATAATTATTTCATCAATTTCATCATCAAGGATTAATACTTCAATATCTTTTTTCCGGTACATTTCCAATAAAGGTGATTTCCGTAAAGATGCTTCATTTTGACCTGTGATATAATAGATCGCTTTTTGATCTATATCCATTCGATTCACATACTCTTTAAGAGAAACGAGTCCATCTTCTTTTGTGGATTTAAATCGAAGCAAATCGGTTAAAGCTTCTTTATGCTCATAATCTTGATACACACCTTCTTTAATCAGGCGACCAAATTGATTGAAAAATTCAGTATACTTTTCTTTATCATTCGCCGTATCTCTCAATTTATCTAAGATTTTTTTCACCGCATTGGAACGAATTTTACTCATGATTTTATTTTGTTGTAAAATTTCACGACTTACATTTAATGGTAAATCGGATGAATCAATCACCCCTTTTACAAATCGGAGCCAAACAGGCAGTAATTCTTTTTCATCGTCCGTAATGAAAACGCGATTGACATATAATTTGACACCTGTTTGATAATCCGTTCTGAATAAATCTGGAGATGCTTTCTTTGGAATGTAAAAAAGCAATGTGAATTCCAACGTTCCTTCTGCTTTATAATGAACCCAATCAAATGGATCTTCCATATCGTGAGAAATGGACTTATAAAATTCTTGATAATCCTTATCTTTTAATTCTGTTTTTGGTCGAGTCCAAAATGCTTTTGCATCATTAATTTGATCTGTTTTGGGAGAACGACTTTTTTCTTTTCCTTCATCGTCATATTCCACATCTTCATAAGAAAGAAAAATAGGGAAATCAATATGATCGGAATATTTTTTTACTAAGCTGTCAATTTGCCACCTATTCGCAAATTCTTTCCCTTCTTCATTTAAATGAAGTGTAATGGTTGTTCCATGTTCTTTTCTTACATCTTTATTAATTTGAAACCCAGAGTGACCATCACTTGACCAACTAAATGCTTCTTCTTCACCCGCTTTTTTTGTAGAAACATCCACTTTATCTGCCACCATGAAACAGGAGTAAAACCCAACACCAAATTGACCAATGAGTTGAGAATCTTTCTTTTCATCACCAGATAAATTAGATAAGAAGTTTTTAGTTCCAGATCGTGCAATGGTTCCAAGGTTATCTTTCAAATCTTGTTTATTCATTCCAATCCCAGAATCGGATAAAATGAGTTTTGGCTCATCTCCATCTTGGAATTCAATCGTAATTTTCGGATCAAACTCTAATGATTTGACTGCATCATCCGTTAAAGTGAGATAACGCAATTTATCCAATGCATCGGATGCATTTGAAATGAGCTCTCGTAAGAAAATTTCTTTATGTGTGTATAAAGAATGGGTAATTAAGTGAAGGAGTTGCCCCACTTCAGTTTGAAATTTTTGTTTTGCCATGATTGGATCCTATCTTAAATGTATATTTATTAATTTTTAAACGGCTGGGAAATTATAATCGAGCAACCCACAAATAAAACTGATACAATGGTTAATTAAAATTAAATGATCTCACCCATTTATGACTAATTATCTTGATGGTTAGATTGTTTTTCACATTTTTATGCCAATAATCGTGAAAACTCGGTTTTTAACTGGCCATTTTCACGGTTTAAAAAAGACACTATTACTTCGCCAAAATGATAACTTTCTTTGACCTAAAGCTTCTTCCCCCATAGGTTGCCAATATACGGGTCAAACTCATTCATATAATATATAGGTAAAAAAAGCGAATCATCCTTGAAATAGCCTTTAGACTCATAAATGGTCATATAGTCCGTTGTATATATCTGTTCCGGATCTTCGATAATTTGGTATGGTACAAATAGAGAATCTCCATCAATATATGCACTCACATTTAACGGTCCGTTTGAGTTTGAAATATTGCCATAATTTTGAATGATAATTCCAATGGAATCACAAGAGTCTCGTTCTATCTGAATAAAATACGTATCATAATAAATATCTAAGAAAGGACTCATAATGGAATCCTGTACAGAATACGACCCCAATTTTTGCGTATTCAAAAGGACACAGGAATTATCATCATTTACTGCATTGGAATTATAGTTGGTTGCATTGCAATCAGTACAACCTGATTCAATATCATCAACGCATGATACCAAAATAATGGTCGAAATAAATATAAAAAGATGGAATATTTTCATTTGTTTATGGAACTTGATCATTGTGGTCGAAATAAGTTAGCACGAGACGAAATCACTTTCAAATATTATTGCATCGGCGAGGATTTATTGTAATTACAATTTTCATTCTTTTTTGTCACTGCGAG
>CAZGFQ010000075.1:0-1758 GCA_964525185.1 uncultured bacterium
GCCTTTTAAGCGATCTTTATCAAAAAACCAATTCCCTATAATATTTAATTCCGGGGCATTTGAATTATCCGGTTTAGTTATTAATTCTGGACCATTACATCCAATAAAAGATCCTATAATAATAGTTGTCAAAAAGAATTGTGATATTTTCAAAAACAATTGTATCTCACTGATCTCTGTACTATTTAACCAATTATTTTGGTAATAAATGGTTCAGAAGCATCGAAGTTAATTTTTATCATATTCTTTAAGTGCTTGGCTAAAAACTGATTTAAACATTGCATAATAATAGGCTAACCCAAACGGGGCAGTAAGAAGTGTACCAATTCCAAATAGTAAAATGCCCGAATACACAATCATATTAACAATCAGTAAATGAGCTGCAATATTTGTCCAATTCCTTGTTACTACTTTTCTACTAACTTCCATTGAAAACCACACCCCAAGTGGAGTAGATAATATTAGTGGAATAGCAAAGGCGTAAGAAATACTAAGATACAACCAAATTAGTAATCCCAATACGTGAAAATTAGATGATGCAGATATCGGATTTGTAATTGAGTTTGTTGTCTGATTGGATAACACAAGAAATAATATCAGATAATAAACCAAGAATTGAACAATTTTCAAATAGCTGCCCTTTATTTTAATTTTAAATAATATTTTATGTACGTTTATTAATAACAATGGAACTAGCAATATAAATAAAGAAATATTTAGTAAAACTTCTTCATGACTACTAACAAAACTATCTAAAACAAAAAATACACCAGTTCCAGCTAATGCTAAGGGTACTGTCCATAATAATAAACGTTTCCAAATTAACTTAAATATTGCCTTAGCTTCTTCAAACCTTTCTCTGAATTTTAGTTGATACCCATCATCAATAATATTATCAACTATTTTAATCCCTGTTTTTTTTGAAAATATTAATCCACCATATGGAAGGAATTCTTCATCTCTCATAAATTGGGGAAATGCCTGCATATCAATATCTATTTTACCTTTACTAAATAGTATGTCCCTCTTTTGAATTAATAACACAAGACCAAGAACGACTAATAATAAAATTATTATACTAATCATATTTTATTCTCCTTTGGATAAAATTAGTTTATTTGTATTGGTTTTTTAGTTCCATCTTTCATGAGCCAAATATCATTGAATTGATAACAATCGTCTAATTCTATAGAGTAGGTTCGATTTTCACACTTAAATAAAATAGTTATATCATCCAATCTCCCATAGTCTTTTTGACGTCCTTTCTCAATTGTATAACTTATATATTTTATGTCAGCCCAATTTATTCCTATGGATTTACCTCCTGCTATTGCTTCACCGAATTCTGTTTTTAATCGATTTTTTGCTTCAATATAAATATCTTTAAGATTTATTTCTTCATTAGTAGGATTTATTGTCAATAAATGTTCATAAAAGTCAATATTTGGAACTAATGAAATCATTTTATCAAATTCATTTGTTTTTAGACATTCAAATACAAGAGTAGCCACACTTTCTGCTGTTGAACATTTCTCAACTAATTCGTCATTATTTTTCAAATTTATTGAGCTATATATACTATACAGAGCATGATTAATCCCGTTCAATTCAACTGAAATTGAATCCATCTTTTGTTTGTTTGATATTAATAAAATATTTTCCAGCTCTAATAACAATGTTTTTTTAGAAATACTTTCTTTAATATCAGCTGTTGCCTCCATATAGGTATCCCATTCTTGCTTGAAACCTCCATACTCT
>CAZGFQ010000075.1:1858-3463 GCA_964525185.1 uncultured bacterium
ATCAGCTGTTGCCTCCATATAGGTATCCCATTCTTGCTTGAAACCTCCATACTCTTCTTTTAGATTTACAGGAGTTTTAGAACTTGTTATAACATCTAGTGTAAATCTACCTTTCGAAGAATAACTCGTCTCAAATGTATATAAAAATGCATGTTGGCTTGAATAGAAAGGTGTTATTTCATACACCTCATACGGATCACCTGCAATTGTCCCTTTGTCAGTAACTCCAATTATATATCCAGATAAAGTAAATACATTATTTTTGCTTATATACTCATCTAACTCTTTAATGCTTTCTTTATTTGCATTATAACTAACTCTTATTTCGGACAACTCTTTTTCGAGATTTTGTTTTGATATAAAATTTTTCAATAAAAGATCTATATCATTCGTAAAATCAAGATTTAAAATATTCACCGCATTTATAATCTTAATTGTTTCATCCAGTTTGTTTGAATTATCTAACATTTTAATTTTATTTATAAATATTATCTCTAAACTTTCATTGTGGTTTTTTTCGATATAATCCTTATACTGTTTTGTAAATAGAGTATCTTTTTTTTGCACACTGGATGCCAGTTTATCTATGAACAAACTCCCAAGGCTATCGACATTCCCCAAAGAGTGGAAAGATAAATTGTATCTATTAAAGTTTGTTAATATTGATAATAGATATTGCTTTTCTGGAGTAGGCATCCAATAGCTACTGCTTAATTTTGATACAAATTCGCTTTTTAAATAGTTGATACCGCTTTCTAAATTATTGTTGCATATTTCATCGATTGCTAGGTCAACCAGTGACTTTTTTGTGGTATTATTTTTATTATTTGTTACATATTTAATTAATTTTTCGCTCTGTCCATTTTCACCCCAGGTTTTTATTTGATCTACACCCTCACACCCAATGAAAAGGGTTAATCCTAAAACGATTAATAATTTGTGTAGGTTATTCATATCATTCAACTTCGTATTATAAATCAAAATGAATAGGCAATTCCACTTCCTAGGTAAATGCCACCATTACTACCTGTCACTACACCGATATTTAAATCAATATTTAAGCCATTGATTGGGGTGAGAAAATCAAAGCGCTCCTCAAGCATAAGTCCAAAACTATCATGATATTCATAATCACCGTATTCCCAATAATCTCCCCATTCCGACTCAACGTAATACTTTGAATATTCGTATCTGCCCCAATTTGATATTCCTGCAACCTGACTAAATTTTACTACTCTTTTTGTTATGATTGGTCTAACTGCGTACAATCCATACCACATTCCTGCACCCCAATCATGCATCCCTGCTAGAATTCCTATATGAAACTTTTCTTGTATTTTCTTTTCAAATCGTAATCCAAATGAAGCATTTTCGTATTCTCCTAATGCTGCAGTAGCACGTAAGGAATAATTCAAGTTTTTCTTACTTTTCAGTTTCTTCTTTGATTCCGAAAGAGAAGCGTCATCGTCTACATCGTCATCTATAGCTTCATTTTTTTGAGCGAGGTCCCCACCATCGTTTTCATTAGATGTCTCCGAACCATCCGTGCCATCAGATTTATCTTGGGATGAGTAGCTTTCCCAAGACGAAACTTTATTATCAATA
>CAZGFQ010000076.1:0-3457 GCA_964525185.1 uncultured bacterium
TGGATGCCAACAATGATGGTGAAATTGGAGAAGATGTTATTTTATCCTTTGCCACTCAACTGTTAGCCGATTACGATACGACTGGTGCTGTAGATTTTTACGATTTGAATCAATTTGTTTCCGCTTGGTACGCAAAAGATTATTTTTATGAATTGGGTCCGGCTGCCGGCACTGTTCCTCATCTTATTCCCACCTATGATGAACAATATAATATTGAAGATTTAGCCACATTTTTACGAATGTGGAACTGGTCTTATTCATTTAGCCAGCCATTGACGAAGGAGTTAGTCACAGACGGGTTGCCTTCTACATTTGGATTTGAGGATAATCGTCTCATCATGACTCTACCGGAAACGGATGAAATTGTTTCATCTATTAGAGTTGCCGTTTCATGCCTGGATGCGGAGATTGAAATAAACAGTACTCTTGAAGACGAGTTCACTTTTGCGTTAGTCAGAGATTGGAAAGATGTTGCCATTAAGGAATTAAGTCTTGCCAGAACGAATCTCAATGATTCACTAAAAACAGTTGAACTTATGCACGTAAATGGTGACCGAAATCTTGTTTATATTGATTTAAGCTATGAAGTATTAAACCCGGATGGTTTTATCGTAAGCAGAGGTTATAAATCTCTGGAATATATTCCCCTGCCAAGTGACTATATACTATATCCTGCCTATCCAAACCCATTCAATCCTGTTGCAATAATTGAGTTTGGTTTACCAATTGAAAATAATGCCAGCGTTGTTATTTACGATATCACCGGAAGAGAAGTCACCCGAATCATTAATAAATTTTTACCGGCAGGATATCATAAAGTCAAATGGGTTGCTCATAATCAAGCAAGTGGTATTTACTTCGTTCGGATGATTTCAGGTGAATTCATAAAAGTACAGAAAATTATGTTGATCAAATGATTAAACACTTTTACTACTTTACTCTTTTATTACTGCTCATATCCTGCAGTACAGGACCTAAACCTGCCCCCGATTGGGTAGATATTCAGCCTGTGTCTGCTGATCGCTGGTATGGAATAGGCATTTCCCCCATAACAAAGAAAAGCGATTATCGAGAAATTGCCCGGAATAAAGCAACGGAAGAAATCGGCGCACAAATTACAACACATCTTGAATCATCATTTGAACTGGTACAAACAGAAATTAATTTGAATTATGAAGAATATTCAAAATCAGTTATCAATTTCCGTGTAGATATAAGCCTGCCAGAAGTAAAGATTGTGGATACATATACCGATGGCAATAGATACTACGTTATGGCTCAATTGATAAAAGAGGATTATAATCGTATTATACGTCTTAAAAAACAAAAAGCGGTTGAGACAGCTTTGGACTATATGACTTCTGCGGAAGAAAACTTATCCACTGAATCCTTTAATTACCTGAATAAGGCTTTACAGGAGATTACACCTTTTATTGATTTTCCATTAAAAGCGGAGTATCCAATAAATTCGGGTAAACAGGTTAATCTTTATTCAACTATTTATATTTTAACACAGAAATTGAATAATCGCTTTGAGCTGACAAGTGATAAAACTGAATTATTTACCACAATCGGAATAAGGAAAGAACATATTTTTACAGTGTCATGCACGGATAAACTCACTGGAAGTTCTTTATCGGGCATACCATTGAAAGCAGCCATGCCAGGAAACCAAATTACAGAAAATATGGTAACGGACAAAAATGGAAACGCCATATTTCATGTATTTAAAATTATGAACAAAACACCTGTTCAGTATATTGATATAAGATTAGATATTTCTGAAAATGGTGGGAATTATAAAGTCAGCCCAACATCCATTCAAGTAAAAGTAAATGCTGAAGCTCCAAGTCTATTCGTCGATATAACAGAAAAGAATTTAAATAAACGAACTCTAAACCCGTTTATTACACCGGCATTAAAAGAATTTTTTGTATCAACGTATGGAGCAGAATTTGTCGAAAATAAACACCAATCTGATTATCATATTTCTGCAAAAATAAATACATTATCTAAAGGTAAAACAATTATAGGCGATACTGATTTATTTTCAACATACGCAGATGGAACCATAAGTATATTTGATACTAAAACAGAAAAAGAACTCTATCAAAAAAGCATTAATAATGTAAGAGGAGTCAGCTTCACTTCATTTGAAGATGCAGGAAGAGATGCCTTAAAAAAGATGGTCAAAAAGTTAGATGAAAATATCTTTCAGGAGATTATCTTGGGGCTGGATTCAAATTAACAAATAAAAGAAAGGGAATACTCATGAAAACAATAAAGAAAATCGCATCAATCACTATGATTACAACACTTGCTTTGTTGTTAACGGGTTGCGGCAGTACAAAAGGACCTGATTTAACTCCTGATGCAAATCGAAAAACCATCAAGAATGTACCAGATTGGTTTATGAATACTCCTAAAAAAGAAGGATTCAAATACCATTCAGCAACAGCAACGAGTCAGGATTTACAAATGGCTATTGATAAAGCCACATTGAATGCTTCCAATGCACTTGCAGGACAGATGGATTCTGAAATGAATGCAGTTGTAAAACGTGCCCAAGAAGAAACCGGACTCGGATCTGATTCACAGGTTATTGATCAATTCAGCCAAGCGCAAGAGCAGATTATTTCACAAAGCTTAAAGGACTACAGCATCGCTGAAAAAGAAATCCAGGAAGAGCGATCTAATAATGATTATATCTATCGTGCATATGTTTTAATTGAATGGGATGAAGGTGCAGCACAGAAACGCCTAATAGCCCAAATTAAAGCCGATGAACAGGTTTATAATGCCATGCGTGCCACTGAACTCTTTGATGAAATGGAAAAGAAAGTCGAAGCGTATCGAAATAGAAAGAAGTAAACCAGTATTCACAAATCCTGAATCGCTCGCAGAATACATTCAAGAGCGTTTTGATGGATTTTACCTTATTGGTATTGACGGGACTTCTGGGGTCGGGAAGTCCTGTCTAACTAAGCAATTATCTAATATATATCAACCTTACGAGATTATTGACACTGATGACGAAAAATACTTGAATCAAAATAAGGGGATTGATTACACAAAGTATGTCAAGTTCGAAAACATTAAAGAAACGGTATTTAAATGTCAAAGCAATAATATTCCCGTAATAATAAATGGAATATGTTTATTAGAAATAATGGTGAGATTACCTTTTGAATTAGACCTGTCTGTCTATTATAAAAAAATGAATCCTGATGGCAAATATTACCTGTCACTTCCAAAAACCCAATCCAAACAAAAATACGGTTACCAATACCTCATCTCTAACCATCATCAAAAACCCTTTCCTGCTCCCCAAAATCAACAATCTCCGCCAATTTCAACATTTTCTTGGCTGACATATAAGAATGATATTTGGTAGTGCGGGGGAGAAGGAGAATCATTTCCTGTATTTTAGGTGAGAGGAATACCATTTTCACAATCC
>CAZGFQ010000077.1:0-3279 GCA_964525185.1 uncultured bacterium
AGGATGCAATTTTTACACTCATTTGTGTACCACTACCCCAGGAAATACTTTCCGGGCCATCCTTTTCAACTACATCAATAAATTTATCGGCGATTTCTGTTAACGCCTGTTCCCAACTGACACGCTCCCATTTTCCTTCACCGCGCTTACCTACACGTTTCATGGGATACAACACACGCTGGTTTCCGTACATATATTTTGCATGACGAAGTCCTTTTTGACAGCCACGCGGACCATAATCCGGGGTATCGTCTGTGCTTTCATATTCGCCTTGTTGTTCTTCACGCCAGACAATTCCATCCTTCACAAACACATTAAAAGCACAGTTTCCGGCGCAGTTGGTTCCGTGCGTTCCCCGAGCTACTTTATCCCAGGTAAATTTATTTCGCATTATATCTTCGAATCTTCGGTAGGGGCGATCCAGTGCTGTTGCCGCTTTTAAGGGAGAAAATTTTAACATGAGCCCCAAACCGGCTAATCCGGATGCGGTTAAAAATTTCCGTCGGGAAATGGGTGGGAAATAATCCACTTTCATTTCTTTTTTAATGCGCTTCAATTCGGTGTTAGATTTTTTCATTTAGATCACTTTCACAAATTTTTTCACATGGGGAAACCCACTCACCGTTTTGAGTAAATGTTGTAACGATTGAACTAAAACAGATTGATTTTCTTCCGTAATAGAATCAAATAATCGATCATTTAAAAATCGTCGTTCATCTTGAATTGATTTTAAAGCAGACATTCCTTTTTCAGAAACATGAAGCGTTTTTCTGCGACGATCCGTAGGATGATCTTTTTGAGCAATAAATTTATTTTTAATTAGCGTGGAAATTATTGGACTAATATTCGCTCGAGAAACACCACGATTTGCTGCAATTTCCGAAGCAAGTACACCCGGGTGGGGAGAACTATTTTCCTTTACAATTGGAAGATTTGGATCGCGGGCAATATTGAGTAATACAATCCATTGTAAGGTAGTGAGTCCTGCTTTTTTTGCAATCAAATCTCCTTTTTTATTGAAAAAATTTCCAATATCTGACAAAAGAAAAATGATTTCATCGTGGATGTTTTTCTGAAAAATATTTTGTGAATTATTCATGATTGACCAATTAATAGTATTTTGTAAATTAACTTAATAGTTAAGATGCTTAATTATATTACAACAAATCTTATCGCAATTCAATAAAAAAGAAATTAGGTTTCTGAATGTCCACGCAATTTATTTCTACACTTTTATTACCGGGACTTCTTTTTCTCATCATGTTGGGAATGGGAATGACGCTCACTTTTGATGATTTCAAGCGTGTTGGGACGGATCCTAAAGGCATTCTTGTTGGATTGGGTAGTCAATTAATAGTGCTGCCCATTATTGCATTTTTATTGGCGATTATTTTGCAATTGCCAACATATCTTGCAGTCGGACTCATGATTATTGCCGCATCACCGGGCGGTGCCACGTCAAATTTATATTCCCATCTATCTAAAGGTGATACAGCTTTATCTATTTCGCTCACAGCCTTTTCAAGCATGATTACCATTTTTACCATTCCTTTTATTGTGAATTATTCATTGTTTTATTTTGGTATTCCGGGGAAAGAAATGCATTTGCCGATTTTGAAGACGATTTATAATATTTTTCGTCTAACAGCATTACCAACATTTCTTGGGATGCTTATTCATATCAAATTCCCAGTATTTAGCAAGAAAAGCGAACCTGTATTAAAATGGCTTTCAGGTGGATTTATCATTTTAGCTTTGTGGGGAATGTTAACACTATTGGCAAAACAGGGACCCATTTGGAATTACATTCTTGAAGCAGGTCCAAGTGTTATTCTTTTAAATATGATAACATTAGGAGCAGGGTGGGGTGTTGCATCTTTCTTCAATTTGGATCTAAAAAGACGTATAACCATCTCTATAGAAGCAGGTCTTCAAAATGGTGTAATGGGTATGACTATTGCTTCAGCGCCTGCATTATTGGGTAATGCAGAATTTGCTGTTTCGTCAGGTGTTTACGGTTTTGTTATGTGTTTCAGTGGAATTTTTATCATTTATTTTGGGAATAAATACCAATAATCATGACCGACTACGAAAAAATATATCAAGAAGGTGAAAATGCTTTAGGGGAGCCATTTCCAGAATTTGTTGATTTTTTTAAGCAACTTGATAACACAAAATTACAAGTATTGGATTTGGGATGTGGGCAGGGAAGAGATGCTCTTTTTATTGCCCGAATGGGGCATCATGTATTTGGTGTTGACTCATCTATGACCGGAATAAAACAATTATTAAATGTTGCTGAAAAAGAAAAATTAAATATTGAAGGTAAAGTTGATGATATTATAGAATTCTCGACAAATAAAAGTATTGATATTGTTATATTGGATCGCGTTTTACACATGGTTAATGATAGTCAAAAAAAGATTATAATTCGACACCTAAAAAATAGTTTAGTAAACGGTGGATATGTTTTAATTGCAGATATGCCAAAAAATAAGCCATTGATAAAAGATAGTTTCAATCCCAAACGGTGGAAGATTATTTTAGATAAAAAGGGATTCATCTTTTTCCAAAAAGTTGAATGATAACCTAATTCAATGACTCGTACTGAAACTATATTTTATACATTAATACTATACAAAGTCATTTTGTTGGGGATAGGTTACTTTTCCAGCAAACAAACCAAGGATTCAGCAGACTTCTTTCTCGGTGGGAAAAAATTAGGTCCTTGGGTGGCATCCATTAGTGCTGTGGCCAGTGCTTCTTCTGCATGGACATTGTTAAGTTTGAGTGGCATTGCTTTTAGTTGGGGTCTATCCGCTCTGTGGATTTTTCCAGGAATCATGATTGGTAGCATTATTAACTGGTTTTTCATGGCACCCAAACTGCAGCAAATCAGCGAGAAAAATAATGCCATTACAGTTAATGATATTTTAGTTGGGTCTGCAGGTGGATTCTGGAGAACGGCCATCCTGGTATTTGCTTCATTCATCATTGTATTTTCTTTTTCATTTCATATTGCATCTCAATTTCAAGGGGCTGGAACAACCTTTGCATCTAATTTTGATATGAACGCTTCATCAGCAATTATGCTCGGCGGCACGATCATTCTCATTTACGCCATTTTGGGTGGATTTTGGGCCGTGAGTATTACGGATACCTTACAAGGGATGCTCATGGTTGCTACTTCTATCATCCTTCCCATGACAGCATTATTCGCAGTAGGTGGATTTCCAGGGCTTTGGGACGCACTTCCAAATCTGGGAGATGCACATTATT
>CAZGFQ010000078.1:0-1274 GCA_964525185.1 uncultured bacterium
ATGATAGAAAACGGATGCACAATTTGAAATATTTCACTTGGATTGAACAGCAAGGGAAAACGGTGGAAGAATTGGATGAACAATGGTATAATGATACTTATTGGAGTAAATCATTTAACCAGCAAGAAATGTGGGATAATATGATTACTGAATTCAATGAAAAAACTGGATTAGCGAAGGAATATGTTTAACCGGAGAAATGGATTAATGGGAAAATAAATGACAAATTTCGCTCAAATTGGATTTAAATGTATTGCCTGTGGAGAAGAATCGCCGGCGGAGTCTTTCCATTACACATGTAAATCATGTGGTGAAAATCTGGATGTTATTTATGATTATTCAGCTATCAATGATGTTTGGTCCAAAGATGCATTAATAAAAAATACGGATCATTCAATATGGCGGTTTCTTCCATTGTTACCTGTTAATGAATCTCCAAAAAATACATCCATGCAAGTGGGTGGTACTCCATTGATAAAATCTGATTCTTTAGCGAGCAAATTTGGTCTCAAATCTTTATGGCTGAAAGATGATACACGTAATCCTTCAGGTTCATTGAAGGACCGTGCAACGGAAGTGGGTATACAACATGCAAAAGAACAGGGACAAAAAACAATCGTCGCTGCTTCTACAGGAAATGCTGCGGCATCATTGGCGTGTTTATCAGCTGCTCATCAAATGGAATCAATTATTTTTGCACCATCAACAGCTCCGCCTGCAAAATTGACTCAAATTTTACAATATGGGTCCCATTTATTCCCTGTGGATGGGACGTATGATGATGCATTTGATTTATCAACAAAAGTAGTGGAAGATACGGGCTGGTATTCCAGAAGTACGGGAATTAATCCCATCTTGTCAGAAGGGAAAAAAACCGTCTCTTTAGAAATTGCTGAACAGTTGAATTGGCATGTTCCTGACCATGTTTTTGTACCGGTGGGTGATGGATGTATTATTGGCAGTGTTTATAAGGGTTTCTTTGACTTGCTTCAATTGGGGTGGATTGAAAAACTCCCTAAAATCCATGCAGTACAGTCAGACGGTTCTTCAGCCATTGTAAATGCATTGGAAAATGGTAATTTAAAACCAGTAAAGGCGAATACAGTAGCTGACAGTATTTCAGTGGATTTGCCACGGGATGGACTAAAAGCGATTCGAGCTGTTACAGAATCAAATGGTACCGGTATAAAAGTGTCTGATATTGATATATTAAATGCACAACATACTTTAGCGAAAGCAACTGGCATATTTGCAGAACCAGCTGCTGCAACGGG
>CAZGFQ010000078.1:1374-2904 GCA_964525185.1 uncultured bacterium
GTGAATTCGTGTTTAATTCTTGCAGTTGAAGTCGATGGAAAAGAAATAACAACCATTGAAGGGATTTCTGAAAATGGTACATTAAATGAAATGCAAAATGCGTTTGTAGAAAACCATTCTGTTCAATGCGGATATTGCATTCCCGGAATGGTATTATCTGGCGAACAAATACTAAAAGATCATAATCAGCCAAGTAGAAAGACCATTAAAGAAGATTTATCCGGGAATATCTGTAGATGCACTGGATATCAGAAAATTGTGGATGCCATAGAAAATGTAGGGCACGAATTACACGAATAAATCGAATGGAAAAAATAAGAAATATAGTAGCCAATCGTTTTTATTCGTCATTATTTATGACATTAGTGTCAAAAATCATATGAAATATTTTGCTCCCAAATCGATGAATGAATTAAAAACTGTTTTTCAATCAAATGAAAATGTCTCCATATTGGCTGGTGGAACAGATATTCTCCCAAGGTGGCTTGATAATCCAAAATTAAAACCGGATGTGTTGATTGATATAAAGAAACTTAATGAACTCAATGGCATTCAGGAGTTTGATTCTGAAATTCGTATTGGGGCTCTTACAACTATTCAGGATTTGAAAAAGTCGTGTTTAATTCAATCCCAATTTACTTCACTTTATGAAGCTGCGTGTCAATTCGCAGGTGTTCAAATACGTCATAGAGCAACGATAGCCGGGAATATTTGTAATGCATCACCATCAGGAGATTTATTACCTGGGCTGTATGTTCATAACGCAATTATACAGGTTATAGGCCCTAAAGGGGAAAGAGTAATTCCAATCCATCAATTTATCACCGGTGTTGGAAAAACTTCATTAGAAATGAATGAAATTGTTACCGGGATACTTCTTCCAAAATCTTCGTCAACATCTTTATTCTATAAATTAGGTTTACGCCAATCTATGGCAATATCTGTTATGAATTTTGCTATTTCCTATGAATTGGATGATAACCATCATTGGAAATCATTACAGATTGCTGCCGGTTCTGTAGCACCAACAGTTGTTTATTTGAAAACGCTCACCGACGCAATTCTCAATGAAATGAAAGTAGATGATATTATTGATTTAATTGATGATGATATTTCTCCAATTAATGATATTAGAGCATCAGCAAATTATCGAAAAACTGCACTTAAAAATATTTTACAATATTATTTAAGTCACGAATTACTCGAATCGAACGAATGAATACAAAAATTATTTACAAGGAAATATCATTTAGCTTCATTGGATTAGCAATGGAAGTCCATAACAAACTTGGGCCGGGATTTTTGGAAAAGGTGAATGAAAGAGCTTTGATGATATTATTAAAGAAAAATTAGAATACCACAGAGTAGCTAACTAATGATTCCATTGAAACCACAATCAGAATACCATTCGAATATATTCGTGCTATTCGTATCGAAAAGAAAATAGAAATATGTCAGATAAACTTTATCCAATTGAATTAAGCCATTTATTAAAATGGATCTTTGAAGAAGAAAAACAGGGCACCATAT
>CAZGFQ010000079.1:0-2887 GCA_964525185.1 uncultured bacterium
GTATCTCTTGGAGATGGTTCCGGATACCCCTGTCCAGCCGTTGTAAAATAATGTGGGGTAAAATCTTGATGGGTAAGAACAGTTTCAATTCCATCTAGAGCTAAAGCTTTACTTTTATCGATGGTAACAATTCTCCCATGAGCAATTGGACTGTGAAGAATTTTTGCAAATAAATAATCTTTTTTTGGCATATCATCTGCGAAAACTGCTTTACCCTTTGCTAAAGATAATCCGTCTACACGGCGTGTTTTTTGTCCAACTATTTTCATGACTTTAACCGCCAAGTTCGCAAAGATTCGCGAAGTATTTTTTTAAGTAAGTACATATCTTTTCCATTCTAATTTTCCTTTACTACCGAAATTGATTAACAACCCAACTTTATATCCTGTTACCTTTAAATAATTAATAATTTGTGCTTCTTCATTATTTGTCAGTTTTTGGATACATTTGAATTCAACTATAATTTTTCCGAATCCAATATAATCTGCTACATATTTTTTATATAGCTTTTCATCTTTATATTTAATTTCCAATTCAACTTGGGTCTCATGTGGTACTTTGTTCTTTTTAGATTCAATGATCATACATTCTTCATAGACAGCTTCTAAAAATCCCGACCCCATCTCTTTATGAACTTCAATAGCAGCCCCAATGATGGCATATACTTCGTCCTTAAATAATAAATCATCCATTCAATATAATCCTTTGTGTCACTTGGTGTTCTTCGTGGTTAAGTATTGCTTTGCTGCTTTTATAGGCTTTACATAACCGGTACATCTACAATACACACCAGCTAAACTATCTTTTACATCAGATTCTGTTGGATTTTCTTTTTCTTGTGCTAAAGATTCAATAGCTAAAATCATTCCCGGTGTACAATACCCACATTGAATGGCACCTTCATCTATAAATGCATCCTGCAAAGGATGGATATCCTGTCCATGAGCAAAAGATTCCACCGTTTCAATATTTTTCCCGGAAACAGTATGTATCAGCATGAGAGATGCATTCATAATTTTTCCATCCACTAACACAGTGTCTGCCCCTGTTTCACCTTTATCAGAACCATACTTCACGCTAAAGAATCCTTCATCTCGAAGGTATTCTAATAATGTGGTTCCGGGACGAATATCAACTGAAACCTGTTTTCCATTTAATTGAAATTGAATCATAATGCGACTCCAACTCTATTAATTGCTGTTTCAATCACATTTTCTTTATAATCGATTGAGCCTAAATGATCAGCCGAAAATTCAGCGACTGCAAGTGAAGCAAATTCTCTACTTTTTTCTGGTGACCAATCTTCTTTCGGGCATGTAAATGATTGAATCTTATTCGCAGTTCCACCAATGGAGATTTCTAATTGGCCATTTCGTTTAACCCCACCAACTATGACAATAGCCGGTGCTGATTCCAACACGGAAAATCGTTCTAATTCTATTCCATCAATTTGATTGGGAAAATAACTGATTTTGGTAATAATCCCGGATCCATCCCAATCTCTTATTTGTACACCTTTTTCTTCATCCGTATAGATGGTCAATTCTGCATTTACAGCGTGTAAGAAAATCATTATTTCTGAATTAGGTCGCCCTTTTCCTACTTCACCGCCAAACGACCGTTGATTTCGTATCTGTTTGGATGGACATGAATATTTTATACTTTTCAATAATCTGCAGTCTGCATTAATGGATTTCACTGCATCCAAAAAGGTCTGAAGCGTTGCACCAGCATCTATATGAACACCTTCCATACTGGCTGTCACTCCATCACCTACCAAATCATTAATATCAATTAAAGATTGTGTAGATGGGTTTTTGTCTGCTACCAAATAACTACCACCTGAAAATAATTCATGCGTTTCGCTTTGCAATACATATGCTTCGTTGAGAGAATTTGGTTTTATTATATTTTCTATTGAATACCACATAGTTTAGCCTAAAAATTTTATTCCTGTTTTATTTTGTGCTTTTGTTAACATGCTATTTGCAATTTTGTTGTGCGATAATGCCAATGATTTTTCATCGATATTTATTTGATTTTTTTCAATTTGAATTTTTCCATTCACTATGAGATAATCTACAGGATTTGTTCTTACGGAAAATACAAGTGAAGCTAATGCATCAGAAAGTCCACCTGCATATTCCAGACCTTCCACAGAAAACAGTGCAATATCTGCTTGTTTCCCTACAGTCAACTGCCCAATATCATCCCGCCCAAGTACAGATGCACCACCCCGGGTTGCCACCCATAATACATCTCTTGCTGTGAGCCAATACTCTTCTTCGCGCAGTCTCGATAGCATCATAGCATTTCGAATATCCATAAGCATATTACCCGCATCATTTGATGCAGATCCATCCACACCAATACTGACTCGGACTCCCTTTTCCATCATTTCTTTAATTCTTGCAATGCCGCTACCTAATCTCATGTTGGACGTTGGACAATGGCTCATTCCAGTACCCGTGTCAGCCATTTTTTGTATTTCTTCATCATTCAAATGAATGGCATGGGCATACCAGGCATTAGAATTCATCCAACCCAGTTTATCAGCATATATTGCAGGACGATTCCCGTATTGTTCGATACAAAATGCTTCTTCATCCAACGTTTCCGCAAGATGCGTGTGCATTTGCAAACCATTGGCTAAAGCAAATTCGGCAGTGGATTTCATGAGTTCCGGTGTAACAGAAAATGGCGAACAAGGTGCTAACGAAATACGCGTCATTGCCCCATCTTTATCATTATGATACTTTGATAATAATCGTTCTGTATCCGCTTGTATTTTGGATTCTGTTTGAACAGTATCATCTGGCGGTAATCCACCTTGAGATTTACCTAAAGACATGGATCCCCGAGTGGGTTGAAATCGCACGCCTAATTC
>CAZGFQ010000080.1:0-2812 GCA_964525185.1 uncultured bacterium
TAGAACCGGATTGGTTATTAATTTGGCGAGATGATGGGAATGTAATTTCCTTGGTTAGAACCGGTTCTCATTCTGAATTATTTCAAAAGTAGGTCTAGAAGGCTCGGTTCAGGATCGGGCTTTTTTTATTTAGTATTTCATCGCCTTATCAGTCATAAATTCTTATAAAGAGAGGGCAGGGAATGTCAACAGAAAAAAGAAAATTAGCCGCCATTGTATTTACCGATATTGTCGGTTTTACAGAACTAATGGGTCAGGACGAAGCAAAAGCCATGAATTTGCTCAAACAAAATCGAGCATTACTCCGCCCAATTGTCGATAATTTTAACGGTGAATGGCTGAAAGAGATCGGCGATGGTGTTCTCATATCATTCCCCAGTGCAGTCAAAGCAGTGACTTGTGCTTTAGAGATTCAACGCATTCTTGTTCATAATCCTGATCTCACACTTCGTATTGGAATTCATGTTGGAGATGTGATCAAAAAAGATGGGGACGTCTTTGGCGATGGCGTGAATATTGCATCAAGATTAGAACCTTTAGCGGAACCGGGCGGAATTTGCGTCTCTGAACGGGTTCATGAAGATATCAGGAATAAACCAGAGATTAGTACCGCTTTCCAGGAAGAGCAGCTTTTAAAAGGTGTGGACAAACCAATTAAGGTTTATTCTATTTTTACACAAATGGGTACTGAACCGACGGAATCTCCAGAATCATCTGTCACCAAAAAATCATCAGGAATGAATTTTAGTCTTATGGCAGGAATGGGTGCCTTGGTCTTGGCTGGTGTATTTTTCTTTACGCGCGATACGACTCCGGCTCAACCGAAAGATGAACGAAAATCCATTGCCGTACTGCCCTTTGATAATATGAGCGATAGTAAAGAAGATGAATATTTTAGTGACGGCATTACGGAAGACATCATTACGTATCTTTCCAAAATTGAAGGGTTGAAGGTGATATCCAGAACGTCTGTGATGCAGTATAAAGATACGAAAATGAATATCAAGGACATTGCCAAGGAACTAGGTGTGACAAACATTTTGGAAGGCAGCGTTCGCCGTGCAGGTGACCAGGTGCGCATCACCGGACAGCTCATTGATGCGGAAACGGATGAACACCTTTGGGCAGATATTTATGACCGGAATATGGACAATATTTTTACGATCCAGACCGAAGTGGCAAAAAGCATCGCTGCTGCTTTGGAAACGGAAATGACGGATAAAGATGTGGAACGGTTAAATAAAACCATGACCACGAATCCGGACGCCTATGAATTGTTACAAAAAACAAAACCATTAAAATGGTTTGATTTTGAAGATAATACTAAAAAAATGGAACTGTTCGAAAAGGCAGCGATGCTGGACCCGGAATCCGCTTTTATTCAAGGTAGATTGGGTCATATTCATGCATGGATATATTTTTTTGGTATGGACAGGTCAGAAGCACGTTTAGTCAAAGCAAAATCCGCTTTAGATAAAGCCATGGAACTTGACCCACTTTTAGCAGAAGTGCACCAGGATGTGGGTTATTATTATTATGTATTGGCCGATTATGAACATGCTTTAAAAGAATATGCTCTAGCTGATCGTCTTGAACCAAATAATGTTGAAACATTATGGCGCCAAGCACTTGTTTACAGACGACAGGGAAAGCTTTTAGACTCTTTTAATTCAATGAAAAAATGTTTTGTCCAGGACCCAAAAAATTATATTTATCCTAATCAGTTACTTGGGACAAGTACATATCTAGGGTTGGTTGATCAATTTGATTATTATTATCCTATTGCTCAAAAAATGGGAATGGAACCAGGAAATCGGTTATCGATGAAACAAAGTGAAAAATTCGGAAGAAATGGAAACTTGAATGAATTTAAAAAAGTGGTGGACGAAGCGAACAAGATAGATCATGAAACTTGGTTTCATGAAATTATTTCTGATTATTATTTAATAACGAGAGATTATAACCAAGCTATAAAACATATTGACCGTAGAAAAGAAGAAGATGCTACAATGACAATGAGTGCATATAGGAGCAATGGATATAAGAAAGCATTAGTGTATAAAACAAAAGGCGATGAAGAAAGAGCAAACCAAAATTTTGAAGATGCATTAATTGATGTGAATGAAAAGTTGGAAGAATTGCCTGATGATGTACGTTTTTTATTTTCTAAAGGATTAATACTTGCCTATTTAGACAGAAATGATGAAGCAGTTAGGATTGGTGAAAAGGCAATACAGATTAATTCCGTTGAAAAAGATAAACTGCAAGGCGGTGATTATAATTACCATTTGGCAAAGATATATGTTCTTACTGGTGAATTTGATTTAGCAATAAAAGAATTGCGAAAAATGTATAATGTAATGCCCCAAAATGCTTGGATTGGGTTTTGGTTACACGATGCTGAAATGGCCAAGATCCAGGATTATGAACCATTCAAAGATCTGATCGCTGAAATACGAAAAGTGCAAGGGTTGGATTGAAATATACTGTCATTCTGAAAGAGCGGAGCGAATGAAGAATCTCAATCAATCGATTATCGTAAAACAAAAGGTTGAGATCCTTCTCCGCTAACCGGCGGATCAGGATGACAAGTTTGGTGGTGATTTGAGTTTTTTCTCCGAACTAAATCTATGTAAAATATACCGTACCGCTATGGCTTATGCTGTGGTGGCTATTGTAATTATGCAAATTCTGGAGATTGTAGGAATCTATTCTTACCCTTCGACACCCTCATGGATTGAATAAAACAGAATTAAATAAATGAACATTATACAACGGAAATTTTGGAATTTCATATCAAATAAAGCGGACG
>CAZGFQ010000081.1:0-2765 GCA_964525185.1 uncultured bacterium
TCTCCTTGTTTGTTTTTATCATGAAGTTAGCGACAGTTACACTGCCGTTATAACGTGCTAAAATTGATAAACAGGAGAGACAAATCCAATAATAATCTTATTCTAAAAACCAGGGCAAAAAATAGGCTAATTTTCAAATAAAACACCATTTAAAACAGTGTCATTGTTGGAAGATCGGTTAATGGTTTAATGCATTCAGGAGAATTGTTTTTTGGTGAATTTACAAAAGGAGATACAGGAGAGAAGGCAAGAGAAGTTTTATAGGGGATTAAATGTTTTAATGCATCATTAGATGAATATTGATTTCCGTTTAACCAAACGAGCATATTCTTTTCAGTTAATATAACAGGCATTCTTGAATGGATAAATGCAATATCGGGTGCGGGAGTTGTGGTAATAACAGTATATGAAAAAACCGTTGTTTGATCTTTGGATTTCCATTGGCTCCACAATCCAGCCATGGGCAAAAGTTTATTTTCAGGATGATGGATATAATAAGGTTGTTTTTGGTTCCCAACTCTTTTCCATTCATAATAACCATCTGATATAACGACACATCTGTTTTTGGATACTAAATTTTGAAAGGATGGTTTTTCGGTCAACGTTTCAGATCGAGCATTAATCAATTTGGACCCAATGGATTCAACTTTTGCCCAATGCGGAATTAGCCCCCATTTCATCATTTTAACTTGTGACTTATTATCGTGAATTAAAATAGGAGAAGATTGAGTTGGCGTTATATTATAACTTGGGTGAAAATCTTCTGGGTTTCCCCATTCATCGATAGCTAATTCTTCAATGATAGATTTCATATCTCTTGTTAATGTTTTTCTCCCACACATAGTTTAAATCTACAGAAAAAAACCTTTTGACTATAAATTGAGTTTGGGAATTTCTCATTACATATTTGGAAATAATTTCATTGGTTTGTGGTTGAACCATTTTATTTATACCCCCAGAAGCCCCCCTATCATAGGGGAGAATAAAAAGGGGGATGCAATAAATAAATATTTTTTCTTCCATATATTAAGATAACTCATCAAAAAATGGAGAGTATAAAATGATAAAACTTGTATTATTACGCCATGGCGAAAGTCAATGGAATTTAGAAAACCGATTCACAGGGTGGACGGATGTTGACCTTACAGAAAAAGGAATATCTGAAGCGCGATCTGCTGGAAAAGTATTTAAAGATGAAGGATTTGAATTTGATAAAATTCATACTTCTGTGTTAAAACGAGCTAACCGAACCATGGAACTATGTTTGGAAGAAATGGGAATAGCGGATATTCCCATTCAATATGATTGGCGTTTAAACGAAAGACATTATGGCGCTCTCCAAGGGTTAAATAAAGGAGAAACAGCTGAAAAATATGGGGACGAACAAGTACTCATTTGGAGAAGAAGTTATGATACACCACCGCCATTGTTAGACATTTCAGATGACAGACATCCAAGCCATGATGAAAAATATCAAAACCTTAATGCTGATGAATTACCGGCAGCTGAATGTTTAAAAGATACGGTTAATCGTTTTTTACCCTATTGGATGAATTCCATTAAACCCGATATTGAATCAGGGAAAAAAGTGTTAATTGTTGCACATGGAAATTCGCTGCGCGCTTTAGTAAAATATTTAGACAATATATCCGATGAAGATATTCTAGGTTTAAATATACCAACAGGCGCTCCGTTAGTGTATGAACTCAATGATGATTTAACACCGATTAAACATTATTATTTGGGAGATCAGGAAGCAATTCAAGCTTCAATTCAGGCGGTAGCCAATCAAGGGAAAAAAAGTTAATGATTTCTCAATAATGATTTTCTTAATTGAGCTTTATCTGTAAAAAACTGCTGATAGACCAATAATAAAACTAAAATATCCGTAATTGCTACCGTGGTAATCCACATATACATAATCATAATTTGATATCGCACAGCAATCATAGGGTCTACGCCAGAAAGGATTTGCCCTGTCATAACTCCAGGTAATTGAACGAGCCCCACCATCATTAATCCATTTATATTAGGAATGAGAGCTGCCTTTATGGATGCTTTAAAAGAATCATCAATTGCATTTCTTGGTGATGCTCCCAGTGAAAGAATCATTTCTATTTCTTCTTCACGATGTTTTATTTCTCCAATGAATCGATTGACAGCTAATGTGGAAGAATTGAGCGCATTCCCAATAATCATCCCCGCAATTGGAATCATGGCATAAGGGTAATACCAAGGCTCTACGTTTAAAATCACTTTTAAAATAATTCCCAAAACGAGAATAACAGCTGTTAAAATTGATCCAGTTATAATCCAAAATAAATAGGGTATTTTTAAATCTTTTTGTCGGCGCGTTCCTTCAAATCCGGCGATTAATATCATTAGGGCAATAAGCGATACCATAAAGACCCAACTTTGTTGCTGGAAAAACCACGTTAATACATATCCCATAAAACCAAGCTGAATAAAGGTTCGTATTGTTCCAATGATTAAAGAATTTTCTAATCCAATTTTCAACCATTTTATAAGACCAATACTTATCCCGATTAATATGAGTGAAATAAGGACATCCGCCCATGTAATTATATAAAAAGATTGAGTCATGCTTCTGTCAACAAACCCTGACTCATTTTTAAAATACGATCTCCATATTGATGAACGCGCGCTTCATCATGCGAAATCATAACAGTCGTTAAATCATATTCTTTTGTTAAAGATTGTATTAAGTCTAAAATGCGATCAGCTTGTTCTGCATCAAGGTTTGC
>CAZGFQ010000082.1:0-2748 GCA_964525185.1 uncultured bacterium
ATTCGGACAAACACTCACACATACATCGCATACTTCGTCACAATATAAACAACGGTCTGCTTCTGTCATGGCTTCTTCTCGGGTCAATGTTCGTGTGACCAAGTCAAAATTGATTCGATCATCCGGATCTAAATGGGGCGTGGATAAACCATATTCTCTAAATGCCAATTTCTTCTGATATTCACCTTTATCTAACCTTAAACCATTAGACACTTTATTTTCTAATGTTCTTCCAAATGCTTTAATAATGTTTAAGGCCGCATTTCTTCCATCACCCACAGCATGAATAACGGATGACGCTCCACGAACTACATCTCCACCTGCGAAGACGTTGGGTATTTTTGTTTCATTTGTTTCCGGGTTCACACGCAAATCGTCCCAGGAAAGAAAATCGAATGCAATATCCTGACCAATGGATGGAATAATCGTGTCAAATTCTAAATCAAATTCTGAATCTTCAATTATGACCGGTCTTGCTCTACCACTTTCATCTGCTTCTCCCAATTCCATTCTTGAACATGTTAAAAACACGTTATCATTTTTACTGGGAGATATTTTTTTCGGAGCCGTTAATTCTTCTAATGTAATTCCTTCATCTAACGCTGCGACAATTTCTTCAATATCCGCAGGCATTTCTTTCATGGTTCTACGATATACAATGGTTACATCTGCACCCAGTCTTCTGGATGTTCTGGCAGCATCCATGGCAGTATTTCCACCGCCAATAACCGCTACTCGCCCAGACAATTCACTAATTTCACCCCGTCTCACTTTGGATAAAAATGACAATGGCTCCATAACATTTGGAAGCGATTCTCCTTCAATGTTTAATTTTTTATTATTTTGAGCTCCTGCACCAAGATAAATAGAATCATATTCATTCCGAAGCGATTGAAATTTGTTTTTATCTACATCTGAATTGTAATGAATATTTACTCCAACGGATTCCACTAAATCTATGTCATTATTAATACTTTCATCTAATAAACGAAAAACGGGGATGGCATCTGATACCATTCCACCTGAAAATGGTTTCGCTTCATAAATATCGACTTTAAATCCATCCATGGCTAAAAAATAAGCACATGAAAGGCCTGATGGTCCAGCACCAACAATAGCGATTTTATTCCCGTTAAACGATTTCGGTTCACTTTGGACACCTTGGCTATTTTCTTGGGCAAAACGTTTTATTTCTCTGATGAGTAATGTACTATCCAAATTGTTCCGAGTGCACTTTTGCTGGCATAGATGGTCACACACAGATCCTGTCACACCGGGCATTGGATTCGTATCTAAAATCGTTTCATATGCTGCATTAAAATCGCCTGTGGCAACATGGTGCATATATTCAGGGATATCTTGATCTGTAGCACAATTTTCAGTGCACGGAGCAGATACACAATCAAATGCAGTTAAAACTCTATGTGTCTTGATAGAATCAAAATGTTTATTTTCCTTGTGATACGCTGGATTATCCAAAACAGAATCGGCATATTTATTTAAGTTTGCTAATCCAGCTTTTTGTACATTTTTAATTCCAGACGTGATTGAAATAAACGCATCAATCGTTGAAGCATTTTTTTCTGCGAAACGTGTTTCAATTTCTTGTAAATATTGAGCCAATCGTGTGTATCCACCCGGTTTTAAAATATCCGTACAAACAGTAATGGGCTTTATATTTGCTGCCAATACATCCGAGACATTAAACGCATCCATACCAGCTGAAAAGGATATATCTAATTCACCGTTAAATTCATTTTGGAGTTTGGCTGCAACATTAATACTGATTGGATGAAGCGCTCTCCCACTCATATACATCATTTTTTCCTGCTCCGGAAAAATGGGTTTATGGTTTTCGACTTCTAACGTATTGGTTAGCTTAAGCCCGAATGCGACATTATTCTCTAATGCTTTGGCTTTTAAATTTTTGATTAGATTGACACCATCAGGATATTTTAAATCATGGCCAAATGCTTCATCTGGTACCGTAATATCTTTATAACCTAAATGATTATTTAATATGTCTCGAAGGTGATCAGGTCCCAATAATGTTGGATTAAGTTTTACGGTAGTATGATACTTTCTCTCTTCAATTAAATACATCCCAATAGCTTCAATTTCATCCGGTGGACATCCATGCATTGTGGATAATGTCAAATTATTCGACATTTGCGACGGAATGTTTAGATTTTTCACATTCGGGTAAATATCTGATATTTCATTTAGTCGTTTATCTAATTCATCCTGACCATTTTCCATCAGATTCAAAAATCCTTGAACATTTCCATTTTTTAAGCCATCTAAATTATAACCAGCACTCATATTAAAAATGCCACCTAAATCCGTCTCTGTCCCCCAGCCATATTTATCTTTTAAAATGTGAATAACAATCCAAGCATTCAAATATTCTGAATAGGATTGATGTAACTTTAATTCTTGTGACCATTCACAATTATAGCCTTCGTCCTGCATATCGATACAGGGCTTTGATACGTCTAACTCATCCAAAGTTTGAATCGTTTTGAGTTCGATATATCGTGCTCCCATAAGCCACGACAGAATAATATTTTGAGACATTTGGGTATGGGGACCCGCTGCCACTCCAATGGGTGTTTCCATGAGCTGACCGTATCGATTCATCCGGAAGACATCATCTACTTTTGGTTTAAAAAATAAATCCTTCGTAACACCAAATATGGTGCCCTGTTTTTCTTCTTCAAAGATCCATTTTAATAAATGGCTTAATTC
>CAZGFQ010000083.1:0-2708 GCA_964525185.1 uncultured bacterium
CGTTGACGAATGAATCCTTTCTAAATCGATAATCAGCAGCTAATTCCATTTCTGTTACATACGTGATAGGTCCTGTGGGGAATGGTTCAGAATACCCTGTTTCCATTGTGACGGTGGAATCCATCCACGGTTCGTCCCATGGTGTATCTAACCCATTGGCTCCATCTCTTAAATATGCCAATGAAATGTAGGGCTTAAATTTTCCGCTCATATTTTCTTGACTATAGTAAAGTTGGATCAGATCAAAATCATTTCCCAAATAATGGCCAATTGGAAAACCACGATGTGTGTATGTCTCGGATCCATCTGCGGTTTGATAGGTCCTGTTTGTTATACGAGTATATTCCAACCACATATCTGATGACTGAAAGGGCCATCCAGTTTTCTCGACGCCACCGAGAAAACCGATTTCATTGGGTTCCAAATCGCCTTTGGAATCATTGTTGATTTGGTAGTCATCAATTATTAAATCTCCCCAGAAAGAGAGAGATGTGGAATGAATATATTTAATTGAACCAAATAACATTGAATTTCCTGAACCAGTTGATAAATTGACTTGTTCTGGAAGCCAGACCATCATTGGATTAAAATATTGCAATTCAAATGATCTGTTTTCACCTGCAATCAGGACAGATTCACCTGCTAATAAGTGAAGCTTATTATTTGAATATTCAATAGTATGTAAAGATAAATATCGTTTTGAATTTCCAATAGATTCTAACTGGATCACATTTGACCTTAAAGAAAAAGAACGATAGTTGAATTTTATCTGCATCTGGTCAAATGGTCTACTATAATTACTCACAAGTAAGTTAGAGAACTTCCCATTTCCTATATCAATAAATGATCTCCCATAATTAAGGTCCATAAAATCATTAGAATATTCGATAAATGCTAAATGTGTATACCCATATATACCAGCAAATTTTGCATCATTCCCTCTTATTGCATCCCCTTTATTTAATGCTCCAAACATAGAATTCACTATCTTATAATTCTTAAAAGAAAATGAAGCTGTGGTTAATAAACCATTGCCATATATATCGTTTGGATGTGCTATGTGTATTTTATTCTTGGTTATGGCATTATGGATCAAAGATGCCTTTAGATTCAATGGGCTTTCTTGACTAGTATACACAGTTTGAGAAAAAACTAGATTAGTTGCCCACAATATTATAATTATTACAGATCTTTTCATTTTATTTCAGAATAATTGAAAGAATATAAATAATTTATTAATGGGAATGTTTATTGAATAATATTTGTATAAATCATTTAATATTAAACAAAATGTGGATTTCTGATTAAGAGGGGATATCAGCTTTCTGACCCTACAAACAGGGATAATAATAACTAATGTGCGCCGGTGTCAAAGGTGATCATCTGCCAGAAAGTAATGGCAGCAATCTTTATATCCAGCCAGAATGACCAGTTTTCTATATATTCAATATCGTAATCAATGCGTTTCTGCATTAGATATAAATTCTCCGTACCTCCGCGATAACCCTTTATAGCAGCCAACCCTGTAATGCCCGGCTTTACAAATCGTCGAATGCAGTATTTATTAACCTTAACTGAAATCTCATTATCTTCTCTGATCGGATTAGGCCTTGGTCCAATAGCACTCATATTACTTAAAAATACATTAAAAAATTGTGGTAGTTCATCGAGATTAGATATACGCAGAAAACTGCCAATAACTGTAATACGATCATCGTCAGTTATTGTTATTTCACCATACCCTTCTTCTGCTTTCTCATTAGACACCATTGTACGAAATTTATAACAATTATATATATGTCCATTTAATCCTACTCTTTTCTGACGAATAATTACTGGGCCTCGACTATTTAGTTTTATTAAAAACCCCATCAAAGGATAAAACCACCACATTATACCAAACAACACAATGGATGATAAAAGAAGATCAAACGTTCTTTTTCTGATTTGGTTAAAACGATTAGATAAAGGTTCTTGACGCAAAGGAACTGACGCAAATGGACCAAAACGGTATTTTTTACTTAATTTAGGTTTTAAATATGTTGTCTCGGATTGAATAAGGTGAATACGAGATCCTTTACTTTCAGCCCAATCTATGGACGCCTGGAGAATATCTGGAGCCATATCAGAAGGATCCATGATAAAATGATCAACATTTTCTTTGCCTGTAAGTGAATTATATTTGTCAACTAATTCCAGGGGTGAGTTTGGAATTTCTTTATCGTGAAACCAGCCATTGAGATGGAAGCGGTTTTTAGTATCTTGTTCAGACCATGTTTTTAAAATTTTGTATTCTTCGCGGGAACCGAGGAGAAAAATGTTTTTTTTATTCTTATTGAACTGTTTAGTATGTATATGAATATGGGGCTCGGACATATGATTAAATCAGTATTTAGTTAAATTTTATGAATAATGTAATTGTTTACAAGCCATATAGGCCTTACGGTATTAACGCTTGTTAAACTCCTATTGTACAATTCGAATTTAAACATAAAATAATAAGATTATAAAGTATTGTTTTTGAACAAGTGCTTGGAGATGTGATTTAGGTCACATTGGTTATTTGTCTTCCATTATGATTGAGGAAAATAAAAAACCCCAAGAAAATCGGGGTTTTTGAAGATGTTGATGTCTTTGTATAAACAGACGGAAGGAGATCGCCACGTTCGTACCTCTCTCGCGATGACAGTTAAATTAAGTCAAAATTG
>CAZGFQ010000084.1:0-2672 GCA_964525185.1 uncultured bacterium
ATTCTTCAGCTAATGCGGGTTTGGCAATGAAAAATGGTTTTCGACAAAAATAAAACCCAGCATAAGAAAGCCAGGTAGAAGCGAAAATACGATAGCGCCAAATGGTTTTTTGGGAATGTTTCATGAATGCATTACAGGTTTAAAGTTTAATCTTTGATTCATCATCAGCAGAGAAATATAATTGAAATAAATGAAGGACTAAAACCAAAACTCACGATAATGAAAAATACTATTTTACAATACATACGTGTTTCCTATTTTTCGTTTCTTTTATGCACCAAAAAACATACAAAATCATAATTTGGATCACATTGATTTCAGTTATTTATGCTATAATTCGGTATCACGGCTTCAAAGGAATACCAATCGCATATTTCATCGATGTCTTCAACAAAGGTATTTCCCTCGCAGCCATTTTATTAATTGCGCTATCTTTATCAATTGGCCCTTTAGGGCGGAGGTTTCCTAAAAAGTTTGGTCGAATAGAAATGGGTAAAAGGTTGTTTGGACTTTGGGGATTTACATTATCTTTTTTTCATTCATTAATATCATTACTTATTTTTAAACCAGATCATTTTAAAAAATTCTTTTCCTTCTTGAAAATGAATGGACTAGGAGAATTTGTGCTCATAACCGGATTTATTTCCTTAATACTTATTGGAGCCGCTTTTATAACTTCTTTTCCACAGTTGTATCCATTTAGTCGAAAATCATTTCACATAACACAATTTGCTGGATATATAGGATGTGTCGTTGCAGGATTGCATGTGTTCCCTATTGGAGTAAATCAATGGCCACAAATTTCATCTTGGCCCGGGAATTTGATCCCTATAACATTCATTTCGTTTTTTTCTGTAATTATTACCATTGTACTAAGAACATTATCATCCTTTAAACCTTCATTCCAAAAAGGAAAATCATGAAAACTTTCATCTATATATTACTCATTATTTCATCATTATTTAGCCAAGGAATACCCACATGGGAAAAGGAACAAAATCATGAACCACATCCCATTTTTGAGTTAATTGATTGGGACGTTCATCAAGGTGAAACGACACTAAAAAAAGCACAAAATTTCAAAAAAACAAAAAAGTGGACCCATTGGACATTAAATACAAAATGGTGGGACAAATATAATATTAAATGGTTCAGAAGACATTTTAGTATTCCAGCGTCATTTGAAGGAACAGATGTGTTTTTAGAGTTAAAAATTAAAGAAAAAGGCACTGTTTATTTAAACGGTAAAAAATTAATGGATGTGTCTCAGAGAGCTGGGAAAATATTAATTCTTGAAAATGCGAAAGGAAATGAAACATTTTCAATTGTTGTCCGTGGTGAAAGAGGCTCTTCTCAATATTATGCTCAATTTTTCCAAGCAGATGTGATTGGCTATCCTAGAGGATATGGTGATTTTTATAAAGCCTTGAAAGATGTTCAATCATTGAAACCATCCACCACTGGTTTGCGCCTTCATGATGCAAAATGGAAAATGATGGCTGACGATACAGCCAGCCAACCGCACTTTGATGATTCAAAATGGAAGCAAAGAAATATATCCGGACCATGGAAAGGTGAATATAAACATGCTTGGTATAGATTAAATGTTAAACTACCCAAAGAAATTGATGGACATCCAATATCCAATAGTCGTCTTTATATTCATGCAAATACAAATGATAAAGGGGAAATTTGGTATCAAGGAGAAAAACTACATGAATTTAGAGATAGTTCAGGAAATGTACTATTTGACATGAATGCGTCAGAAAATGATATTGTTTCTTTTTCTATCAAAGCGATGAATGAACAAAATGTGGGTGAATTAAAGGATGTTAGAATTATATCAGGCCAAGCCTTAAAGTTGGCAGAAACATTTGAAACCATGGTGAAAAAGCTAGAACGGTGGGATAGGTATTATCAGCGCCATCCTTCACCAAATACAGATTGGTTATCTGAAGTGACGTCAGTACTGAGTAGAGCTGCATCTTTAGAAAAACCTTTAGAAATCACATTGAACCAACTCGATATTCAGATAATGTCGCTAAATAAAAAATTAAGTACTGAGCCGGTATTTGTTGTTCCTCCCTATCTTCAAAATGTCCAAGATGATGGCATTACAATCATGTGGGAAACGGCACTTCCTTCTCTCGGGGCAATTGTGTATGGAAAAATTGCCCTAAATCAAGTAATACATGGGCAATATTCGCCTTCCACTATTCATGAAATAACACTCGTTGGGCTTGATAAAAATACTCATTATAATTACCGCGCTGTCTCAGGAATAATGGCCAGTCCTGTTCAAAAATTCCGAACAAAAAAATTAGATGATGCTCCTTTTGCTTTTTCTGTCTATGGAGACAACCGGAGTTACCCAAGAGTGGCAGAAAATGTAGTGAAAATGATGACACGCGAAAATATAGATTTTATTTGCAGTGTAGGTGATGTCGTAACTACTGGGATACATTTATCCCAATGGGTGGATGAATATTTGTACCCATTACGTTGGATAGGAGGTCAAGTTCCATCTTATATATCAATTGGGAATCATGAATACGGTGGATATTGGGCATTAGGGGAAGTATATCCTTTTGAAGAACGCGTTCATCACCCATTAACATCTACAGGAAGTACAGAATATTGGTATTCGTTTGATTATGGAAATGCACATTTTG
>CAZGFQ010000085.1:0-2666 GCA_964525185.1 uncultured bacterium
TTTTATTTTTGTCGAAAACCATTTTTCATTGCCAAACCCGCATTAGCTGAAGAATTATCTTGGGACCCGTCTCTTCTCGGCCTCATTGGGTCTGCATATTTAATCGCCTACACGATTGGTCAATTTATTATGGGCTGGGCTGGATTAAAGTGGGGTCCACGATTGCTTCTATTGTCTGGGATGGCATTGTCTATAATTGTGAATATAATGTTTGGTATAACAAATTCATGGCTAACATTTGCATTGTTAATGATTATCAATGGACTGGCTCAATCCACGGGTTGGTCTAATAATGTTGCAGCTATGGCACCTTGGTTTACACGTAAAGAACGTGGAACTGTTATGGGGCTTTGGGCAACAAATTATCAAATCGGTGGTGTATTAGCCAGCGGACTTTCAGCATGGGCTTTGGCAAAGTATGGGATTCAATGGTCATTTTGGGCGGGTTCAATTGTATTATTAGCTATTTGGGTTTTCTTTTTATTCAATCAACGAAATAAACCAAAAGATGTGGGGCTTCAAGCCATCGAACAAGATGAGAGTGAACATACAGATAATAGCCATTCAGGAATTGGTTGGAGTTCTGCTGTTTGGACGAATATTCTTTTGGTGGGTGGCTTTTACTTTTTTGTAAAATTTATTCGATATGCACTTTGGTCATGGACACCCTTTCTCCTATATCGTGATTATGGACTTGCATTAGATGATGCGGGATATTTGTCCACTGCCTTTGATTTGGCAGGCGCTTTTGGTGTGATAACAGCTGGATATATTTCTGATAAATATTTTTCAGGTCGCCGTGCAAAAATTAGTTTTTATTTTATTATGGGTATGGCTGCTTCCACAGCTCTCCTTTATACACTTGGACCAACCAGCTTAATTTATTTCGGAATCAGTTTAGCTCTGGTTGGTTTTATGCTATATGGCCCAGATGCCTTAATGACTGGTGCGGGTGCCATCGAAGTGGGCACTTTACGCAGTGCTGCATTAGCAGCAGGTATTATAAATGGATTGGGAGCCGTAGGGTCCGTTGTTCAAGAATTTTTATTGGGGTCCATTTTGGACTCGTCTGGTGCTGGGACTGTTTTTGCAATTTTATTAGTATCTGCACTTTTTGCAGCATTCTTTTTATATTTAGTATTGTTAAGAAATAAAACCGGGAAAGCAGATTTATAATGTCTAATAATATTCTTCAAGTCATTTCTCCTGTAGATGGAAAGGTATATGTAGAAAAACATTACCATACTGGTCATCAAATTGACCAAACATTAACAAAAGCTGTCCATGCTCAAAAAGAATGGAAACACATACCACTTGCTGACAGAAAAGTGCTCATGAAATCCTTTGTGAAAGCCTTTACGGAAGATTCTAATGCTATATCAAACGAATTATCTTGGCAAATGGGCAGACCCATTCAATATGCGCCCGGAGAAGTTCATGGAACAGAAGAACGCGCTTTGGGGATGATTGATTTGGCTGATGATGCACTTCAAGATATTCAGGTGGAAGAAAGGGATGGGTTTAATCGATTTATCCGACGTGAACCATTAGGTGTTGTTTTTGTAGTTCCTGCTTGGAATTATCCTTATTTAATAGCAGTAAATACTATTGTGCCTGCATTATTGGCTGGGAATGCAGTTGTATTAAAACATTCTGCTCAAACGCCCCTTTGTGCTGAACGATTTTATGACGCATTTGAAAAAGTGGGGTTACCGGAAGGGCTATTTCAATTTCTCCATTTGAACCATGACGCTACTGCAGATGTTGTACGGGATGATCGAATCAACTTTGTGGCCTTTACAGGGTCTGTTTCTGGGGGGCATACGATTCAAAAAATTGCTTCTGAACGATTCATTGGCGTGGGACTTGAACTTGGTGGGAAAGACCCAGCTTATGTGCGGGAAGATGCTCATTTAGATTTTGCGATCGAAAATTTAGTAGATGGATCATTTTTTAATTCAGGACAATCCTGCTGTGGAATTGAACGCATTTATGTTCATGAAAACCATTTTTCATCTTTTGTGGATGGTTTTGTAGACTTAACTAAACAATATATTTTGGGAAATCCATTGGATGAAAGTACTACATTGGGACCCATGGCAAAATTGAGTGGTGCCAAATTGGTGAAATCTCATATAAATCAAGCTATTTCCACAGGCGCCAAAGCATTAATTGATTGGAATCAGTTCAAAAGACAAGAACTGGGCTCACATTACATTCCGCCACAAGTTTTAGTGAATGTAGATCATACATTGAATGTGATGATGCATGAATCGTTTGGTCCGGTTGTAGGCATCATGTCAGTAAAAAATGATGAAGAAGCCATTCGACTAATGAATGACAGTCCGTATGGACTTACTGCATCTGTTTGGACAGAGAATGAACATGAAGCGATTTCCATTGCAAATCAAATTGATACAGGGACTTGTTTTATGAATCGATGTGATTATTTAGATCCATATTTATCCTGGGTTGGCGTGAAAGATTCCGGTCGCGGTTGCACTCTATCTCAAGTTGGATTTGAACAATTAACCCGACCAAAATCCTTTCACTTAAGACAAAATACAAAATAATATGCCAAATCAACGACACAGCTATTTTTATCCTACTCGGATAGAATATGGACCTGATGTGGTTAAAGAATTGCCATCCATGATAAAAGAAAC
>CAZGFQ010000086.1:0-2657 GCA_964525185.1 uncultured bacterium
TTAAAAATCCCCTGCTCTGTAATAATTCCTGTAATATATTTTGCTGGTGTAACATCAAAAGCGGGGTTTAACGCCGAACTTCCGTCGGAAGCAACCCGAAAATCATTCACGTTCAACACTTCATTTTCATCTCGTTCTTCAATTGGAATATCATTTCCTGTTGGACAGTTAAAATCAATCGTTGAAATAGGAGCCGCAATATAAACGGGGATTCCATTTTCGTGGGCAACAACCGCTTTTTCATATGTGCCAATTTTGTTTGCTACATCTCCATTCGCAGCCACGCGGTCCGTTCCTGTAATAACCATATCCACTTCTCCGCGTGCCATATAAAACCCCGCTGCATTGTCTACAATAACCGCATGGGGGATCCCTTCTTCGTTCAACTCAAAAGCTGTGAGTTTCGCACCTTGAAGTCGTGGGCGTGTTTCGTCTACAAATATAAAAATGTTTTTCCCATTATTATGAGAAATTCGCATAGGAGCCAATGCGGTTCCATAATCGACCGTTGCAAGTGCGCCTGCATTACAATGAGTCAATAATTTATCTCCATCTTTTATAAGTGAATCACCATATTCTCCAATTTTCCGACATGCTTCTGCTGATGCATCTACATAAGATTGGGCGGAATCCATGGCTACTTTTTTCATTATGATAGGATCGGATTCTGATAACGTTTCTTTTACCACATGATCCAGGCCATGTTGAAGGTCGTATGCAGTGGGCCGGGTTGCAAATAGAAAGTCCCGAACTTTTTTAATGTCTTTTTCGTTAGGTGCATCCATTTTTTGAATTGCCTGGGCTAATCCAAATGCTCCCATTGCACCAATGGCAGGTGCTCCACGAATAATCATGGTTGAAATGGATTTTGCTACATCTTTCAAAGTATCAATCGTAATAATTTCAAATTCTTCGGGGAGTTTATTTTGTTCAATTGTATGAATGGTATTTGCTTCCATCCAAATTGATCTATAATGTTTTCCTTGTATAATCATGGCTTAAAATAAAGTTATTATTGTTATGAAAGAGAAAAAGTTAAGACGAACATATCAGATATTCTTCTTTTTTTCTGATATATCCCCATTGGAACTCCACAGATATTCAGCTAACTTTCTGCCCGTTTTTGGGCCCATAGCTCAATTGGTTAGAGCAGCAGACTCATAATCTGTTGGTTCGGGGTTCGAGTCCCTGTGGGCCCACAAAAAACTTCATTATTTTGGAGCTTTTTTAATAATTATACCGCATATGATGGTATTTTTTGCAAAATATTCAATTATGTGTTTTTTTATGAAGATATTTTGCTTTTTCTTTATTTGATGTATTTTCTCGCATTCAATTTATGTAACCATGAAGAAACTATTAATCCTTATCCTTTTTAGTCAAATTGCTTTTGCGCTTCAGGGGAAAATATCACTTTATTCAGGTTTCACCTTTGAGGGTGAAATTACGACGGTGGAACGAACCCACGTTCTCATCATTCCTCAAAGTTTAACTACTACCTACGAAATTGGTGTTAATGAAATTCAGGCGGTTGTATTGGATAATGGTTTTATTATGGTTCTAGATGGTCGCGTGGAACAATTGTATCGAAATGGAAAATTCCTAACAAAAAACCAAGCTCTTGTTGAAGATGGCTATGTACCAGAAATAGATTATAGCGAAGATATATCCATCGATGGTGAAGACTATTTTGAGGAAGGGGATTTAACTTTTACAAAAGCGGATTATTATTCATTATCGTTGATAAGTGGATTCCCAGTGTATGTAAGGCCGACAATGTTAAAAAAGTTAGGAAATACAGGAGCGTACGGGAAACCCACTTCCATACCAAACCTAGGCATTAGCATGAATTGGCCTTATTATGAAATAGGTCCAGTGGACATTAGTCCCGGCGGCAGGCTTATTACAATAGGATTTCAGGATGGGCAAATTCCGTCATTTCAAGCTATTTCCTTTGGTGGTGTTATCAATGTTGACCTTACTCCGGTTTTATTTTTTCTCCCTCAAAACATGCATATTGAAATAGTTCAGGGACTGACCTTTTTATCTGGAATCGACGGGGATTATAGTGGAGGTGGCGGATTAATTACAGGTGGAAATATTGAGTACTGGATTCCAGACTACCCTATAAAAGTTCGATTGTTTGCAGAGTTTCATGTAATTCCTCAAAGCGACCCTGTTTTTCCTTCATTGAAGACTGGTTTTGGAACCATTGGTCTTTCTGCGTCTCTCATTATGAAACGCGGTTCTGGCAAATAGCCATTTAATTTTGAGACTTTGAGCATTATGTCTCGTTTTCAATACATTCTAATATTATTTCCCTTATGGCTTTTAAATGCCCAAGATTCCTATATCGGTCCTGTCACATTTGATTATTCAGGCGATCAAGTCGGTGTGTTTGAATCAGTCATATTTGATACCATTCCGTCTGGCGGAGCATTAACAGCTGCAAATAGTGATTCAATTTGGATTATCATTTCAGCATTAGACCAAACAGCACCAGACACATTTGACTTATTTATGGCTTTAATGCAAGATACTGCATCGCAGGTTCATCCCCGTTCCTGGTCTATAACTGAATCAGATCCTGAGGATATTGACTTTTTAATGATATATGTTCCGGGGATTGATTCTACTTTTATTAATCAATTTTCAAC
>CAZGFQ010000087.1:0-2621 GCA_964525185.1 uncultured bacterium
CACTTTATTGGCTTGTCGTTCTATTTCTAGAATTGTTTTTGGTGATATTAGGAGCAAAAAGCCGAAAACGGCTGATACGATCCCAATAGCTAATATAAATATCATATTATTTTAGAGGCTCTTTTTTGTTTATTTGATAGTTGAAAGTAATTAATAAATATGAGAATTACTCATTAAATAAAAGTATATAATGACATAATAAGGTCTTCAAAACCGTATTAATGTTCTAGGTATGAACCAGAAATGACAATTGGGTTTAAGCCAATATCCGTATTAAAGAAAGGAGGCAGGCTTCCTTTTGTAATGGATGAATTGGCATCTTGAATATCGATAGAATATTGAGATACAACAGATCCAGTGATGGATGAAGAGCTACTAAGCGTAAATGTTGAGCTATAATTCAATAATGCGCCATACATAGTTGTGGATGATATCGTACAGGTATTCCCTTTGGCGATAATAAGCCCATAAATGCTTGAACCTGTAAAGGAAGTTGTTCCTTTAGAATAGCTTAAGGAAGGTGTTCTTAAACTGGTTCCAATTTGAGAATTAGTTACAGTTAAATTCCCAGAACAAATGACTTTAACATTTTTTTGAATCATTGAATTTGATTCAATGGTTAAGTTTCCATAAACAACGAATACTCCCGGACCATTCACCGTTACATTGGATAGAGTTAAATCTCCGTTGTTCAGATATTCATTATTGCTGTATGAAGATAAATTAATGGTCGTATTTGATGGGGCTTGGTTGCCTGCAGAAATTTGCACCCATGTGGGGCCATTTGTTAAAGTCCCCGTATTAGAATTTGGACTGCTATCTGTAAGAGATGTTCCACTTCCTTCGTCCATCTCCCAATAGGCGACTAAATTTGAAGAGGATGTATAATTACCAGAATTTGAAGCAGCAGAAATTCCTTCTCCAGAATTATATAAAGCTGTTATTTCAGATGCGGTTAATGTATTATTCCAAATAGCAAATTTATCCATACTCCCATTAAAAAAGTTACTGGCTCCAATATAAGACCCTACACAGACATCTTCAGAGCTTGCCGTATTCATGGTACGAGACATACTGCTTGAAACAGTTTCGAGCGCTCCATCAACGTATAAACTAAACTGGTTCGCGGAAATGCCTGAAGCAGCAGTAACAACAATATGGTGCCAATTCCCATCACGCAAATCAGTTGTTCCGGTTGTATAGCCTGAGTTGACTTCTGCCTTAAGTGCGCCATAATTCCCATATTGATTAACGTTCACTCGAATGCCAAATCTTTGTCCAGGCGAATTTGCACCCCAATTGACAATCATGCCTGAAGCAGATGTTTTTATCCACGCTCCGATTGATCGCGCGGCTGTTCCCGTAATTCCCTTATATCCGGTTGCGACTATATAATCATTACTTCCATCTAAACTCACGCCGTAGTCGGGGTTCCCACTTGTTTCTGGAAGGGCAGACGCAACCGTTAAAAGAGAATCGTTATAATCAGTATTTAAAGTTGGGAATATTGGGGGAGAAGAAAGCTGTGTTCCTCCTGAGCCGGTACTGTTATAAATAGTCCCTGATGATACAATAGATGTGCTCACCGTTCCATTAAAATACATATCGCCAACAATCGACCCTAATGATTCACTAAAAGTGCTACTCCCAGAATTATTTCCATAATAAGAAAAGCAAAATGCTTCAGGGAACGATGAAAGTGTTAATCGAAGGTTCCGTTCAACTTCGCTAATCGTTGCCTTACTTTTTAGGGTGATATAATTTGCATAGGGCAATGTTGTTCCATCTTCATAATTAAGAGTATCAAAATTGACCGTATAGGCACCTGTATTAAAATTCCCTTGGATAGTTGAAGGATTTCGAGATGACTTAAAAGATTGTAAACCGTATTCGAGACCTGATTGCGCTAAATTTCTTGTTTTTATATCTAAGGCATGAAAGCTTGTATTTCGAGATTCTAACATAACCATTCGGGATAAATAAAAAGCAAATAAGCTAAGGATAATAAAAATACCTAATGTGGATGCCATCAATAAAGCACCGGATTCTGATCCCATTTTCTTTGAAATGGATTTAATCATGATAAGACATTTTTTTTCCAAATCGGAAATTTTGGGGATAAATAAAAGATGAAAACCGAATAGAATCATCATCACGTTTAAAGACCATATCGAGATACAGTAATTGAACCAAGTCTGCATTTGATTGCGTTAATGTTTGTCCAGATGTTAGCGTTATTTCTTCATTTGCATTTTTGTAATACCGAAACAGAGATACACTGGTTTTTACTTGATTTGAAAGGGGGTAAGTGGTGCCAGAATTTGCAGTATAATTCACTGCATTTGAACCTGAAATTATGAATTGAGCCGTTTCATTTTTTGCATTTGTGGTATAAAAATTATTTGCACCGGATAATGTGAAGTTTCCAGCATTTCGTTGGAGTCCACTTTCGCGCCCCATTCGCCAGAATGTACTTCGAGCTTGACCTAAAAAACTTTGGCGATAGACCGTTTCTTTATAAATATCAGATCCTTGACTTAACATACTTGCAGCCATGGTGCCAATAATACCAATGGCAAGTACGACAAGTATCATTTCGATTAGGGTAAATCCGCTTTGAT
>CAZGFQ010000088.1:0-2533 GCA_964525185.1 uncultured bacterium
AATATGAATTAGCTGCTCGCATCCATAACTATATTAAAAAAGAAAGTATTTTTTAAACATATTCATTTACTTTTCATACAGAAGATAACAAATAAATGCAAATACATGCAATAATTTTTCTTATTTATTTCATTATTTTTTCATTAAATGTAATTTTTATGTAAATATATTGCATTATTTATGATTATTCTTTACTTTGCGTGCAATTATTAAGCACTAAAATATTAATATGCGTGTAACCTTAAAACATATAGCAAATGATACGGGCCTATCAATCGCGACGGTTTCCAGAGCATTGAGTCGCGAGACTAGAAACCATAGCACTAGTGAAGAAGTAATCTATGCTTCAGCACGAAAACTTGGGTATCATCTTCTTACAAATTCGAGCGAAAACCAGCAACTGTCTATAGCCCTGGTTATGAAACTATTTGAAGGCGAATTCTACGCTTCCTTGATGAATGGTTTTTATAAAGCAAGCGCAAGTACTTCATCCGAAGTTATTTTTTCATATGATGCAAAACAACTTGATGACACTGTTAATTATATTATTAACCTCAGTAAAAAATATAGCGGTATTTGTCTGTTTCTTCCTTCAATGACTAATGAAGAATATCTCAAAATAAAAGAAGGAGTAGGCCAATATCCAATTATATCTCTTCTACCATCAAAAAATCCAAAAATTGATACAGTTTGTTTTGATTCCTACCGTGGTGGTTATATGCTGGCAAAACATTTTGAAGAACAAGGCTATAAAAAATTTGGTTTCATTTCTGGACCATCTAATCGTGCGGATGCACTATTCCGAAAAAATGGATTTCTAAATCATATCAATGAAAGTGACAATTTGGAATTAGCCTGGTCTTATGAAGGAGATTTTAGTAGCGCTTTGGGACAAGCAGCCTTTGCTGATTATAAAAATAGCGGACTGAATGACATTGCTATTTTTGGTGGCAATGATTACTCCTGTTTTGGGTTCATGAAAGCGGCCATGAAAAGTGGCTACAAAATACCGGATGATTTTATTATTGCAGGATATGATAATCTCTCTTTCTGTGAAACTTTCACTCCGGAACTAACGTCTATTGCCACAGACTTTCATGAACTGGGGAAAAAATCAATTCGTACTATTGAAAATATGGTGGCAGAAAACAGCGATAGTTTTGGAAATATTTCTATGATTCCCGTGGAAATAAAAATTAGAAACAGCACTAATTCCAAAAACTAATCTTAAGCTTTCTTAAAGTGATTATTAAACCCAAACTTATCCAGGTTCTGAGTTTTTTTGTTATCTTATCTATGTTATACGCTAAATCCGAAAACAATTTTGAATTTGATGAATGGAATTTGGTTTGGCAAGATGAATTTGGTGACTCTACCATTAATAACGCGGATTGGGAATTTGATATGGGCACAGGTGCCCCTGTATTCGATGCCTACGGAATCAGTTCGCCTATCTTTATACCGGAGGGATTTCCTAAGGATAATTTTTCAGTGCGTTGGGAAGGGACATTAAAAACAGAATATTCATCTGAATATACCTTCTACACCGTATCAGATGATGGTGTCAGACTATATGTTGATGATCACTTGATTATTAATCAATGGAAACCTCAACCTGCAACAGAGTCTTCCGGAAAAATTAAACTCCAGGCAAACCAAGAATACTCCATCCGGGTTGAATATTTTGAAGAAGGTGGAGGTGAAGCAATGATTCTTGGCTGGGAATGTGATTCTTTTCCAAAAAGCCTTATCCCAAGCAAAAATTTGATAACAGATACTGGGGAGCCAGGATTAGAAGGTACATATTTTCCAAATAAATCCCTAAAACTCACAAAAAATGAGAAACCGTTTATCCGAATAGATAAGGAATTAAACTGGGTAACAGGCGGCGGTTGGGGCAATAATGAACTCCAGTACTATACAGACGTTCCTAACAATGTCAGAATTAAAAATGGCAAGTTAATCATAGAAGCAAGAAAAGAATCATTCAGGGGATCCGAATACACTTCCGCCAGAATAAAAACGAAAAACAGTTGGAAGTATGGTCGTTTTGAAATAAGAGCCAAACTTCCACAAGGTCGAGGCACTTGGTGTGCGTTATGGGGCCTACCTACCGATTGGGCCTATGGTCCCTGGCCTTACAGCGGCGAGATTGACATATTAGAACATGTAGGATTTAATGAAGGAGAAATTGTTGGCTCAGTGCATACTATCGCAAAAGCAGGTGATTTATATGGTACTGGACAACAAGGTACAATTAAAATTCCAAATGCTTGCAAAGAATTCAATAATTATATTTTAGAATGGAATGAGAATGAAATAAATGTTTTGGTCAATAATAAAAGTTTTTTCAAATACTCCAGACGGAATCAACCATGGCAAAGATGGCCCTTTGATCAAAGATTTCACTTATTGTTGAACATTGCGGTTGGGGGTTGGTGGGGAGGCGCTAAGGGCGTTGATAATGATGTATTCCCCACTAAAATGGAAATTGATTATGTGAGAGTTTATACTCAGAAATAATTTTAAAATA
>CAZGFQ010000089.1:0-2456 GCA_964525185.1 uncultured bacterium
TTCCATAATGCTCATGCGTAATATGACCTACAGTAGATAATACTCATGAAAGTAATTAAAAGATATTTGAGCCCATTCGTAGAGCAAGATTTAAAATCAAAAATGGTTTTTGTAGGAGGACCGCGTCAAGTGGGGAAAACGACTTTTTCTTTTTCTTTTTTACCGAATGGAAACGAAAAACATTTAGCTTACCTTAATTGGGATGATATTGACGACAAAGGCTTGATTAAAAGAGGGGATATCCCGCCTGATGAACCCCTGATTATTTTTGACGAAATTCATAAATATGCCCGTTGGCGGAATCTGGTTAAAGGCTTTTATGATACAAGGAAAAGTAATCATTCATTCATTGTTACAGGATCTGCAAGGTTAGATTATTATTCAAAAGGTGGAGATTCATTACAGGGCAGATATCATTATTATCGCTTACACCCTTTTTCTCTATTGGAATTAAATACGGACCCAACACAATCTGATCTACAAACATTATTAAAGTTTGGGGGATTTCCGGAACCATTATTAAAAGCAGAAAAATCTAATTGGCGCCGTTGGCAGCGGGAACGTTTGCATAGAGTCGTTCATGAAGATATAAGAGATTTAGAACACATACGAGAAATTAGTTTAATAGAATTGTTGGCGGATGAATTGCCAAACCGAGTAGGCGCACCTCTTTCAATTCGTAATTTAAGTATTTTACTTGAGATTGCGCCCAAAACCTGTAAAAAATGGATAGAAATTCTCGACCAAATGTATTTTTCTTTTAGAATTTCTCCTTATGGAGCACCCAAAATTCGAGCGGTTAAAAAAGAACAAAAACTCTATTTATGGGATTGGTCTGTTTTAGATGAAATAGGGTATAAATTTGAAAATCTAGTGGCGTGTCAATTACTCAAATATTGTCATTTAAGAGAAGATACGGAAGGTTACAATATGGAATTACGATTTATCCGCGATACCGATAAACGTGAAATTGATTTTGTTGTTCTCCAGGATAAAAAGCCACTTTTTGCCGTAGAATGTAAAACCGGGGAAAAACAATTGAGTCCCGCCATTCCCTATTTTCGAGACAGAACGGATATTCCTGCTTTTTACCAAGTGCATTTAGGCGAAAAAGATGTATTAAATAATGGCATCCGAATAATGCCCTTTGTGAAATTTTGCAAAGAATTGGGGATGCCCTAAGAAAAATGTGTTCAAGTGTTCAAGTGTTTACGTTTGATTATATATAAAGATGAATTATGTTATTTTCCGTACTACTTGAATCCTGGTTAAATTACGGTAAAATTGTAAGATTTAGACTATTGAACCGAATCTGATATTATGTATAAATAATATTATGGTAATTTCAACCGTGAATATTCTTCTCATTGAACCCTATTTTACCGGTTCCCACCAACAATGGGCTGAAGGATTTGCAAAAAATAGTCGCCATGATGTCCGACTTCTAACATTAAAAGGTCAATTTTGGAAATGGCGTATGCATGGGGGTGCTGTAACGCTCGCTCGTAAATTTAATGAAATGGATTGGCGTCCCGATTTAATATTAGCCACTGATATGTTAGATTTAACCACCTTCCTAGCTTTAACAAAATCTAAATCTCATGGTATTCCAACCGCTATTTATTTCCATGAGAATCAACTATCTTATCCTTGGTCACCGAATGATCGCGATATTCAAAAAAAACGCGATACCCATTATGGATTTATTAATTATGCAACTGCCCTTGCAGCGGACACAGTTTTTTTCAATTCTGACTTTCATATGGATTCTTTTCTAAACGCACTTCCTCGATTTTTACGTCACTTTCCTGATCATAGAGAATTAGATTCGGTGAATACTATTCGAGAAAAATGCCGTGTCCTTCATCTAGGGTTGGATTTATCAAAATTTGATGAACATAATATGGACCATCAAGATGTACCCATCATCCTTTGGAATCATCGATGGGAATATGATAAAAATCCAGAATCATTTTTTCAGGTTTTGGAACAAGTAAAAACGAATGGATTCGAATTCCAGTTAGCCGTTTTAGGTGAAAACTTTAGTCAATATCCCGACACATTTATGGACGCAGAAAAGACATTTCAATCTCATATTGTTCAATGGGGATATGCAGACTCTTTCTCACATTATGCTCAATGGTTATGGAAAGCAGATATTCTGCCTGTTACATCAAATCAAGAATTTTTCGGAGGCAGTGTTATGGAAGCCATGTATTGCGACACATGGCCGATTCTGCCCAATCGTCTCACTTATCCGGAACTCTTACCTCCCGACCAACATCATGATCATTTATATCAGGATGAAACTGATTTATATCAAAAATTAATTTGGACAATTGAGAATATTGAAACGGTACGTGATACGCATTTCCATCCAATTGCTCAACCGTTCGATTGGGAAACAATGGTTCCCATGTACGATAATGCTATGGAACAAGTGTGAGTGAGTTGAA
>CAZGFQ010000090.1:0-2333 GCA_964525185.1 uncultured bacterium
TTCGCGTATTCTCTCGATATCGATCAATAAAATGCACTGCATAATCGATTCCAATTCCAATGGATATACTGGACATCAATGCGGTTGTTGTGCTTAATGGAATGCCTAAAAGCCCCATGACACCAAAACTGATAGCCGCTGTAATAATAATGGGAACCGTTCCTGTTAACCCCGCTACGACATTCTTAAACATAAAGCTTAATAATACAGCAACAATGACCAATGACATGAGTAAGCTGGCAATCTGACCTTTCAAAATTAAATCGGTAAAAACCAGCGCTTTGTAGCCAGAACCGGCAAAATTCATATCAATATTATGTTCCTTAAATTGTTCCCGATAAGATTCAATTCTATCCATTGCCATATTGATACTTTTTGAATCATCACTTTTAAGTTGGAAAGTCACATTCATTTTTTGATAATCAAAATCCGTTACTTGCCATAGATTTTCTGGGTCGCCGGACATTTCATATAGAAGCAAATATTGAGCAATTAAATCGGATGTTTCTGGAATAATATTGTATGATTCATCATCAGCGTGCATCACTTTATTCATGCGTAATAAATAATCGGTAAGCCCGAAAGAAGATCCTACAATTTCGATTGATTCCACATCCGTTTGCATTTTATCTACGATTTCTAACATAGCTGGAATTTTAAATATATCTTTTTTAGGTGATTCTAAAACAAGATTTAATGTGGATGTTCCACCAAAATTCTCATTAATGAATTGATCCGTAAGCACAATATCACTATTCTTTTCAAACTTGTCTAAAAAGCTTGAATTGATCCATACTTTGCTCGTCCCAAAAATGGAAATGGCAATAATAACTGCTGTAAGTCCGAGAGTCGCCCATTTGTATTTAATCAGTCCGGAAGCAAACTTATGGGCAAATATAGTGGCATGTTTATCATCGGCACTATGAACCTTGATTTTTTTAATTTTGGGTAATCCTACAATCATCATTCCTGCAGGAATTAACACCAATGAAAGCAACATGGCTGCCAAAACACCAAATGCGGTAAATACACCAAAATATTTAATGGGATACACTTGAGATGTGAGTAAAGAAATAAATCCTACCGCCGTTGTAACCGAAGTCATAACCACTGGTTTCCACATTTCTTGAATCATATTTCGGATGGTATCTATTTTGGATGCTGTTGGATTTTCGACTCTAAATAAATCTACATGACTAAATAAATGAATTCCATCAGCGACACCAATAGCAATGAGCATCACAGGAATGGTTGTAAAAACTGCATAAATTGGGATGCCTACAACAGCCAATAATCCAAATGTCCAAATGGTGCTAAATAAAACCACCAACATGGTTAAGATGGTATTTTTCACACTTCGAAGTAAAAAGAGTAGAATGAGAATAATGACGGTTAAAACGATAGGAACCATTCGTTTCATATCAGCGGGCCCTAATACAGCCATAGTGCCTTCTACGATAGGACGACCAGCCACATACACATTTTCCGGACCTTCATATGATTCAGCCAGTGCTAATATTTCTTGATAAAATTCTTGAGTAAAAACATCATCATTAATGCGGGCAATAATCACCGAGACAGTTTCTTTTTCAGAAACGAGTCGCCCATAAACCATTTCATTGGAACGAACCTTTTCCTGAAGTATATCCATTTTTTCCTGTGTTTTTGGAACGCGTTTAAAGAATGCTTTCACATCCATCCCATCTTCAGTCCCCACAATATTATCAGCCGTATATAATGAAGTAACATCTTGCTTCTCAATTTCATTCATCTTCTGTAAATCTTTGGTGAGCTTTTTAATTTTGGACAGAGTGCCTGTATTATAGATACCATCTACATTTTCAATGGCAATAATGATTCCATCTTTAATATCAAACCATTCAGCCGCTTGGTCGCTATAGACAAACGCAGGATGGTCTTGGGGCATATATTTATCTAAATCTGTTTCCATTCGTGTATTATCTTTCATTTCCGCAACGAAGAATACTGTGATTCCGACAAATATAATCAGAACCAGAATGGGTCGTTTTAATATGTTTTCAAGTAATTTAAGCATGTTATTTCCTTTATTAGTTAATGTTCACTAACGTTATGGGTTAAAAAAATTTAAGTTTTTAAGACAATCTCGATTGCGTTAAGCATTTCATCTACATCTTTTTTCAGATCAAAATCAAAATTCATGATATGCCATTTACTTACCAAGAAGCGAAAGCTCCCAATAACCATGAGCGATATTTGTTCTGCTTTAATATCTACTCGGACATCACCTGCAGCTTGACCTTTTTCAATCATAGAAATCAATTTATTCTGGTTTAATTTCATCATCAATCGAA
>CAZGFQ010000091.1:0-1072 GCA_964525185.1 uncultured bacterium
GTAGAAACGTCATTAATCGCGACTCTACCGGAACATTAAACCGGATAGTTGTCGTTGGGTTAAATGGATTAGGATAATTGCCTAATAATGCAAATGAATTCGGTATTATTATTTCTTCATCTGTAGATACAAATGTGGAATTATAATTCCCGGGAGACCCATATCCATTTGAAGCAGCCCAATTTTCCGCTAATGCATTATCTAAAATTGGATTCAACAATTCTAATGTTGGTCCATTTCCATCTGGGCTTTCGGGCCACGGATTGGAATCATCATATTCTACAAAATCGATTAAGACACCACTCGAATCAAATAATCGGATTAATTCTCCACCCCCGCTTAGTCCAAATCCTAAATCACCCACATAATTTGTTACAAATGGATACAATTCTGAAAAAGCTTCACTATCCTTACATAATACAAGATATTGGTTGGATTCGAGCGTCGTATTATGGGGTAATTGAAAAATATGATCATCATTTTCATCCTTAAAGATCCATTGGCTCAAATCTAAAGAATGATCCATTGGATTATAGATTTCCACCCAATCATTTGAATCAAAATTATCCGCAGAATTATAATTGATTTCATTAATGACGGCAATGGGTCCACCTGTTTGTGTTTGGATGGTATAGGAATAATAGTCTCGTTCGGCAAATTCCGGGTTAAGCATCATAGCATCTTCATTTTCAGCTCGGATATAATATTTCACTTTTTCGCCCCCTTCTTGGAAGGGGATGAATGCACCATAAATACCGTCGTTAGAATTTCCATCTTGATGCTGTCCATCATCCAACATTTGAACCGATGTAAAGTGTGTATTTGCTTCGCTAATGGTTACTCTTAATTCCACTTCTGTAGCATTGGATACACTTGCGGTCACAAAAACATTTTGTCCTGCTTCTGGTGATTCAACGGATTGATACACATTGTCAATGGTCGGGGGAATTTTTGCAATTTCTTCATGATTTAATAAATAGTTTCTTCTCGCTTCAACGGTGGGAATAATGCCGCAAAAATCTAATCCCCAAACGGTGGCTAAGTAGTTATCCACATTATATTGGAAATATTG
>CAZGFQ010000091.1:1172-2304 GCA_964525185.1 uncultured bacterium
TCTACAAAATTAACTAATGCTCCACCGAAAGAATGATCTTTATCCCAAGGGATCATTTCAAATTGCCCACTCACCGTATTTTGATATATATAAAAATTGTGTATCCAAAATCCATTATACGTATCTAGATCTGGAATGACGGTTGATGCAGCAAAAAACCATAAAACACGATCTACATTTAAAATATCTTCAATTTGATTTGTTTCAAAATTTAATGTATAAATAAGGTCTAATAAATCATCCCACCCAGATTCAGATTTTAATTCATAGCCTAACTGATATACATCAAGAGTCGAATCTGTCCCGTACCATCTAAAATCGGGACTTTCCCACCCTTCTTCTCCAAATTGGGAATGGGGTTCACATTTAATAAATGTTCCTTCATTATTCCCAAAATGTTTTGTTAAGAATGGTTTATTAATCGATTCAACAGAAATATATAATCCCATCAATTCATCATTAATCCATACATTCATATATCCTGTTTCGGATGTGGGTAAATAATAGGATTCCGTTAAATAGCCCAATGTTTCCTTCACAAAGGTTGGGTCGAAAATGGAACTGGATAATTTTACTTTATTGTAGCCCCATAATTCTTGGTCTTCATGAATCAAATTCATATCAATATTGAGTGGAAATTTTGGACTCTCTGTATCCAACGTATAATAATAAGTTGAACTACCCTTATAGCGCACTCCCACACTATCTAAAGTATCCCCATTCACAACAATAGTGGCTAATTCATACGATTTATCATGGACTTCCCAATTCGCTTGTAAAATGGAATCATAATCTGCATTATAAAAATATATATCCATATGATTTACATGGTAAGGATTAAATAATTCCTGGCCCAAAAGGGGGCTAAAGGAAAAAAAGATGGTTAATATGTATTTCATGGCAGAGTTTAACTTTGCTTTTTGAAATATGCTTGAAAAGGTTCTTCTTATTGAAGCATAAAAAAAACCCGTATGTCTAAGCTAGGAGGGTTTTATCTGAGGGTCGCCTGGATGGCAACTTCGTTTCAATCCATCTTTATGAATCTCTCTTTTAAAGGCTATTATAAAAGCAACATTATTTATTAATAAGGAATATGAACGTTTTTCAACATTGGGAATTGCTTTTTATTTAA
>CAZGFQ010000092.1:0-2261 GCA_964525185.1 uncultured bacterium
TGGGATGCGACGAATGTAAACGGCATATCTGTTTCAGCTGGATTATACATTGCTGTATTACAAAATGGGAATAGGTCTAAGTCTAAAAAAATGGTATTACTAAAATGATTTGAAGGACTGAATCGTATTAGATTCCTGAATCTTAAATACGGTCGGAATGAACAATTCTTCAATAATTATTTTGAGTTTTATAATTGGCACTATATCTTTAGGCCAAAACATTGATTTTTTATCATCTAATCTTCCAATTGTCATTATAAATACAAACGGTGAAACCATCCCGGATGAGCCTAAAATTTCAGCCCAAATGGGTATCATTTATAATGGTATTGGAGAGACAAACTATATCAATGATTCCCATAATCATTATGATGGGCATATTGGTATTGAAAGACGAGGACACTCATCCCAAAATTTTCCTAAAAAACAATACAGTATAGAAACGAGATACGAAAATGGCGATAATAATAACATTTCCATTTTTGAGATGCCTGAAGAAAATGATTGGGTATTATATGGACCTTATAGCGATAAATCTCTCATGAGAAATATAATTGCTTATGATATTGCCCGTTCTCTAGGGTTTTATGCTTCAAGGGCGCAGTTTTGTGAAGTGTTTTTGAATGATGATTATATTGGAGTTTATATTTTTATGGAAAAAATAAAAGTAGATAACAATAGAGTGGATATTGCTAATCCCACACAAAATAATGTTTCGGGCGGTTATTTGTTAGAAATTGAAGCGTGGAACCGGATTGATTCATCGGATACATATATTGCCGGAGAAACCATAAACTTACCTTATTTGATTCAATTCCCAAAAGATGATGACATTACAGCAGACCAAATTCAATGGATTCAAAATTATATGAATGAATTTGAAAGTAATCTTTATTCAAATGAATTTGATAATCCGAGTCTCGGAAATAGCCAGTTTATTCACATTCCATCCTGGGTTGATTTTATATTGCTCAATGAAGCATTTAGGAATAATGATGTCTTTTTTTCAAGTACATATCTTCAAAAACATCAAAACGGGAAATTGGTCGCAGGTCCTGTTTGGGATTTCAATATTGCCATGGGAAATATTAATTATAATAATAATTGGCTCACAAATGGATTATGGTTAACTGAAAACCTGTGGTCTTCAAGGTTGTTGCTAGATGAACATTTTTTAACAACCTATAAAATTAGATGGAATAATTTAAGGTCAAATCAACTTTCGGATTCTACCATTTCTGAACGAATATATTCATATGCTGAACTTTTGGAAGAATCTCAAGAAAGGAATTTTGTTCGATGGCCGATTTTTGGTGAATATATTTGGCCAAATTATTTTATTGGAGAATCATTCAATGAAGAAATTGAATACTTAAAACAATGGATTTTAGACAGATTCTTATGGCTAGATATTGAATTGAATATGAATGGTGAACATTTTCCAATCATAAATGAAATTAATTATCATTCGTCAAATCAATTTGACTCAGGAGATTGGATAGAAATTTATAACCCAAGTACTGAACCAATTGATATTTCAAATTATATATTTAAGGATGAAAATGATGACCATATTTATATTATACCAGAATATATAACCATAGACCCGGGTGGTTATTTAATTATTTGTCAAGATTTAACCGCCTTTCATTCCTTGTTCCCCCAAGTGAGTAATTACTTGGGAGATTTTGATTTTGGGCTAAGTAATGGAGGCGAACTTATCCGACTTTATAACTCTGCTGGAACATTGATAGATTATGTTGAATATGATGATAAATACCCATGGCCAGAAATGCCTGATGGCGATGGGTACACATTAGAGTTAAAATCCCTTCCAAGGGATAATTACCATTTTTCAAATTGGGGAACATCTGTTTTGAATGGTACGCCTGGTAGTATAAACAGTGTAGTTCTTTCGTTAGATGAAGAAAGTAGCCTTATTAATCATTTTCGATTATTGAATAATTATCCAAACCCATTCAATCCGACGACAGCTATTCGGTTTAATGTTCCGGAAAAAACGCGATTACTATCGTCTTTACGAATATATGATTTAAATGGACGAATGGTTAAAACGTTAGTTCGAGGTGAAATTACGGCCGGGTTTCATGAAGTCATTTGGGATGCAACGAATGAAAAAGGAAACGTCGTTTCAGGTGGGATTTACTTTGTTGTGTTAAATATTGGGCAGCACATTTTTAAACAGAAAATGATTTTATTGAAATAGTTAAACATATTTATTCTTTTTATTTTTAGGCATA
>CAZGFQ010000093.1:0-2197 GCA_964525185.1 uncultured bacterium
TCTGTTTGTCCCACTTTTACAACCATTATGATTTGATCAATTTCTTTCGAAATCATGGTTGCGTCAGTTACAGCCACTAACGGTGGACTGTCAAATAGTACAATATCCCAATTATTTTCTAATTCTTTTACAAATTGGGTCATCCGACCAGAACCCAATAATTCAGATGGATTTGGTGGAATAATTCCCGAAGTAATAATATCTAAATTTTCTATTTTAGAATCTTGAACAAGGCTTTTATAATCATCAGTTGCAGAAGATAAATAAGTTGTGACTCCAGGTTCACGATTTATATCAAACACTTTATGAACAACCGGCCGGCGTAAATCGGTATCAACCAATAAGGTTTTTTTGCCAAGATTTGCATAGGTAATTGCTAGATTCGCTACCGTAGTTGTTTTTCCTTCTCCAGGTCCAGCGCTTGATATTAATAATGATTTTGGTTCTTTCTTTGTAGATGAATAAAGAAGGTTCGTCCTTAAACTTCGATACGCTTCTGACACAGGTGATTTTGGATCTTCTCTTGTCATAAGTCGCCTGCGAAGCCCACGGCTACTTGCACCTCCAGATGATAATTTTCTTTTATTACCAAACATGTTTTTATTCTTCTTACGAACTGGTTCACCAATGGATGGAATTATGCCTAACACAACTAATTTATGTTTCACAATATCATCAATGGACTTGACGGTGTTATCCAAAAATTCTAAAAAGAATGCTAATGCTATCCCTGCACCCATTCCAAAAAATAAGCCCATAAGCATAATGCGGTTATTATTCTGTCCTGATTTTCCAGGCAGTCGAGCATGGTCAACAATTTGAACTTTCCCAACTTGAGATGCTACATTTATTTTGGCTTCTTCCAGTTTTTGACGAAGTAATGAATAATTTTGATTTAATACGGTATTATTCCGTAAAAGTTTTGAAAACTCTAACTGCCTTTCCGGTAATCGATTCAATTTCTCTAAATAAACACTTAATAATTTTTCTGATTCAATTTTTCTTAATTTTAAGCTGGTGATTTCTGAATCTAATGTAATGAGTTCAGATACAATATCGTGTCTAGATTGCAATGGATCCCGCACAGTGATTCCCATTGCAGTTAATTCTTTAACTTTAGTATTTAACTGTTTTTTTAGAGACAATAATTTTACATTTTGCTCAGTTACTGCTCCGTGTTTTTCACCATATTGTGCAATATTTTGAATAAGACTAGATTCGAGTTTGCTAATTTCATTTCTTAAAGACAGAACCTGAACATTGATATTATTCATTAGCTGCTCGGCTAATACTTTTTCATCTTGCGATAATTTAGATTTTAATAAACTGTATTTTTCATTACGAATATTGATTTCGGCAGACGCATTATAAATTTCAGATTCAATGGTTGAAACTTGTTCAGTAATGGCAATTGCATTCCCATCCAAATCATACATTCTTTCCTGCTTCTTAAATACCGTAAGGGCTTTTTCGGACTCCCATAATTTAATTTCTTGATTTTCAACTAAGGTTTTTAAAAAGTCAACTGAATTGACAGCATGTTCGCCACTCCATTGAATATCTAACTTTTGATAAACTTCGGCTATTGTATTTACGATTAATTGCGCTTCATGAGGCCAAACACTGGTATAGGAAATATCAATAATATCCGTCCCCTGTCTATGATTTACTTTTACTTTATAGATTAAACTACCCGCAAATCGTTCCCCAATTTCATCAGAGTAATCTTCATCATATTTAGTTGGCCTATTAGATTGTGGATCATATAAACCTAAAGTGAATATTTCTTTGATAAGAATACGAACACGATGCCCTCTTGGGTAAAATGGATACGATCCAAAAAGAGCAAGGTTATTTTTTTTATGTGGCCAAATGGCTTCAATGGTAGCTTTAGCTACACTTCTGGACTTAATGAGTTGAATTTCGCTTGTAACTCGATTTCTTTCTCGACTTCCTGTCAAATCCATAATCATACCTGCGCCTGGTTTTTCGCGAACAACAACTGTGGCTGTGGCCGTGTAGGACGGAGGAAGAGTATTTACTTGATATAAACCAAATAAAATGCCAGCCATTGTAAAAATAATAATTTTTTTATAATGAAGACGCAGAATAACAATGTAATCGCGAATCGATAATTCAGAATTGTTCACTATTGGCGGTTGGTCATTCATTGGGTTGTTGATCATATTATTCACAA
>CAZGFQ010000094.1:0-2163 GCA_964525185.1 uncultured bacterium
GATGGTCAGAACCAGCGCAAACACCAGAATTCGATGAAATTACCATCATGATATCTGGGAAGAAGCAAATATCAATCGATGGGGAAGAAGTAATTTTATCGGCGGGTGAAACACTAAAAGTTAATAAAGGTGCAACCGTTCAATATGCCAATCCATTTACTGAACCGGCAGAATATTGGTCTGTGTGTTTTCCGGCTTTTTCACTTGATCGTGTTAATCGAAAAGAACTTTAACTTTAATTGAATCGAATAAAATGAAATACACTATTCTTGGAGCAACAGGACAAATTGGCTCCCAAATTACACAATCACTTTTAGATTTAGGGCACAATGTTCGAGCTGTGACTCGTAATCCTGAATCATTGGATTCTCTCGTCGAAAAAGGCGCAGAATCATTTGTGAGCCATTTAGATGATGCTCAAAAATTAACAGAAGCCTTCACTAATGTGGATGGCGCTTTTACCATGATTCCACCTGATTTATCTGCCCCTAATGTTCGTGATTTCATGCGTCAAACAAGTCTGGCACAAACGAAAGCAATTCAAAATTCCGGAATCAAGCGTGTGGCTATTTTGAGTAGCATTGGCGCTCATATTCCCGATAATGATAGTCATATTTCCGGACATTATGAGCACGAGAAACAATTATCAAAATTAACGAATGTTGATTTACATATTTTCCGTCCAGACTATTTTATGGAAAATGTTTTATTCAGTGCTGGCACAATTCAGAATATGAATTTTTGGTCATCGCCCTTAAAAGCAGATTTACCCCTGAATATGACAGCAACAAAAGATATAGCCGCAAATGTTGTTTCTGTGTTAACCGGGAAACATAATCCAGGAGTGATAGAATTATTGGGTTCAGACTCGATTAGCTGTGCCGAAGCCACGACGATTATGGCAGACATTTTAAATCGACCTGATTTAAAATATGTGGAATCATCTTATGAAGATACGAAAAACGCCATTATCCAATATCGGGGTGCATCAGAAAATTATACAGACGATTTAATTAATATGTATAAAGCATATAATGACGGTATTTTGGTTCCAGAACATTCGCGTTCACCAAAAAATACCACATCTACCAGTTTCAGAGAATTTGCTGAAACATCCTTGGCTTTTTTAAAAGCTTAATCCCAATAAAAACAAAAAGTATTTGGATGATGAATATTTTAGTTATAATATGCGTTAGTGAATACTAACAAACACAACGCTAAATCAAAATAATGAACGAGTATACCGAGAGACAGAACCAAATTATTCAGGAATCAATCCAATTGATTGCGGAAAAAGGTATTCAGGGATTAACCATTAAGAATATATCTAAAGCGATTGGAATTACCGAGCCAGCTATTTATCGTCATTTTGAGAGTAAGAATGATATTATTCTTGGAATTATTTCTACAATGAAATCTTCAACAGATGCTGAGCTTTCCAACATAGATGAGAATAATCCTACAATTGATAAAATCAAAAAAATGATTCAAGGTCATACAAATCGATTTATTAAAAATCCATCATTAACCGCCATTATTTTTTCAGAAGAAATTTTTAATAATAACAGTATTCTGGCGAAACCTATTCGATTGATGATGAAATTAAACCAGAATAAATTGATTTCTATGATTGAAAAAGGACAAGCTGCAGGCGATGTCCGAGTAGATATTAAAGCAGAACAAATATCGCTAATGGTTATTGGGAGCTTTCGCTTCTTGGTAAGCAAATGGCATATCATGAATTTTGATTTTGATTTGAAAAAAGATGTGGATGAAATGCTTAACGCTATCGAGATGGTCCTAAAAACCTAAAATTTTTTAACTCATCACGTTAGTGAACATTAACTAATAAAGGAAATAACATGCTTAAATTACTTGAAAATATATTAAAACGACCCATTTCGACACTAATTGTCTTTTTCGGCATTACAGGTTTCTTCGTTTTAGAAATGAAAGATAATACACGAATGGAAACGGATTTAGATAAATATATGCCCCAGGACCATCCTGCATTTGTCTATAGCGACCAAGCGGCTGAATGGTTTGATATTAAAGATGGAATTATAATTGCCATGGAAAATGTGGATGGTATTTATAATACAGGCACGCTGTCCAAAATTAAAAAGCTCACCAAAGATTTACAGAAGATGAATGAAATTGAGA
>CAZGFQ010000095.1:0-2115 GCA_964525185.1 uncultured bacterium
TATTCACCATCAAATACTTTTTCTGAAAAAGCGTTGGTGTCGTCGATGAATGACTATCAGAATCTTTATAATAAATCGATCAAAGATCCGGAAGCCTTTTGGGCGGAAGTCGCAGAACGCATTACATGGTCCAAAAAATGGGACAATGTGCGGGACTTCGACTTTGTCAAAGGGCACATCAAATGGTATGAAGGTGGCAAACTAAATGTAAGCTACAATTGCTTGGACCGTCATGTGGAAGAGGGTCACGGCGATCAAACAGCCATCATTTGGGAAGGGAATAATCCTGAAGAAGATAAAACATATACCTTTAACGCATTATTAGATGAAGTCCAAAAAATTGCTAATGTTCTTAAAGGATTAGGCGTTGAGAAAGGTGATCGTGTTTGTATGTATATGCAAATGGTTCCCCAACTGCCAGTAGCTATGTTAGCCTGCGCACGAATCGGGGCGGTTCATTCCATCGTTTTTGGTGCATTTAGTGCCGAATCTTTGCGGGATAGAATTAATGATTCATCTTGTAAAATTTTGATTACACAAGATACGGGTGTTCGCGGAACAAAATTAAATATCCCAATGAAAAGTAATGCGGATAAAGCTGTGGCAGAAACACCATCCATTCAACACGTCGTTGTGGTGCAACGCACAGGAGAATCTGTGGATATGACCGAAGGCAGAGATGTATGGTGGCACGAATCCATGGCCTCAGCTGATTCTGTGTGTGAACCCGTAGAAATGGATGCGGAAGATCCGCTCTTCATTTTATATACATCGGGTTCTACGGGACAACCTAAAGGTGTATTACATACAACAGGAGGATATTTGGTTTATACATCTTATACCCATGAAAAAATCTTCGATTACAAAAAGGGAGACATTTATTGGTGTACAGCTGACATTGGTTGGATTACAGGCCATTCCTATATTGTGTATGGACCGTTAGCCAATCGAGCAACAACCGTCATGTTTGAAGGTGTACCAAATTTTCCTGACTATGGACGATTCTGGGATGTGGTAGATAAACATAAAATCAATCAATTTTACACAGCGCCAACTGCATTACGGGCATTAATGAAAGAAGGAAACGACCATGTAACAACACGTGATTTATCTTCTTTAAGATTACTCGGATCTGTGGGCGAACCGATTAAAGAACCGGAATGGAAATGGTATCATGAAATTGTGGGTAAAGGAGCTTGCCCCATTGTGGATACATGGTGGCAGACAGAAACGGGTGGCATTATGTTAACACCCATGCCTGGCGCAACCCCATTAAAGCCTGGTTCTGCTACATTCCCATTTTTTGGCGTTGAACCTGTTTTATTGACAGAAGAAGGGAAAGAAATTGACGGAAATAATGTGTCCGGATTATTAGCCATTAAAGCATCATGGCCGGGACAAATGAGAACCATTTATGGCGATCATGATCGTTTTATCCAAACATACTTTGCTATGTATCCTGGATATTATTTTACGGGAGATGGAGCACGACGTGATGAAGATGGCTATTATTGGATTACAGGCCGAGTGGATGATGTATTGAATGTGTCTGGTCATCGGATTGGAACAGCAGAAGTAGAAGGGTCCATCGGGAAAGCAGATGGTGTAGCGGAAGCGGCTGTCGTCGGATTTCCACATGATATTAAAGGGCAGGGCATTTATGCGTATGTTACTTTAATGACAGGCGTGGATGAAAGTGATGATATTAAAGCATCCATTTTAGCGTCTGTGACAAAGGAAATTGGACCCCATTCTAAACCGGATGTCATTCAATTTACTCCAGCACTACCTAAAACACGTTCTGGGAAAATTATGCGTAGAATTCTTCGGAAAATTGCAGAAAATGAATTAGATAGTATGGGAGATATTTCTACTTTAGCTGATCCAAGCGTTGTGGAAAAATTAATCGAAACACGTCCAGCTATTTAAATCGTTTTAATCAATCAAAGGTGGCTCAGACCTTATTGGAATGAGCCACCTTTAAATCCAGGTGGTGAATAATGAAAAATAAATCAATTTGCATAATTTTTTTATTTCTCTTTTTTTACGGCTGCCCGCCGGGAGATAAACCACCAGTCGATGAACAACAAGATATTATTGAATGGCCATCCTTGT
>CAZGFQ010000096.1:0-2040 GCA_964525185.1 uncultured bacterium
AATCGTGGTCGATATAAAATTGTTGTCGCGATGTGAGCGTTTCATAGGGACGTTTATCATTCACACTCTCCATAATTTCTGAATGATAAGGTGCATCTTTGTCATAATATGTTTTATCAGATCCTTCCACACGGACTTTCCCAATAGCAGCCAATTCTTCGAACGACATTTTCGGAATTCCCGGTGTAGTGTTGATGATAAATTGAATCACATCTTTTACATCTTTGACTTTCCCATCCATGGTAAAAATATCAAAAGCGCGCTTAAAATCTCTGCGAACATTTTTGCCATCTACATTATCATGAAAGACTTTCATTCGTCGTTCTTTGGCGCGCTTGGAGAGCATTTTTGTAAAATCATGCACGATGGTAAAATCATCTTTTGATTCACCTAAAGGTGGGACAGCAACATCCAAAATTTGCACGTATGGCGTACGAGCTTGGAGCATAATATCGGCACGTTCATAATGGTGTGCTACAGGTAAAACATAATCAGCATAATGAGACGTAACCCCCATATCCGGTACAATGGCGACAATCGATTCTAAATTTTCAAAGGCATCTTTTCGCCATTTATTTCCAGATGCTCGCCAATTGGCACCATTATTCCCAGCAAAGAAGCCCATTTTCCAGCCCTTCTTTCCATATTGGGGGAACCAGTCTTCTTTAATGGATTCTTGATATTTTGCATCCCATTCTTCTGCTAATTCTTCACCATAAACATTTTTGGTGAGTTCTTTCATATTCCCCTGTTCATAGTCCCAATTTGTCGCTGAAACCATTCGCGTCGCAGGACCGATTCCGTTAAAAGCGAATGCCATGAGTCCACGCACTTTTGGCGAATTAGAAATTTGAAGCCCACCACCTTCAGGACCAATATTCCCGGTAAGTGATAGAAGCAAAACAAAGGATCGCTGTAATAAATCTCCATGAACCCACTTACATGCTGCATAACCCGCATAAATCATAGACGGTTGAGCTTGGGCAAAGTCGCGAGCAATTTGGCGAATCACTTCTGGGCTGACACCAGTGATTTCTGATGCTTTTTCTGGTGTGAAATTTTCTGCTTCTTCTTTCAATAATTCATAAACTGTGGTCACTTCCACATCCCCATCCAAGGTGGAAACAGTCCAGCGTCCTTCAAGTGCCGGGTCAATATCCCCCAAATCAATGGTGTCAAACTTCCGCCGATCTCTTCCAGGCGGCGGGTCTGTAAGTCCTGTCCCGGGGGCAATGACAGCTTGATTGGTTTTCTTATCCCAAAGATAAAAAATGTTGTCTTCTACCGCCAAAGTGGACACAATGGATGTATCTTCTTTGCGCAGAAATCTTTTTGTGTCGGTTCGGACTAAAAATGGAAGGTCGGACTGTTCTTTGATATAGGGTTCATTCACCAAATTTTCATTAATTATAGTGTGAACCATTGCCATAGCTAATGCTGCATCGGTGCCTGGTTTTGGGTTGACCCATAAGCTGGAATGCATTGCTGTGGGCGTAAATTCCGGAGAAATGGAAATAACTTTGGTGCCATTATATTTTGCTTCCCAGAAAAAGTGAGCATCGGGAATTCGTGTCACGGCTGGATTGGACATCCAAACTAATACACATTTGGATTTATAAATAGCAGACATAGTATCGCCCACATAAACTTTTCCCAATGTGGTATAAACACCGGTGGGTAAATCGCCAACACCTGAATAAAACTCCGGAACGGTAACGCCCGTTATATTCACGAGTCGCGCCAAGGCTGCATAGGATGCAATCTTTACACTCATTTGTGTACCACTACCCCAAGAAATACTTTCCGGACCATCCTTTTCCACTACATCAATAAATTTATCGGCAATTTCTGTCAGCGCCTGTTCCCAACTGACACGCTCCCATTTTCCTTCACCGCGCTTGCCAACCCGTTTCATGGGATACAAAACACGTTGATTCCCATACATATATTTAGCATGGCGAAGTCCTTTTTGACAACCCCGTGGGCCATAATCCGGCGTATCGTCTGTGCTTTCATATTCGCCTTGTTGTTCTTCACGCC
>CAZGFQ010000097.1:0-2034 GCA_964525185.1 uncultured bacterium
ATTGTTAAATAGGGGTTTTCCGATCAGAATGACTTAGTTAGAGAAAAAATGATTTTTTCAGGAATGACAACTATTAATCAAGTCATCCCGAATGCCATGGGCAGAGGGATCTACGTTAGTGGTGCGAGAATTCTCCCATTAACCTTATTTCAGGTTTGGGTTTAAAAGATTTAAGATTCTTCTCACGGTTTACCTATTGCATGATTTCCGATTAGAATGACTTTTACTGTTCATTGTTATTCCGGACGTAATCCAGTATCCATTTAATGCTAATATGTTATTCGGATATTCCCTTCGAAAATACCGAATCATTGTTATATATTAGTTTCTCGCCAATGCTTCGTACATATCCCAAATGGGTAAAAAGATGGATAAGGCTAATGTAAGAATCATGAATCCCATGAAGACGGTTATGACTGGTTCAATCGTTGCTGTGAGGCGTTTAACATGATCTTCAGTTTCCACGTCAGTCATGACGGCAATTTCTTTCAGCATATCATCTAATGCACTAGACTCTTCACCCACATTAATCATTTTAAGGACGTGGGGTGGGAAAATATCTTTCGTATGATCACTTAAGGCACGAGCCACTTTTCGTCCCATTTCTACATCACCCTTTACTTTTGCAAGCCGATCCTGTATAAAAGTATTACCAACTGTTTTTCCAGCAATGTCCAGTGATTCTAAAATAGGTACACCGGAACGATCCAATGTTTCGAATACATGGCAAAAACGCGATAAGCTCATTTTTTGATTAATTGGGCCAAAGATGGGGGAGAAAAAAACTAATTTATCAAACTTAAATCTTCCCACTTCTGTTTGAATATAGCGATAAAGGGCAAAGGCTAATCCAGCAAGTACAATAATAATATGATAATAATAATTTTGCATAAATTGATCCATGCCCAATAAAATGCGTGTGGGAAGGGGCAATGCAATATTTGTTTGTGAAAAGAGAGAAGAAAATCGTGGAAGAATAAATGTAACTGCATAAATGCCTACAAACATGGTTATACCCACCACAATAGCTGGATAACGAACCGCTTGTTTAATGCCCATTTTCAATCGTAAATCATGATTAATGAAGTCAGCTAATTGCAATAACACATCATCCAAAACACCGGCACTTTCTCCTGCTTTTACAATATTAACAAACATAGAATCAAATAATTTAGGATGTTTAGCCATGGCGCCTGAAAGTGCTTGTCCGCCGGATACATCAGAAATGACCTGCGTTAAAGCTTTATTGAGTCCTGGATTTGTACTTTCTCCCTGCATGGAGTCAAGAGCTTCAACCAAAGGAACACCCGCTTTTAACATGACAGAAAGTTGACGGGTAAACGTATAAATTGCCTGAGCAGGAACACGTTCAAAAAATGAAATATCTTTATCCCAGATAGATTCTTTAAATAGATTAACAGAAACGGGCTCTAAACCAAGTCGATCCAATTGTTGAAGCGCAGAATCTTCATTAATAGCCTTTAATTCACCTCGAACCACATTGTCCGCATCATTTTTGGCAATGTATGTATAAATCTGAGGAGAGTTAGTCTTTGTCCCGAAGGCCATGTTGCTCCAGTTTTCTATATAGTGTCATTCGGCTAATACCCAATTGCTTTGCCGTGAGAGTCAAATTCCATTTTGTGCGTTCTAACCCTAAAATGATGGCTTCTTTTTCTAAATCCTTTAATGTTTTTACTTCATGCGTTACAATTGGGTTAATAACGGCAGTTTGTGGTATTTCTTGCGGAGCACTATTGGGTGCTACAGAATCCATCACAGGGAGAGTTTCTGTGGGTGAGAATTGTTTTTGAGCCTGGGTGTGAGCGACTTCTTCTGTTAAGACGGATGTAATATCATCTTTCATTAAATGTTTATTATCCGAAATAAGTAAACATCTTTCTAACGTATTCTCTAATTCGCGAACATTTCCGGGCCAATCATAATTTTGAAGTAATTCCATTGCTTCTGGGCCGATGTAATTCACAGGCATATTGTACTTTTTTCGAAGCTTTTTCAATATCATCATGGACA
>CAZGFQ010000098.1:0-1885 GCA_964525185.1 uncultured bacterium
ATTCACCATATCTTTTGGAAGGGGCTGCTTCTCCACGTCCAATAATGCCATCTTGTTCCAAATACACAAAAGTAATATCATAAAAGTCATGTGTACTCCTAGATATACCAAAGGGATGTGTACACTGGATTCTAAATTGTTTATACGTTAAGTCCATTGATTTAAAGCTCTTTCAATTTTTTCAATCAATTGTCTATTCCCAAACCGAATTAAATCTGTGCATGGTAATTGATATTTTTCTTCATAATCATGAATCATTTTTAATGTTGTTGTTTCATCAAGTTTATGCGTTAATAGATTAATGCCCAAGAAGGTTGATTTTTTAAATGGTTTTAACAATTCAATATGTAAATCCATCATTTCTTGTATATCTGGCATTGGATAATCTAATACATCTAAATCTCTCCCCGGATCATGTGTCATTATCATAAAATCGGGCATCGCTCCATGCAAAAGCCCAAGTGTGACTCCAGAATAGGCATAATTACTAATGGCGCCTTGGCCTTCAACAACGACCATATCAATTCCATGACTTATTTGATCAATATAATATTCAACTTCCCCAGCCATAAAATCTGAAACAATGGCATCTACTGGCACACCTGATTCACCCAGTAGAATACCCGTTTGCCCTGTACCTAAAAAAGAAACCTGTTTCCCATAGTCTTTCATTCGGGTTTTGATTTCCCATGCGGTGGTCATTTTGCCTGTATCGCAATCAGTACCCACAATTAACATAACAGGATAAGATCGGTTTTTCCATAATCCTTTTGGAAAATGGTTTTGTTTTGGAGGTCGACGTAAATCCACCAACGATATTTGATTAATTTCAGCTAATTTTGAAAAAGAAGGATCATCATTTAGGAAAACATGCATTCCACTATAAATATCGCATTTTGCGTTAATAGCTTGATTTATTTCATGACGATATGCTTTATTAATGATTCCACCTTGCGGTGCATTTCCAATCACAAGAGAATTCGGCTTAAATGGGAGTGTTTCTTTAAAATTTGAAACGACAGGAATTTCTCCACCATATCCTAAAACACTATCAGATGTTTCTCCAGCTTTAGTGGGGTCAATGATTGCAACAACTTCGTCTGGTTTATATCGAAGCAACATATTTCCGGTCTTACTTAAAATATAGTTAAAGGCGCCAATTGCCAAGATGACCGTTCGTTTCACAATGAATTATCTAAATTGTGCTGGACGTTTTTCTACAAAGGCCGTCAACCCTTCTTTCGTTTCTTCTGTAGAAAATAATTGTGCGAAAGAATTCACTTCATGGGATAATCCATCAGACAATGTTCTTTCGGATGATTCGTTAATACACCTTAAAGATTCTGCAACTGCTTGAGGTCCATTTTTAACGATTAATTGTGCAAAAGAATTCGTTTCTTCTAAGAGGGCATCACTAGAAAAAACACGGTTAACAAGCCCAATACGGTGCGCTTCTTGAACATCAATCATATGACCACCAATAATGAGTTCAGTTGCTATTCCTTTTCCAACAATTCTAGGTAAGCGCTGTGTGCCTCCCCAACCTGGAATAATGCCTAATTTTACTTCGGGCTGTGCAAATTTAGCCTTTTCAGACGCAAAACGTAGATGGCATGCTAAACTAATTTCACATCCGCCACCTAATGCAAATCCATTCACCGCTGCAATCACTGGCTTAGGCGAATGTTCAATGGTATCACCTAACTTTTTGCCTAATTGACCAAAAGAATAAGCTTCCTTTGTTGTCATTTGAGACATTTCTTTTATATCTGCACCGGCAATAAAAGCTTTATCACCACTTCCCGTTAATACAATAACACTAACATCAGAATTATCGATTGCCGATTGTATATGTATTGTTAATTCTGTTAAAACGGAAGGATTC
>CAZGFQ010000099.1:0-1832 GCA_964525185.1 uncultured bacterium
TATTACAAAGCCAAATTCGTTAAACCCAGCGATCTCGAAAATGTACGCCATCATCCCAATCTTATTGCACTATCCATCAATGATGATTTGACAAATCCCGGTACACGTCTGGTGAAATCAATTTTGCCCGAAGAATCATATTTACGTTCAAAAAAGAATAATCCATTTATCCAGACACATGAACCCTATGCAAAATTACAGACCATGCTGTTAATTAATGGAAATTCCATGGAATCGATAGTATCAGCAGTAGAAATACAGGGTTTGGAAATTTATGAAAATTTTGAAAATCAATTTATTGAACGCCAAAGCAGATTTTTATTTAAGCGAGCACGAAAAGAAGAACTAGAACAAAAGGTATTAAAAAAACATGGGTTCAGTTTACTAATTCCATGGGGTTTTACAGTTGTTCAGGACAGCGTAGAAACGAGCATATTATGGATCGGTAAAGAAGAACCATTTCGCTGGCTCGTCTTTCATTGGGAAGAAGGAATGGTCATTCAAAACATAATCGATGCAGAACAATTTTCCCGTGAAATTCCCCAGCGAATCTTTGGTCATATTCAGTACACAGATTACAAATTTAAGATTAGCCCTACTTTGTTTAATGATTGGTCAGGCTGGCGCATAACCGGATTATGGGAGTCGTTGGAAGAATCGCAAGGTGGACCATTCATTGCTTACACCTTTTATGACGGAATTACCGACAGAACATATTATATACATGCATTGATTTTTAATCCAGGTGATGATAAATATTTACTACTAAGGCAACTGGATATTATTGCTCATACGTTTTATGTGGAAGAATCATCATGAAAAAAGTTTTAATTACAGGCTCATCTGGTCAATTAGGTGCATCGCTTCAACTAAATGATTATGATGTCATGCGAACGGATATTTTTCCACAAGGTGATCAAGAAAATTTCACGATTCTTGATATAACGAATGAACTTCATGTAAAGGATCTGTTGGAAGCAGAAAAGCCGGATGTGATTGTTCATTTAGCTGCTATGACAAATGTGGACGGTTGTGAGCGGAATCCGGACCAAGCGCAACTCATTAATGTGCAAGGAACGGAAAATCTATTAAATCACTTCTCCGGAAAATTTATTTTTGTTTCATCGGATTATGTCTTTGACGGAGAGAATGGACCTTATATCGAGGAAGATGATGTCAATCCACTCAATGTTTATGGCAAAACAAAACTGGAAGGTGAAGAGAGTGTACGCAAATTATCAAAAGATTGGGTCATTCTCCGAACCAATGTTGTATGGAACATCGGTGGAAATTTTAAGGCGAGTTTTGCTGATTGGGTCGTAGATGAATTACAAAATAATAGACACATTCGCATTGTTGCAGACCAATGGAATAATCCTGCATGGACTGTCGATATAGGTCATGTGATTGAAACATTGATTAAACATGATGCAAATGGTCTTTATCATCACGGAAGTTCACATGTGATAAATCGCTATGATTTTGCATGTATGATTGCTAATGTGTATGAATTGAACACATCATTGATTGAACCCATAACAACAAAAGAATTGAACCAAACTGCACAACGACCGTTAAAATGCGGATTAATTACGAAAAAGTTAGAAAATGATTTTAATTTTACACCTTCAGATACTGTTTTAGACATAAAAGCTGCTAAGAGTCATACTGAAATATGAAAAAACTGATCATTTCTCCCACATATAACGAAAGTAAAAATATTGCTGAACTCATTGAGCATGTATTTACCCTTGAGGAAAACTTTCATTTGCTCATTGTGGATGATAATTCTCCAGACGGTACCGCAGATATAGTAGAAAAATTCCAAGAGC
>CAZGFQ010000100.1:0-1720 GCA_964525185.1 uncultured bacterium
ATAATCCTTATTCTCGTCATAAAATTTAGCCAATAATAATCGTTTCATATGAATATGATATTGTAGGTAATTTTATCGTATGGATATTCCAAATGTAATGCGTGGTTTCATTTTTCTTTTTTCCGGACTTTTCCTTCTTCTTAAACCAGATACCGTTTTTCAATTTCAACAATACGTACTTAATAAACTTCCTTTCAAATATAATGTAGAAAAAGAACGAAAATATTACCCCATCTTTGGAATCATCTTCTTTATCATTTCAATAGTCTTATTTGTAATTTCATTCTCTCATTAATCCTTTAGAGACACACTTATGGCAATTCAAATATTATTAACTGGTGGCACATTTGATAAAGAGTATAACGAATTAACAGGAAAATTATTTTTTAAAGATTCCCATCTTCCAGAAATGCTTTCACTTGGGCGATCGAGATTAAACATTCAGGTGGACACGCTCATGATGATTGATAGTTTAGACATGTCTGAACAAGATCGTGAAACAATTGCTCAACAGTGTATATCATCCCAATATGATCAAATTGTGGTTACCCACGGAACAGATACTTTAGTTCGTACTGCCGGTGTCATAGCCAATCTTGTTTCAAACAAAACAATCGTAATAACAGGCGCAATGATTCCCTATAAATTTGGAAGTTCGGATGGAATGTTTAATTTGGGAAGCGCCCTTGCATTTGCACAAACACTGGAACCGGGCGTATATATTGCGATGAATGGACGATATTTTTCTCATGATAATTGTCTGAAAAATAAAGAAACTGGCGAATTTGAAGAATTAGGTTAATAGATTTAAAGTATTTTGGATCAACGTATTTCCTTTGAGTTTGAAAATAAGGTATGGCTTTATAATACAGAAAAAGGTTCATGGCATTTTATTACATTACCCGTATCTCTTGGGAAAGAAATCAAGGATATTTTCGGGTATACATCCAAAGGTTGGGGATCCATTCCGGTTGATGTTTCTTTAGGAGAAACACCTTGGAAAACTTCCATTTTCCCCAATAAAAAGAAAAACTCTTACGTATTGCCCTTAAAAGCTGCTGTTCGTAAAAGTGAAAATATATCGGATGGTGATACTATTGTTGTTTCTATCACAATGAAGTTGTAGTAATTCGCAGTTAATTTTATGTAATAATGATTTAAATAAATTTCTTCTTTATAGTTAAAAAATTCTGTAATCTTTCGAAGATTCACAAAATAAAAGGAGATGAGAATGAAAAAAGCATTAAAACATTTATCAATCCTATTCTTACTAATTGTTTTTATGACTGGTTGTGCACGTAAAATGACCTATCCGTTGATTGATACTAAATTCAAGTTACACGAATATAATTCTGCTCAGATAAAGGATTTAGCATTTATTAAAATTGGTACAACAACACAATTGTATTGTTCCAAACACTCTGAATGGGAAAATATTAAAGTAAAGAACATTCATCATGAGTGGAGACAGAGAACCAATTATGCAATCTCTGACCCGTACCCGATTCAAGATGCACCACAACAAGACACCTTTAATAGTCAACGGAATGAATAAAGCTATATGGAAGTCTTGATTCTAATAGGCTCTGGCTTATTGGTTATTCAGTCCTGTGCGGCTCCATCCCCTAATGTATCAACCTTAAAGGAGAAACCAGCAATGAATGTAAATACAATCCAAGTGGTGAACTTCAACCTTGAAGGCATCGGCCATAACGATTTT
>CAZGFQ010000101.1:0-1640 GCA_964525185.1 uncultured bacterium
CAAATTACATCCAGTGATTACTTGGGAAATTTGCTTATACAAAAAGGGTATTTAGATGAAGTTGATCGAAATCATATTTTAAGCCACCAGTTAAAGGTCCCTTATATTGATCTAAGAACTTTTACTATTGATCTTGAAGCCATTAAACTCGTTTCAGAAAAAATTATTCGTGAATTTAAGGTCCTTCCTTTATTTGAATTACAGGGAACTTTAAATATTGCTTTATCCGATCCATTAGATTCAGCACCCATCAATGCAATCCGAGAAGTGACAGGATTAAAAGTTGAACCGATAATCGTAACAACGCTTGATTTAGAAAATGCAATTGATCTTCATTATGGCATGTCAAAATTTGTTAATTCAATTTCCGATGAAGATTCTGAGCAAACCAATATGAGCGAGTTATTTGATGAATCAAAGGTAGTTGAATTAATTAACCGCATAATAGAACAAAGTCAAAAATATGATGCGAGTGATATTCATATTGAACCTCGCGAAGATGATATTCGAGTTCGTTTTCGAATTGATGGACGCCTTCAAGAATTTCAAAGTTTACCTATATCTATATCAACTGCGTTGGTTTCAAGGTTGAAAATTATGGCCAATATGGATATTGCAGAAGCAAGACGGCCTCAAGATGGACGGATACTTTTTATTACAGAAAATGATCGACTTGATTTACGAATTTCCACTTATCCAACTTTATATGGTGAAAAATCGGTTCTTCGGCTCTTAAATATTTCAGAAGCCATTCACTCTTTAGCCGATTTAGGATTTGAACCAGAACCACTGGAATTATATAATGAAATGCGGATTGGAGGTGAAGGCATTATTCTCGTTTCAGGACCAACTGGGAGTGGAAAAACAACAACACTTTATTCTACTATTAATAAATTAGAAACACAAGACGTCAATATCGTTACAATTGAAGACCCAATAGAATATGATTTAGAAAATATTAACCAAGCTCAAGTAAATACAAAATCGGGTGTCACCTTTGCATCAGCACTTCGTTCGATTTTAAGACAAGATCCAGATATCATTATGGTTGGGGAGGTTCGTGATGAAGAAACAGTTGAACTTGCTATTCGAGCTGCATTGACCGGGCATTTAGTCTTTAGTACCATTCACACCAATGATGCTGCATCAGGATTTACACGATTACTTAATTGGAATATTGAACCATTTTTAATTACATCTACTGTAAAAGGAATTCTTGCCCAAAGATTGGTCAGACGAATTTGTAAATCTTGCAAAGAACCTTACGAAGCGGATTCGACCGAATTAAGAAAAGTAGGCTTAGATGAATCTGAAACTATGACACTTTATAAAGGGAAAGGGTGTTTATCTTGTAGAAATACAGGATTCAGTGGCCGTATTGGACTTTATGAATTGTTAATTATGAACAATGAAATTGCCCAACTTGTTTTAGAGCAAAAACCAGGATACGTTATTCGAGAAAAAGCTATCGAAAATGGTATGATTACTCTATTAGAAGATGGTTTAGTCAAAGCAAAAAGAGGGGACACCACATTATCCGAAATTATTGAAACGTTAGGATCTATACGGGTTTAATTCAATGGCGAAAATTTTACATGTTGGAGGTTCAAAAAAATCATTCCCAGAATTAATTCCTTTTG
>CAZGFQ010000102.1:0-1637 GCA_964525185.1 uncultured bacterium
CAAACTTTATGGACAGATTATCTTTCATTTAGCGATTTACCTCAGACAACAAATCCACCTTCTGGATTTTTCCAAAATGGGAATAGCAATCCATTTTTAGCAACAGGAAAATTATCAGATATTTCATCAAATATAACAACTGCTTCTGGTGTTGAAACTCATCAAACAAATAGGGCTCTTCGAATGTTGGAAACATTTGGCGTCGATTCATCCATTTCGAAAGAAGATTTTTATAATTACAAATATGATGTATCTTATTCGGAAAAATCTCTTATGGCTGAAGTTAGAGATAGATTTGTAACAGAATATTCAATAAAGAATTCGCAAAATCTTGAAGCAATAAATATAATAAAAAATTGGAATTTGAAAGTAGATGCCAATAATCAAAATGCGACCCTTGCTATCATGACATTTAAGCTCAAATTTAATAAAAATAAGTACAATTATAATTATGATAAAATTCTAAATAGAATGAATATGGCCGCAAATCGATTAATGACACATTACGGAAAGTTAGATGTCGCTCTCGGTGATGTTCAAAGATTAGAACGGGGAAATGTTTCATATCCGTTAAGTGGCGGTCCTGATATTGTTCGTGCCATTTACTCTAAATGGGAAAAGGATAAATTAATTGGATATTCGGGCGATTGTTATTTCCAAATGGTAGAATGGGACGCAGATGGGAATGTAAGCGCTGAAAGTATCAATTCTTTTGGCTCGGCTACGCAGGATAGTTTATCTAAACATTATAATGATCAATCTCTATTATTCTCTCAAGAAAAAATGAAACCTGTTTGGATGAATTTAGACGATATTTTAAAGCATCTAAAAACATCTTATAAACCAGGAATGAATTAATAATGAATTTGTACTAATGTGCTCCTAAATTATTCCTAAGGACGGGGACGAGCAACTCCTAAAACGAAAAGATGCCATTAAACGCTTGGCGAATTTGAAGAAGAATTCTTGATGATACAAAACATTAGCATTGCGAGAATTCTATTTTAACAGGTGACGAAGCAATCTCATCAACAAAGGAATCACCAAACTCATCCTTCAGTCTCACTCGTGATGAAAGCACTTGTTAGATGTATGAATAATGTAATACATTCGCAATACATTAAAGGAGATTATTATGAGAACAGCCAATATTAGCATCAGGACAGAACCGGATACAAAAAAGAAAGCAGAAATAATTTTAAAACATTTAGGACTGACTACTTCTGAAGCTATAAATCTTTTTTTAAGAAGAGTCATTATAGAAAAAGGGCTTCCTTTCGAAGTTCGAATCCCAAGTGAAGAAACGATTCAAGCACTTTTGGATTCAGAGTTGAATCAAAATATGACCACTTATGAAAATGCGGATGAAATGTTTGATAAGTTGGGCATCGCTGATAAATGAAAAAGACTATAACGGTCACAAGTAGATTCAAAAAAGATTTAAAGCGGATAAAGAAACAGCAAAAGAAAATTAAACTGATACAAGATGTAATCTTATTATTAGAAAAAGGTAAAGAAATTCCTGCAAAGTATCAATCTCATCGTTTAAAAGGGAATTGGATTCACCATTATGAGTGCCATTTAGAACCGGATTGGTTATTAATTTGGCGAGATGATGGGAATGTAATTTCCTTGGT
>CAZGFQ010000103.1:0-1594 GCA_964525185.1 uncultured bacterium
TTTGTAGATGATGAATTCAAGAAACGTGCCTATTTGAAACGAGCGGAATTAGTAAGAGTCAGTGATGACAGTGTAACTAAGGAAATTATTCCATTTAACCTTGGATTAGTATTGGACAAAAATGGATTGGCAAATGAATTATTAAAGTCGAATGATGCTATACAGATTTATTCTTTATCAGATGTGAAGGGAACCACCAAATATGCATCCGTTTCAGGACATGTAAAAAAACCTGGCCGATATGAACTTTTTGAAGAAAATATGACCGCCTATGACTTGTTATTTAAAACGGGTGGTTTTTCAGATAAAGAATGGAAAGAAAAAGCCCACCTAGAACGAGCTGATTTATTAAGGCTTAATGATGATCAAATAACACGAACAATTTCAAAATTTAATTTGGGCGAACTTTTAGACTCACCCGAATCAAAAGTCAATTTTCTGTTAGAACCTGATGATATGATTAAAATCTATAACAAAGATGTGTTTATATCTATTAAACCACTTACGATTAATGGTTCTGTTAAGAATCCCGGGAAATATGAATTAAAAGATAAAATGTGCCTCAAAGATTTGATTTTGGAAGCTGGGGGCATCAGTGAAAATGTATATCGATATAAAGTGGAAGTGGCTCGTATTGATCCCAATAATACAGATTCTGAAACATATGCGACCATTTTAACAATGGCAATGGATGAAGAATTGTGTATCATCAATGAAAATGGGATGAAGAAAAGTCAAATGGTGAAACCAATTAAACCAGGAAATGGAATGTTTTTCCTTCAGCCTTATGACATAATAACCGTTCGTCCCGATCCTAAATTCTTAATGCAGAAAACAGTTTCGGTGGATGGAGCTGTTTGGTATCCTGGTTCTTACGTGATTCAATCTCAGAATGAAACCATTACAGATATTATTGAACGGGCTGGCGGTATTCGTCCAGAAGCATACCCCATGGGTTCGTCCTTTTCACGAGCAGGCGTTGATATTCAATTATCCTATGAGAAAATATTAAAAAATCCAAAATCAAAAGATAATTTTACAGTGAAAAATGGGGATAAGATTTCCATTCGTGAACATCCTGAATTGATTTATATCCGCGGGGAAGTCAACAGCCCGGGAGCCTACAAATATATTCAAGGAGAAAATTTACGTTATTACATTTCAAATTCAGGGGATTATACACCTGATGCAGATGTGGCAAATGTCTATATTCAATTCCCAGATGGAACGTCAAGAAGACATAGTAAATGGGTGCCATGGAGTCCAAAAATCCCTGACGGTTCTATTATTACAATTGCAACAAAGAAGGAAGAAGAACCTATTAATAAAACGGAGCTTGCTCGAGATATAGCAGGCATATTTGCAGATTTTGCCCAAGTGATTGCCATGGTGCTTATTGCGGGGAAGTAAGGCCCAATCATTTGTCCCTTGTCATGCCGGAATTTTCACTGAAAATATCCGGTATCTACTTGAAGTTTGATTGAAAATCGTTAGATGGATTCCGTGACTCTGCACGGAATGACAACATTATTTTAAATTGTAGATATTATAGAATTATTGTCATACCGGACTTGATCCGGTATCCAGTTAAAGT
>CAZGFQ010000104.1:0-1542 GCA_964525185.1 uncultured bacterium
TGCCATATAAGAACTTACAGCCTTTTGTCTTAAGCATTCTAGTCATGACCCTTAAATTAAACAAAGTGGAATAATAAATTATTATTGATCAAAATAATAGCAAAAAACCGCTAGAAGAAACGAGTAAGTAAATAACGCAAAGGAAGCGTTTTAATAGATATTTGGTCGTAAAATGTCTGCCTATTAATATTTCTGAGGAGGAATTCCATGAAACAATTTTATCAATATATATGTGCGCTCATTATAATGACGCAAATTACATTTGCCCAAGAAGCATACATGCATCTTGCCCATTCTGGCATAACACCATCATCAACCATGACTGTTGAGCCCGGACAAGAAATTACATTTGAATATGGCGGCGGTGGACCTCACCCCATGACATCAGGTCAAGGAAGCACTACATCTCCCGTGCATTTTCCAACAGTTACTGTTAATTCAAGCAATCCGATTGCAACATTTTCTCTTGAAGAAGAAGGAACATACCTTTTTCATTGTGGCACCAACCCGGGAAATACCAGTTTATGGGGAACCATTATTGTTGAGCCAGCACCTATAGAAGGACCCATAGGAGACGTAGATTTAAACGGAATGTTAAACTTTACAGATATTACTTATATGATGTTTTATTTCTATGGGATGCAGGAATTTTCAGAAGAACAAATGTATGAGGCTGATGTAAGCCAAGACAGCACAGTTTCACCTTTAGATTTATCATTATTAAAAATGGCCATTAATAGCACCATTGAACTTCCATACCCAAACATAGATGGACTTTTAGACGGAGCCGCCAATTATATGTTAGACGCGCCTATTTATTCTGATGATGGAATTACAGTCCCTGTTTCCGTCAGCGCATTATCAAATGTTATTTCTGTTGATTTAAGCATAGTTTTTGACAATACATCCTTAACGCTTGATCGCGTTGATTTTGAAGAATCTTGGGATGGAGCAACCACGATAAATGTAGAAAATAATGGAAGTTTAAGATTAATTGTAGCGAGCCCAGAAACAAATGAAAGTGATAATTTAATCGCAAATTTGGTATTTACTGCAAACGAAACATCTGAAACCAATTCAACCATTACACTTGTTTCGTCACAAACAAATGAAAGCGGATTTATTGCAGAAGAATCCACAGTTGATGTGCAATTACTTGGCGTGGATGATATAATGAATATACCAACGCAATTAAATATATCAGGTGCTTTTCCGAACCCATTTAACCCAGCAATAACACTGTTGGTTACTATAGCTGACGTTCACAATGTTCGCTTAGAAATACTTAATCTAAAAGGACAGGCTGTTAAAACATTTTCAAATGAAAATTTTGTTAGCGGAACGAATTCCATTACATGGAACGGATTAAACAATCAAGGGCAACAAGTTCCATCAGGCTTTTATATGGTTAAAGCCTCATCAAGCCAGAACACAATCACCAAAACAATTACTCTTTTAAAATAAAGGGCAAAAAAATGAAACATATATTATTAATTACACTTACATTATTTTTTATTGGATGTGAAACCGATGATACTGATC